>NZ_JAVDQF010000001.1:3182132-3500345 GCF_031454135.1 Arthrobacter russicus
TTGGCTCGCGGAGGCCGGCCGCTAGAGATCAGCCGCCGGCAAAGGGCGGAAGTACATCGACGGTGTCCGAATCCGACAATGGGATTTCGCCCCGGCGCACGGCCACCCCGTTGTGCAGGAACGAACAATTCGGCAGCAGATCCGGCAGTGCCGGTGCGGAATCGGATGCCGAGGCCGAATGCCGGGCACCAAGCAGCCGAAGCAGCGCACCGAGCGTTTCCGGAGCCGGAAGCTGCTCTGCCTCAACCCCGGTTGCGGCCTTCGCGGCGGCGAAGTATCGTACCTGCACTTATCCTCCGATGGCGCTCATCGAGCGGTCCGGCTGCACGTAATCCGCCGAATCCAAGCCGGTATGGTCCATGCCGTGCGCTTTCGGCTTGGACCACATGGCCGCACGCCAACGGTCGGCCACCTCGGCGTCGTCCGCGGTTGCCCGCAGCAAGCCGAGCAGATCGGTCTCTTCGCGGGAGAACAGGCAACTCATCACCTTTCCCTCGGCGGTGATCCGAGTCCGCCGGCAATCCGCGCAGAACGGTTCGGTGACCGAGGCGATGATGCCCACGGTGCCGAGCAGCCCGGCGTCGCCCGGGCGACGGACTTCGAACCGTTCGGCCGGGGCACCGTCGCGTCGCCGCGGATCCGGGGCGAGTTCGAACCTGGTGGACAGCAGGGCTTTGGTCTGGGCCGCGGTGACCATGCCGTCCCGGGTCCAGCCGTGATCGGCGTCCAAAGGCATTTGCTCGATGAAGCGCAGCTCGATCTGCCGGGACAGGGCCCATTCCAGCAAATCCGGTGCTTCGGCGTCGTTGACGCCGCGCATCAACACCGCATTGACCTTGACCGGGGCCAGGCCGGTGGCCAACGCCGCATCGATGCCGGCCAAGACCTGGTCCAAGAACGGTCGCCGGGTCAGCTGGGCGAAGGTCCCGGGGTGCAGGGAATCCAACGAAACATTGATCCGGGTCAGGCCCGCGATTTTGAGCGCGGCGGCCTTTTTCGCCAAACCCACGGCATTGGTGGTCATCGATACCGGCAGCCCGGGATGTTCGCTGCGGATCGCGGAGATGATCTCCACCAGATCGGCGCGCACCAACGGCTCGCCCCCGGTGAGCCGCAATTCGCGGACACCCAAGCGGGATACCCCGATCCGGACCAATCTGGTGATTTCCGCAGCGGTCAGCACCTGGTTTTTGGCCAGCCAGCTCAATCCTTCCGCGGGCATGCAGTAGGTGCAGCGCAAATTGCATTTGTCGGTGAGCGAAATCCTGAGGTCGGTGGCCTGCCGTCCGAAGCGGTCCAGCAGTCCGGCACCGGGCCGGGGCACGGTATTGTCCGGGTTGCCTGTAGCGGGCATCCCCAAAGCGACGCGTCCGGAGCCGGATTCCATACATCAACGCTACGCCACCGGAGCGGTCCCGGCGTACTCGGGCGTCCTGGGCAGAACTTACGAGTCGAAAACATCTCGGTCGAAGCTGTCCAGATCCGGCCCGAACCGCATAAGGTCGGGGTATGAAACTTCTCCGTGCCCGCCCCGCGGCCGCTTTCGTCCTGGCCGCGGCCGTGCTGCCCGCCCTCGCCGCGTGCGGCGGATCCGCTGCTGCGCCGAGTGACGCGAACAGCAGCCCGGGCACCGCCTCCGGAGCCACCGGGCAGATCACCGTGTTCGCTGCCGCTTCGCTGACCGACGTGATGAAAACGCTCACCGAGAAGTACCGGCAGGAAAATCCCGGCATCCAATTCACGCTCAGCTATGCGGCGAGCTCGGCTCTGGTGCAGCAACTGACCGCCGGTGCAGCTGCGGACGTCCTGGTGACCGCGGATGAAGCCTCCATCGCCTCGATCCCGCAGGACACGATCCTGGCGCCGGGCACCACGATCATTGCGAGCAATGAAATCGTGCTGGCGATCGCCCCGGGTAATCCGGGCAAGATCAGCACCCTGGAAGATGCCACCAAGGACAGCAAGATCGCAGTCTGCGCTCCGGCAGTGCCGTGCGGCCGGGCCGCACAGCGGGTGCTGGACGCCGCGAAACTGACGCTGAGCGGGGCCAGCCAGGAAAACGATGTCAGCGCGGTGCGGACCAAGGTTTCCACCGGACAGGTCGACGCCGGGTTCGTCTACAGCACGGATGCCAAAGCGACCGCCGGGCAGGGCGTCACCAGTGTGAAACTCGATGACCCGTCGCCGAACAAATACCCGCTGGCGATCACCAAGGCGGCCGCGGACAAACCGGAGGTGCTCGGGTTCAAAACCTGGCTGGCCGGCCAGGAAGCTGCCGGAATCCTGGCGGCTGCGGGATTCGGCCCCGGCGCTGCCGGCAACTCCGCCAGCGCCTCGCCTTCCGGGAAGTAATCCCGGTCCTCGATGCGTCAGTTCGTCCCGTCCACCGTGCCGCGATGGCTCTGGGTTCCTGCCGGAATTGCGCTTTTCCTGCTCGCCGGTCCGCTGATCGCGCTCGTCGTGAAGGCGCCTTGGACGCAGTTGCCGGAGCTGTTGAGCAGCCCTGATGCGTTGCAATCGCTGTGGCTCTCCCTGCTGACCTCCTTCGCGTCGACCCTGGTCTGCGCGGTATTGGGGGTTCCGTTGGCGGTGCTGTTGAGCAAGCTGACCGGCTGGTGGATCGGTCCGATGCGCGGCCTGCTGCTGATCCCGTTGGTGCTTTCACCCGTAGTCTCCGGCATCGCGCTGCTGTACTTCTGGGGTCGCAATGGCTTGTTCGGCAGTCTGCTCGGCCAAATCGGGATCGACGTCGGTTTCACGCCTTGGGCGGTGGTGCTGGTCCAGGTCTTCGTTTCCCTGCCATTTTTCGTGATCTCGACGTTGACCAGCCTCAACGCGGTGGATCCGGAATTGGAAATGGTGGCCGCGACCAGCGGCGCCGGTGCCGGGCAGATCCTGCGCTACATCACGACGCCTTTGGCAATGCCCGGAATCCTGGTGGGCGCCTTGCTCGCCTTCGCCCGATCGCTGGGCGAATACGGAGCCACGATCACCTTCGCGGGCTCAATCGCGGGTCGGACCAGGACCTTGCCGTTGCAGATCGAATTGAGCCTCAATTCGAACCAACCGCAAGCGGCGCTGGGGATTTCGCTCATGCTGATCGGGATTTACGTGGTGGTCCTACTGCTGGCCAGGCTGGGCACCAACAGGCTCCCCGGTTCCAGGGCTCCGGGGCGCTGACGGCGCCAGATCCACGCCGCCAACAACACCAGGACTGCGCCGGCCAAAGCGGACCTGGCCGTGACCATCGACTCCGGCAGCGGGGTGCTCAGGTAGAGCATGGTGAGCGCCACCACCACGCTGAAATATTCATAACGGCCGCTGAGTACGATCAAGGGCAGCAGCAGCAAGGCGTACCAGACGTAGGTGGGGCTGACCACCAGCAACACCACTGAGACGAAGAGCACCTGGCTGTCCCAGGGCCGGTCCGGATCGGTCCTCCGCCAGAGCAGGATCCCGGTGCCCAGAATGATCAGCGCGCCCACCAGCACCGCCGCCTGAGGCGGCAGGAAAAGCGTCAACAACACGAATCGGGACGTCTGCTGGGTCGAATCGTAGCCTTCTTCACTGAGGTAGCCGGGCAGGAAACCCAACACCCCGATCCCGGAAAGCAGCAGATACGGCAGGTACAAGACCAGGAACGTGCCGATCGAGACCACGATGAAGCGCCAGGGTTTGCGGTAGAGCATTCCCGGAGCGGCGATCACCGGGACCAGTTTCGTGGCGACCGCGGCGCCGAAGGCGATTGCGGATCCGGTCACCCGCCCCCTGGCCAGCAAGATCACCGCGAGCAGCAGCAATCCGGCGCCGAGCAGGTCCACATGCGCGTTGTTGATGCCCTCGATCACCACCAACGGGCTCCAGGCCCACCAGGCCACGCGATCCAGCGGCAACGCGAACTTGCGGCTGAGCCGGAGCAACCCGAGCGTGACGCCCAGGGCGAGCAGCAGACCGGCTGCTTGGAACCCGATGAAGCCCACTTCCGCGGGCAAGGGCAGCCGGACCAGGAAGAAATAGATCTCCGACGTCGGCGGGTAGATCGTGGGCACGTTGGGCCGGTTCACCGCAAAACAGACGCCATTCGACTTGTCCGGGATCGCTGGGAAGTTCGCCTTGTCACAACTGCCGTCCGGCAGCGGGGCTTGGAACAACCACTCCGGCCGCAGGCTTTGCAGGGCCGGATCGGCGGGGACATGGTCGTAGGGCGAGATGCCGGCCTTCTGCACGATGCCGTCCCAGGCATAGCGGGCAGAATCGTTGCTGGTGGAGGGCGGCGCGCTCAACGCCGCAGCGCCCAGCAGCAAGGACCCCACGAGGACGAGGCCGGCCAAGGGGCGCAGCCGCCGGATGTCGCTTCCCGCCGGCTGCGCGCGGCGCAGGCAGAACACCGCCAGTCCGAAAACCAGCCAACAGGCCAAGGTCATGAAGAAATTGACCCGGCCGCTCTGCGCCGATTCCCGGGCCACGCCGGGGATCAACCAGGCAAGCCGGGGCAGATCCATCAAGGACCAGACCATGGCACTGAGCAGTAGGACGAGCAAACCGGTTGCGACCAGCCAACGGGTTTTTGGTGTGTGCATGTTTCCAGAGTGCCGCATCGAGCCGGGAAGCCGGCTCAGGGCGGGCCAACCGTTCGGTATTCGTAAGGACTGGGCAGGGCCTTTGCGCGCTGATCGGTGGTCTGATGGGAGCATGGACCGGTTGACCCGATTTCTTCAAGCACGCATGGAGGGGGTTGCCACGCGGTTGCATTCACCGGTCCGCTCCACCCGGCTCACCGTGGTGCTCGGCCGGTTGCTCGGGCCGGCGTTCTTGATCTGTTTCGGCACCGGCCTCTTCTCGCATTATCTGCAAGACCCGGGGGACATCACCTTCTTCCTGACCCGGCCGGTCTGGATCTACCAGGTGACCCAGGGCATCCACATCACCGTGGGGATTGCTTCGATCCCGTTGCTTTTCGCCAAGCTATGGTCGGTTTTCCCCGAACTGCTCAAGTGGCCGCCGATCAAAAACGTCTGGCACGGTCTGGAACGCGCCTCGATCGCGCTTTTCGTGTCCGCCTCACTGGTGGAACTGACCATTGGCTTGATCAACACCTACAAGTGGTACCCCTGGCCGTTTCCGTTCCGGCAGACCCATTATTGGTTGGCTTGGGTCATTGTCGGTTCCTTGGCGTTGCACATCGCGGTGAAGTTGCCGATCATCGCCGAACACTGGCGCAAACGGCGGGAACCCGACGGCGCCAGCCGGCCCGCCGGCCGTTGGCCGCGTCGGGGATTCCTGGCCGCCGTCGGGCTGAGCTCGTTCACCCTGGTGTTGACCACCGCCGGGCAGTCTTTCGGCTGGTTGGCTCCGTTCAACCTGTTCGCGCCGCGCCGGATGGGCACCGGGCCGCAAGCGGTGCCGGTGAACCGGACCGCGGCCGAGGCGAAGGTGCTGGCCTTGGCCAACGATCCGGGCTGGGCGCTGCAGGTGACCTTCCGGGGCCGCTCAGCTGCCTACAGCTTGGCGGAACTCGGCGCCATGCCGCTGAGCGAGCACCAATTGCCGATCGCCTGCGTGGAAGGCTGGAGCCAGTATGCGAACTGGCGCGGCGTGCCGATCCGGGATCTGATCGCCACGGTCGGCGCCCCGGCGGATTCGCTGCTGCGGATCACCTCCTTGGAGCCCAACGGAGGCTATCGGATCATGACCATGCCGGCCGCCTATACCCAGGATGCGCAAACCATGGTGGCCTTGCAGCTCAACGGCGAAGTCCTGGATCTGGACCACGGCTACCCGGCCCGGATCATCGCTCCGGGCCGGCCCGGAGTGCTGCAGACCAAATGGCTCAAGAGCGTGGAGGTCCTCGGATGAGGCGCGCAACTTTGCGGTCCGGACTCAGGGAATTCTTCCGGCTGCCGCGGTTTTCCCGGAAGCAACTGCCCAGGCTGGCGCTGGGCGCCCTGGGCCTGTTCGGGATCGGCGTGGGGATTTTCGGTCTGCCCACGCAGCTCGAGGTGTCCCAGCTGATCGGATTGGCCGGCTGGCTGGCTGCGTCCTTGGTCCTGCACGACGGCATCCTGGTTCCGTTGAGCCATCTCTTCGGTTTCGGCCTGCGCCGGCTCAGCTATGGCCTGCAGCCGGAATCCGCGGCGGTGGTCCGCACCGCGCTGCTGATCGGCGCGGTGTTGACCCTGGTCGGCTTGCCGCTGCTCAAGGCCCAGCAAGTGGCCAAAAACGTCTCCGTGCTGCAGGACGACTATCTGCTCAGCCTGGTCTTGTTCTGGGCCGGCCTGGTCCTGGCCGCAGCGGTCACCGTGCTGCTGCTGGAACGCCGGTCCCGGCGGGCGCGCCGGGACCGGGCAATTCAATCGGAGATGGGTCAATCGGCGACAGACTCGGGTAATCCTTAACGAGAGTATTCATACGGGACTGACCACTATTGCATGCCGCATGGGTCTAGTGCAGCAGACCCCCCCAAACACGCCGGAGCGCTTCACCTCAGGGTAAGGCTTTGGCATAATCAACATCCTTCCAGCAGAGACCACAATCCTCATAGTCAATGCGACCCAAACCCTCAGCAGACCCGCTTCATTGCGTCCGTGCGTACGACTGGAGTCTTCTTTACGGACGAGCTCGCCGGGCGTGTCGGCGCTGAGTCTTTGTCTGGGCCCGCTCGCAACCGGCCATAGTCTTTGCATCGTCAGGGATTTCGGACAAGCACTTGGCACTCTCGGGCGAGAGTGCTAACTTAAATAGTGCACAGTTGATACTGCCTATCGAGGTGGTGGGCAGGTGTGTATAGGAGGTGATTACTGTGCTGCGTTTTGACCCATTTGGCAACGTTGAAGCGATGACCAGGTCTCTTCTAAGCGACGATGGGACGCGACGCTCCCCTCGGTTCATGCCAATGGACCTTTATAAGGTCGAGGACCATTATGTGGTGGATGCCGATCTACCTGGAATCGATCCGGGCTCCATCGACATTTCCGTCGACAACGGTACGCTGAGTATCTCGGCTCAACGCACCGCTCGATCGGATGAAGGCGTGCAGTGGTTGGCCAGCGAACGCTTTTCTGGTCAGTTCCGTCGCGAACTGACTCTCGGCGAAGGCATTGACCGGGACAATATCACGGCGGTCTACGATAACGGAGTTTTGTCGGTGATCATTCCGTTGGCTGAGAAAGCGAAGCCTCGGCGGATCGAGATCAGTCACACGGCTAAGACGGCGTCCTCGCAAGCCATCGAATCGTAGCTTAATCATTGGGGTGGGGCGGCGCTGCCGCCCCACCCCAATCTCTTTAAGGACCATTGAAAAAACGCCTTCGTATACGAGACATCAAATACTCAAAGCAACTCAGACACTCAAACACATAGCGCAACACGTGCGGTCAGTGCGCTCCACTCGGCAAGCACTAGGGGGGAAGGCTGGGGCACCTGAGGCCATTGCCGCAGCGCCGACTGGACTCATTCACGCCGGAATAATGCACCAGGCACTTGGGCGCTTCCTGAAGGAAAGAATCCCGAGGGGGACGGGCCTCCCGTTTCCCACTACTATGCGCCCTTTTCACGGTAAAGGCAGCCACTTCCATCCGCTATCTTCAGTTGAAGCGGCTGCCCCGATCCTGATGAAAAGAGGCGGACGAGTTTGCTTCGCACCATGGTGGATGATTGCTCAGTAACGTCTATGGTCACTCGCTCGGCGTGTTATGGGGTTGGTCGTCGGCTTGATGTTTGCGGCGTTGATGACCTCGCACTGCCCACGTGGTCACCCCGATAATGACCGCCAAGGCCAAGATGGCGATGAGGATTAGCCCGAAGTAGGGATATGGTGCCTCCACAATCCTTCCCTACGACCTTTCTTGGCTTTGCTTGTCCCAGGTGGGCGTATTAGGTTCGCCTGTTCCGGTCCCAGCTGGCATGTAGGGTTCGGCAGGGTCCCCAAGCGGTTCATCGGTCGCCGGATAGTCCGCACTACCTGCAACGGTTTCGGTACGGTCATTGTCGATGTGACCGCGCCACTGTCCGGTTTCCTGACCACGATCTTCAATGAATTCTTTGAAATTGTCCAGGTCCTTCCTCACCGCAGCATGGTCCATGGTGAAGATCGACGCTGCCGTTTCGAGGATCCCGGAAGGCTCCCAAACGATTTCAACAGCGACCCGCGTCGCGTTGGTGCCGAGACTCTCGAAGCTTATTTGTCCACGGTTTTTAACGCCGTCCATACTGGACCAGCGCACGAGGTGATCGGGCCGTTGCTCTTCGATCTTCGCGTCGAACTCGCGCCGGACGCCCGCGATCGTTGCAATGAACCGCACCACTTCGTCATTGAGCTGCTCAACCTCATCGACACTCGACATGAATTTTGGAAAGTCTTCCTACTGGGTCCACTGGTTATAGGCTGTCGAAATGTCCACATTGACGTCGATCGATTCTTTGATGCTAGTCATTGGAACCTCCTGAAATAGATGCGTTAAGCCATTGAGGTTCGGCGCGAAGCGCTTCGCCCCGAACCCTACTGGTTTTGACCTTTAGCCGTCGTTTCGGTGGCTGTTCCCACCGCCGCGGACTTTCGCCTCGTGCGGCTCAGCTTCAGCGCCCTTTCGACCCGCCTCGTGGGGGTCGGCACCGTTTTCAGTGCCGAAGCTGCCAGTGCTCGCTTCGCCACCTTTACGCGCTTGCTCTGCGGTATCTTGACGATTCCCGAATTGTCCCGAGTTCTTGTTATCAGCCATGATGATCTCCTTTTCGGTTGGCCGTTCTTCAAGCCGACCAAGAGACCCCCAGACCTGAAAGCCCCTGCCGCGATCCCCAAGGACGGTGTACCATGTCAACGCTTACGGACCTGCGATGAAACGGCCCCGTCGCCTCGGCTGCGCCAGCGGCCGATCGGCTTTGGGGCACGGTGCCGCTACACCACTCTGGCGGTCTCGGTCTCCTCTGATTCCTCTGGGGACTGATCAGGCCCAACCTCCGCGAAGTTAGTTGCCAAGCAGGCTGACCCGGCGACCGCCGTGTTCGACGCTGCCCAGCAGGGTCCAACCGGCGTCGGCGGCATAGCGGTGCAATGGCTCGGAACCCAGCCGGGCCCAATCGAAGGTCTCGCTGCTCCGGCCGGCCGAATCGACCAGGATCGCTTGGTAGCGTGCTTCCAACCGCTTCAGCGGATCGGTTTCCACGATCAGCCGGGCACCGGGGGCCGCGATGCTGAGCAGCTGGCCCAGCAGTGCCTGCGGGTCGCCGCCGATGCCGATATTGCCGTCCAAGAGGAGCAAGGTCTGGAAGTCCCCGGGCAGCGGGTCGAAAATCGATTGTTCGAACACCGTGGCGCCCTGGCTTCTGGCCCGGGCGGCGGCCAGCGGGTTCGAATCCACCCCGTAAGCGGCCAAGCCGAGGTCTTCGGCGGCGACCAGCATCCGGCCGGGTCCGCATCCGATGTCCAGCACCGGACCGCGGGCGCCGCGCAACAGGGAACGTTCGAAGTCGTTCGCCCGGACCAACCAGTCCTGGACCCGGTAATGCACCGCGGGGACCGCCCCGGAGACATCGAGCACGCTGAGTTTCCCCTGGCCCACCGCGAGCGCGCGGGCATACGGTTCCGCCGAACCCCGGCCGAAAGTGTGCCGGGAGCCCGGTGACAGTCTGCTGGACACCAATTCGGCGCTCATCGGAGCGCTCCGAGATCTTCCCGCTGGACGGCGGCTTCGGCTGGACCTGCGACGACTGCGGGGCCGGCAGCGAACGAGGCCACGTGTGCCGCGAAGCGGCTGCCCGGGCAGAGCCGCGCCACATGCTGCGCGTCCTCGAAATAGTCGACGTCGCGCAACTGCGGCAGCAACCCCACGGCCAGGCCGGCGTCGGTCAGCCGGTCGTGCTGGGCCTGCCCGGTGAATCCGGTGGACATCGGCACACCCCGGATCAACTCCGGGTCCGGCTCGGCGAGGGCCAGGGCCCAGAAGCCGCCGTCGTCGGCCAAGCCCAACCAGGCATCGTGCCTGGGCTGCTCCGCGGACCAGTCGTCGAACATCGATTGCAGGTCCGCAGCGGTGAACTGCGGGGTGTCCATGCCCAGGATCAGCAGGGGGCCAGCGCTGGCGGTGCAGATCGCGGCCAGCCGCTCGTCCAGACCGCCGGCGGCCTGCGGGACCAGCTCGAAGCCTGCCGCATCGGATTCCCGGGCAGTGCCCTGGAAGACCAGCAAGCGGCGGCCGGCCGGCAGGGAACGGACCGTGTCCAGGGTTTGGCTCAGGCTGCTTTGCGCCAAGGCCGCGGCCTGGACCGGACGCAGCGGCGGGGTCAACCGGGTTTTCGCTTTCCCGGGCAGGCACTCCTTGGCGATCACCGCCACGGCGAGTTCGGCCGCGCGGCTCATGGCCGGGCCCGATCCGGGGTTGCGGCCCGGTCCGCGGCATGCGCTCGCAGTTGCCGGGACATGTCGGCGACCGCAGTCAGCGTGCCGCGCAACGTGCCGGTGACTTTCGACTTGCCGTCCCGGAGCCGGTAGGGGACCGGCCGTTCGATCACCCGCCAGCCAGCACGGTGCCCGGCGAGCACCATTTCCAGTGGATAGCCGCTGCGCCGGTCCTGCAGGCCCAAGCCGAGCAGAGCTTCGCGCCGGGCCAGGCGGAGCGGGCCCAGATCGGTCAGCGGATAGCCGGTCGCCCGGCGGATCCGGCGGGCCAGGAACCGGTTCGCGAGCCGGGCGTGCAATGGCCAGGCCCCGGGCTCGGCTTGTCTGGCACCGAGCACCAAATCGGCTTCGCCGGCATCGACCAGGGTGCGGAACCCGTGCAGCAGACCCGGGTCGAGCGAGGCATCGGCGTCGCAGAAGGCCACCAGCGGGGCGGTCGCGGCGAGCAAACCGGCGTGCGCCGCGCTGCCGAAGCCGCGGCGGCTTTCGGACACCACCAGGGCGCCAGCCGCGGCGGCGATCTCCGCGGAACCGTCGGTGCTCCCGTTGTCCACCACGATCGCCCTGGAGCCAGGGGGCAACGCGGCCAGGACGGTGGGCAGGGCCGCCGCCTCGTTGAGGCAAGGGAGCACGATATCGATCTGGTTCACTCTTCGACGGTAGATTCCGAACCTGCGTGTCCGCTGCCCTAAATCATTACGTAACCGGGACGCTTGGCGGCAACACCGGTTCTGCGCGGCCGGGAATCTTATGCTTGGAAGGTGAACACTACGCAGGGGCCGGCCACGCCGGAGGCCGGCAATCGCAAGATCCTTCTCGTCGAGGACGAAGAAGTGATCGCCCAAGTGGTGCGCGATTATCTGGTCAAGGCCGGCTACCAGGTGGAACAGGCCAGTGATGGTTTCACCGCATTGCACCTGGCCGGTTCCACGCATCCGGACCTGATCATCCTGGACCGGATGCTGCCCGGCCTGGACGGCGCCGAGGTTTGCCGCCGGATCCGCCAGACCATGAGCATGCCGATCATCCTGCTGACCGCCTTGGGCACCGAAGACGATCGGATCCTCGGCTTGGAGATGGGTGCCGACGACTATGTGACCAAGCCGTTCTCACCGCGCGAGTTGGTACTCCGGGTCAATTCGGTGCTGCGCCGCAGCGTCAAGGAATTCACCCCGGAACCGATCGTCGAGCTGGCCGGTTTTTCCCTCAACCCGGCCTCCCGGGTGGTCAGTCTGGACGGCGTCGAACTGGCGTTGACCGCGCGGGAATTCGATTTGCTGGCCTTTTTCTTGCGCCGGCCGAACCAGGTTTTCAGCCGGGAGGATTTGATCCGCGCCGTCTGGGGCTGGGACTTCGGCGATCTGTCCACGGTGACCGTGCACGTGCGCCGATTGCGCGAAAAAATCGAGAAGAACCCGACCAAGCCGGTCTTCCTGCACACGGTTTGGGGTGTCGGGTACCGGTTCGACGCCCCGGGTGGCGGCAGCCAGTGAGGACCGGGGGAGCGCTGTGGCACTGAGCCAGTTTTTGACGATCTTCGGCTGGGTCCTGGGCTGGGCGCTGGCGATCGGTGCGATCACGCTGCTGTTGCTGCGGCTTTTGCGCCGGGCCTCGATCGTGCTGCAAGTGTGCCTGGTGGTCGTCGCCACAGTGGCGGTCCTGGTGGCCGGAATGGTCAGCGCGTCCAACGCGATGTACATTTCCGCGCAGAACCTGGAAATCATCTGGTACATCGTCGGCACCGCCTCGATCGTCGCGGTCGCGGTGGCCTCGGTGCTGGGACTCGGCCTGGCGCGCTACACGACGGGTTTGACCAATGCGGCGCATCGGATCGGTCTGGGCCAAACGGTTTCGCCGGAGCAGAGCATGAGTTCCGAATTCAGCAGGCTGGCCCAGGAGCTGCAAGCCACCAGCGAGAAACTGGAGGCCTCCCGGCAGCGGGAAGCCGCGATGGAGGAGGCCCGGCGCGAGCTGGTCTCCTGGGTATCGCACGATCTGCGCACTCCGCTGGCCAGCATGAAAGCGATGACCGAAGCCCTGGAAGACGGCGTGGTCACCGATGTTTCCGATTACCACCGGAAGATCATCGCGCAGGCCGACCAGATGGCGGTCCTGGTCAACGATCTGTTGGAACTGTCCAAGATCCAGTCGGGTTCGCTGGTGCTGCACACTGGGCCGATCGACCTCTACGACCTGGTTTCCGATGCGATCGCCGACCTGGCGCCGCTCGCCGCGGCCAAAGGCATCACGGTCCAAGGCGACGACGTCGGCTCCACCGTGGTCGATGCGGACAGCGCCTTGATCTCCCGGGTGATCCGGAACCTGATCGTCAATGCGATCAGCTACTCGCCGGAACGCAGCACCGTCCGGCTGGCCGCGTCCAGCGACGCCGGGGATGCGCTGATCCAGGTCAGCGACGAATGCGGCGGCATCGACGAAGCCGATCTGGACCGGCTTTTCGAGATGGGTTGGCGCAAGAGCACTGAGCGGTCCAGCTCGGCGTTCAGCGGAGCCGGCGTCGGTTTGAGCACGGTGGCCGGAATTCTGGCCGCGCATTCCGGAAGCGTCTCGGTGCAGAACACCGGCCACGGTTGCCGGTTCACCGTGCGGATCCCGAAAGCGATGCCGGAGTGAGCCAGCGGGTGCTCGACGGTTGGGCGTTCCTGTCCGGGGTGCTCGCGGTGGCTTTCGGGGTCCTGGCCGGCGAACTGCTGGCCGGGTGGCTGAGCCCCTCGGTTTCCCCGGTGAGCGCAGTCGGGTCGATGGTGATCGACGGATTGCCGCCGGGGGTCAAAGACCTGGCGATCTCGCTCTTCGGCACTGCGGACAAAGTCGTCTTCCTGCTGGTCATGGCCGTGGTCATCGGGGTTGCCGCCGGACTGGCCGGGGTGTTCGAAGCGCACCGGAAGAATGCCGGCTGGCTGCTGGTCGCGGGGTTCGGCCTGCTCGGCGCGGCTGCGGTCTTCGCCCGGGCGCAGGGGAACACGGTCGCGCTGGCGCCGCCGGTTGTGGCAGCGCTGCTGTCCGTGGCCCTGCTGCGGATCGCGATCGCCCGGTTGCGCGATTGGCGGACGGCTCAGGCTGATCCGACGGTTTCGCTCGAGACCGGACGACGGCGTTTCTTCCAAGTCCTCGGAGCAAGCGCGGCCGGGGCGCTGCTCACCGGTCTGGCAACCGGCGTGGTGCGCGGCTCGGTGGCCAGCTACCAGGCGGCCCGGGACAAATTGAAGCTCCCGGCACCGGCTGAGCCGGCCGCGCCGATCCCGGCCGCGGCCCAGCTCGAGGTGCCCGGTTTGCGTCCTCTGGTGATCCCGAACGACCAGTTCTACCGGATCGACACCGCGCTCGCGGTGCCGGTGATCAATCCGGACGACTGGCAGCTCAAAATCACCGGGATGGTGGATCGGGAGGTCAGCATCACCATGGCCGAGCTGTTGGCGCAGCCAATGATCGAGCGCTATGTGACGATCGCCTGCGTGTCCAACGAGGTCGGCGGCGATCTGATCGGCAACGCCCGTTGGCTCGGTTGGCCAGTCCGCGAATTCCTGGCCCGGGCCGGCGTGCAGCCGGGGGCGGACATGGTGCTTTCGCGTTCCCAGGACGGATTCACCGCGAGCACGCCGATCGAGGCGCTCACCGACGACCGGGACTCGATCATCGCGGTGGGCATGAACGGGCAGTTGCTGCCTCTGGAACACGGCTTCCCGGCCCGGCTGATCGTGCCCGGGCTGTACGGCTACGTCTCGGCGACCAAATGGCTCACCGAGCTGAAGGTGACCACCTTCCAAGCAGATCTGGCCTACTGGTCGACCCGGGGTTGGTCGGAACGGGGGCCGATCAAGCAGTCATCCCGGATCGACACGCCGCGTTCCGGAGCCGCGGTGTCCTCCGGGAAGCTCGTCCTGGCGGGCAGTGCCTGGGCGCAGACCACCGGGATTTCCGAGGTCCAGGTGCAGGTCGACGACGGCCAATGGCAGAGTGCCACGCTCGCGGCCGGGATTTCCAAGGACACCTGGGTGCAGTGGAGCGCCGCCGTGGAGGTCGCCCCGGGACAGCACCGGGTGCAGGTCCGATCGGTCGACGCCGCCGGGCAGCCGCAGCGCGCGGAGTATGCGGCGCCGGCTCCGGACGGCTCCAGCGGTTACCACGCGATCCGGATCAACGCGCAATAGCGGTAGTGGCGCTGCTCGGAGTCTGTCAGTCGCGTAGCGGCGCTTGCGCGAATTCGGCCATCCCCGACTCGAAGTTCCAACGTTCCCGCCAACCTAGCTCGGCTCTGATCCGCGCGGAGCTGGCCGTGATGTGCCGGACGTCGCCGAGCCGGAACTCACCGGTGCGCACCGGCGCTGGGCCGGCGCAGGCCGCGGCCAGCGCGGCAGCCAGATCACCGACCGTGTGGACTTGTGCCGAGCCGACGTTGTAAGCCCGGAAGGCGGTGTCCGGCAGCACCGCGCTGCCCCGTTGGGTTTCGCGCAGCGCGGCGAGGTTCGCGCTGGCGATATCGTCCACATGGATGAAGCTGCGCCGCTGCGCACCGTCTTCGAACAGCTTCGGGGCTTCGCCCCGGGACAGTGCCGAACGGAAGATGCTCGCCACCCCGGCGTACGGGGTGTTCCGCGGCATGCCCGGTCCGTACACATTGTGATAACGCAGTGCGATCGCCCGGCCGCCGGATTCCCGGGCCCAGTTGGCGGCCAGATGTTCCTGGGCGAGCTTGGACGTGGCGTAGACGTTCCGGGGATCCAGCACGGCGTCCTCGGCAACCAGATCCGGAGCCAGCAGTTCGCCGGTTTCCGGGTGCCGCGGATCGAAGACCCCTTCGCGCAGATCCTGCAGCGACCGCGGGCCGGGGCGGACCAGGTTCCCGGAACCGTCCCGGTAGGCGCCCTCGCCGTAAACCACCATCGACGAGGCCAGGACCAGGCTGGCCACACCGGCCCGGTCCATCGCGGCCAACAGCACCGCAGTCCCTTGCACATTGGCGGCGACGTAGTCCGGAGCATCCTGGAAATCAACGCCCAGACCTACCTTGGCTGCTTGGTGGGACACCGCATCGATGCCCTGCAACGCCCGGGCCGCGGTGCCCGGATCGGCCACCGACCCGGAGACCAGTTCGACGCCGTCGGGCAGCGCCGGGGCATTCCGGTGCACCGCCGGGTCCAGCGAGTCCAACACCCGGACCTGCCAGCCTTGGGCCAAGGCCGCGGCCACCACGCGGGAACCGATGAATCCGGCGCCGCCGGTGACCAGCAGCCGCATCAATCCGCCTCCGGCGCCGACCGGCCGGAAACCACGACCGGTGCCGCTAGCACCGCCTGGACCGCTTCCGGGTTGATCCGCGGCTCCGGGCGGTAGTCGTCGTCGAGCTTGTCCAGGACCTGGGCCAGAACCGCGGCGACCCGGGATTGGGCGGCGCGCAGGCGGTGGAACACCAATTCCGCAGTGACCGGTTCGGAACCGTCGTGCCCGGTGTCCGAATCGGTGATGTACGCCAGGGTGGCGAAGCCCAGATTCAATTCGGCGGCGAGCACCGGCTCCGGGTACTGGGTCATGCTGACCAATTCCGCACCGGCCGAGGCGAGCCAATCGGATTCGGCCGGGCTGGTGAAGCGCGGTCCGTTGATCACGGCGACCACGCCGCCGTCCTGGTGCGGTTCGGCCAAATCGCGGAGGCTTGCCAGGAGCGCTCCGCGCAGGTTTTCGCAATACGCCTCCGCGGCCGGAAGGTGCTGCACCCCGGCCTCGGTGCTGCCATCGTAGAAACTGTCCGCCCGGCCCCACGTGCGGTCGAAGAAATCGCTGACCACGGAAAAGCTGTCCCGGGGCTGGGTCGCCGCGAGCGAGCCGACTGCGGCCGAGGAAATCACAGCACGCACGCCCAGTGAAGCCAAGGCCCAGATGTTCGCGCGGTAGTTGATCTGCTGCGGCGGCACTTTGTGCCCGCCGCCGTGCCGGGGCAGGAAGGCCACCACCCGGCCGTTGAGCTCGGCAACCGTCACCGGCGCCGAAGTGGCCCCGAACGGCGTGTCCACCCATTGCGTGCGCAGGGTCCGGCTGCCGGGCAGCTGGTACATGCCGCTGCCGCCGATGATGCCGACCAGGGGCCGGGCTCCGTGGTCGGCGGTGCCGCCGAGTTGCGTGTCCATTCCCCCATTGTGCCAAGCGGAACCGGTGGATCCGGAGCGGAGGGCTTACGGATTGATGACGAGGCGGCGCACCGCCGGGCTGATCCGCGAGCGGCTGCGAGAATGGTCGGTATGCGGACGGTAACCGAACACCAGACGGCTGTGGCCGAACTCCTCCGGCCCCGCTTCGAAAAGCGCGGAGCCGAGTCGGTTCCGTTGCCGCAGGCACTGCACCGTTTGCTCGCGGAGGACCTCCGGGCACCGGTCGCACTGCCGCCGTTCGACAATTCGCAGATGGACGGATACGCCGTCCGCTCCGCGGAGTCCGGCGCCCGGTTGCCAGCACTGGCTGCGATAGCCGCCGGGCAGCAGGCGGCTCTGCTGCCGCCGGGCCGGACCGTGCCGATCATGACCGGCGCGATGCTGCCGGCCGGAGCGGACGCGGTGGTGCCAGTGGAAGCGGCGCAGCCGGCCCGATTCGTCTCGGCCGGGGAATCCGTACTGCTGCCGGAGGCTCCGGCGGGGCAATTCGTGCGCCGCGCCGGCAGCGACATCGCCATCGGTGCGCTCGCCGTGGCGGCCGGAACCAGATTGGGCCCGGCGCAGTTGGGGCTTCTGGGCGCGCTCGGGCTGGGCAGCGTGCCGGTGCTGCGCCGGATCACAGTGGCCGTGCTCAGCACCGGCGACGAACTGGCCGCGCCGGGGGAGCCGCTGCCGCCGGGCCGGATCTACGACGCCAACAGCACCTTGCTCGGGTCTGCGCTGAGCGAAGCCGGGGCAACCGCGGTGCTGCTGCCGACGCTGCCGGACGACCCGGCCGGCCTCGACGCCGTGCTCGACGGATTGACCGGCGTCGACCTGCTGATCAGCACCGGCGGGATCAGCCAGGGGGCCTTCGAAGTGGTCAAACAAGGTTTGGCCGGGATGGTGGGATTCCACCAGGTGGCGATGCAGCCCGGCGGCCCGCAGGCGATCGGCTCGGTACGGATCGGACCGCCGGGCGAAGAACGGACGATCCCGTTCCTGGGCTTCCCCGGCAACCCGGTGAGCACTTTGGTCTCCTTCGAAATGTTCCTGCGCCCGCTGTTGGCCGGACCGCGGAACCGGCTCCGTGCCCGGCTCAGCGCAGATGCCGCGAGCCCGCCCGGCAAACACCAGATCCGGCGCGGTTTGTTCGCCCAGGAAACCGTGCAGTTGCTGGGCGGCCCGGGCTCGCATTTGCTGCATGCTATGGCGCAAGCCAATGCATTGGTGCATTTGCCGCTGGGGGTGGCGGAGCTGGCCGCCGGCGAAGAAGTGGAAGTATGGCTGTTATGAAACTTTCGCATCTGAATGCCGCCGGCGAAGCGCAGATGGTCGACGTCTCCGGGAAGCCCGAGACCACCCGGGAGGCCACCGCGCAAGCGGTGCTCTGCAGCACCGAACAGGTGGTCGCCCTGATCAGCGACGGAGGGCTGCCGAAAGGCGACGCGGTAGCAGTGGCGAGGGTGGCCGGGATCATGGCCGCGAAGAAGACCCCGGAGTTGATTCCGCTATGCCATCCGTTGCCGTTGAGCAAGGTGACGATCGGCTTCGAACTCGATGGCGACCGGGTGCGGATCCTGGCCACAGTGCGCACCCGAGGCGTCACCGGGGTCGAAATGGAGGCACTGACCGCGGCCAGTATGGCCGCATTGACGCTGTACGACATGATCAAAGCGGTGGACAAAGCGGCCGTGCTCGGGGAGATCAAGCTGCTCGCCAAATCCGGTGGCAAAAGCGGGGACTACCGGGCGGCGGAAGCATGACCGCGGAGTCCAGGCGGGCCGGAATCGTGGTGGCATCCACCCGTGCCGCGCGCGGGGAACGCGCGGACGCGAGCGCGCCGTTGCTGCAGAATTGGCTGGCGGACCGCGGCTTCACGGTGTTGCCGCCGGCGATTGCAGCGGACGGCGAACCGACCCGGGCCGCGATGCTGCAACTGCTCGGGCAGGGGGTGGACCTGCTGCTGACCACGGGCGGGACCGGGCTGACTCCGGACGACCGGACCCCGGAGATGACCAAGCCGCTGTTGCAACTGGAGATCCCGGGGTTGATGGAGGCGATCCGTGCCGCGGGCCTGCGGAACACGCCGATGGCGGCACTCAGCCGGGGCTATGCCGGGATCGCGCAGGGGGCGTTATTGCTGAACTTGCCCGGATCGGCCGGCGGGATCCAGGACGGACTAACCGTTCTGGATCCGATCCTGGATCATTTGCTGGCACAACTGGGAGGCAGCCATGAACACTGATCGATCCGGACTTCCGGAGACCGGCGATCGGCCCGCGGCGCCGGCCGGCCCCGCCGGCCACGTGGTTTTCGCCGCTTTGTCAGCCGGCCCGATCGGCCTGCCGGAAGCCCTGCTCGCGGTCGAATCCCCGCAGTGCGGTGCCGTGGTGGGCTTTTCCGGCGTGGTGCGCGATCACGACGGCGGACGGACGGTCAGCGCCTTGAGCTACAGCGCGCATCCCAGTGCGGAGCAGGTTTTCAGCGCGGTGCTGGCCCGGGTGGCGCAGGAGTTCCCGGGGACCAGGCTGTGGGCCCAGCACCGGGTCGGCGAGCTGCAGATCGGTGATCCGGCCTTGGTCTGCGCAGTCGCGGCCGCGCACCGGGGCCTGGCCTTCGCGGCCTGCAGCGCCTTGGTGGACCGGATCAAAGCCGAGGTGCCGATCTGGAAAGAACAGTTCTTCGCCGACGGCGGGGTGGAATGGGTCGGCGCCGGCCCGGCCGCGGATTCTGTTCCGCCGCAGCCGTCCCAGTAGGCTGGTCGGGGGAGGCAGGAAGCATGACGGAAAATTTGCGCGTTGCGGTGATCGGGGCCAATGGCCGGATGGGCGCGGCTGCGGTGGCCGCGATCGGCCGGGCCGATGGCTTGGAATTGGTGGCGGCCCTGGGCCGCTCCGACCCGCTCGAGCGTCTGCTGGAGACCCGGGCACAAGTGGTCGTCGAACTGACCGTGCCGGACTCCTCGGAGCAGAACGTCCGGTTCGCGGTGCAGCACGGATTGCACGCGGTGGTGGGCACCACCGGTTGGGACGCCGGGAAACGGACCGCTTTGGCCGGGCTGCTCGCCCAGAATCCGGGAGTGGGTGTGCTGATCGCGCCGAATTTCGCCCTCGGCTCGGTGCTGGCCACCCGGTTCGCGGCACAGGCCGCACGCTATTTCGATTCGGTCGAGATCATCGAACTGCACCATCCGCACAAAGTCGATGCCCCCTCGGGGACTGCGATCCGCACCGCACAGCTGATCGCACAGGCCCGGGCAGGTCTGCCACCGGCTCCGGATGCGACCGAGCAGGCGATGCCCGGCGCCCGCGGCGCCGTCGTCGACGAGGTGCCGGTGCATTCGGTCCGCTTGGCCGGGCTGACCGCGCATCAAGAAGTACTGCTGGGCTCCGCCGGCGAGCAGTTGAGCATCCGGCATGATTCGTTCGGCCAGGATTCCTTCATGCCCGGAGTGCTGTTGGGCGTGCGCAAGGTCGCTTCGGTTCCCGGATTGACCTACGGGCTGGACGGCTATTTGGAGTTGGATTCGTGAAAACCAAGATTTGGGTAGGCCTGATCTGCCTGTTGCTGATCGGTTACATGGTGGTGCTGCTGCAGCGTGCGGTGCTGCTCATCGTGGACGACAACTGGATTGCCAAGGTGCTCGGCGTGGCGCTGATCCTGCTTCCGCCGATCGGTGCCTGGGCTCTGGTCCGGGAACTCTTGTTCGGTTCCCGGATGCAGAAGCTGGCCAAGATCCTGGAGGCCGAAGGCGGACTCCCGGTGGACGATCTGCCCCGGACGCCGGGCGGCCGCATCGTCCGTGAGGCAGCCGATGCGGAGTTCGTGAAATACCAGCGTGAGGCCGAAGCCGCCCCGGACGACTGGCGGTCCTGGTTCCGGCTTTCCTGCGCTTACGATGCCGCCGGCGATCGGAAACGTGCGCGCTCCTCGATGCGCGACGCGATCGCGATGTTCCGCAGCAGCCCAGTTCCGCAGTGATCCCGTTCCGCGCTGAAGCCACGAACCCCCAGGACGGCGTGCCGATCGCCTGGGATTCGGTGGGCGCGACCGGTCGGGAGACCGTGCTGCTGGTGCACGGCAGTGCGCTCTCCAAGGCGATTTGGCGGGGCATGGGCTATGTCGCGGCGCTCACGGAACAGTACCGCGTGGTCAGCATGGACCTGCGCGGGCACGGGCGCAGCGGCAAGCCGCATGATCGTGCCGATTACCGGCTCGACCGGGTGCTGGCGGACGTGCTGGCGGTTTTGGACTCTGCAGGCGTGCGGCAGGCGCACTATCTCGGCTATTCCTTCGGCGCCCGGCTGGGCTTCGGCCTCGGCAGCGTGGCGCCGGAGCGGATGGCCTCCTTCGTTTCACTGGCCGGAAGCTACCGGATCACCCCCGGATCGATCGCCGAATTGTTCTTCCCGGGTTACGACGCGGCCTTGGCCTCCGGTGGCATGGACGGGTTCATCGCCGGCTGGGAAGGCCGCACCGGGCGTCCGGTGGATCCGGTGACCCGGATGGCGTTCAAAGCCAATGATCCGCTCGCCTTGCGTGCCTATTTCGCGCAGACCGAAGCCGGGGAAGGAGTTCCGGAGGCTGAGTTGCGCGAATTCCCGGTGCCGGCGTTGCTGCTGGCCGGTACCCGGGACACCCGGAGGTTGGCCGATTCCCGCCGGGCCGCCGAACTGATGCCGCAAGCGCGGCTGGTGGAACTTCCCGGCCGGAACCACGGCGACACCCTGGTCCCGGCGGCGCCGGTGCTCGCCGAAATACTGCCCTTCATTGCGGCCCATCCGGTGCGCCCGGAGCCGCCGACTCCCGGACTGCCAGCTCCTTGAGCAGGACCGGCACCAAGAACTTCGCGGTGCGCCGGTATCCGGTCCCGGACGGGTGGAACCGGTCCACGGAGAACATTTCTTCCGGGTGGTCCCGGAACAGCGGGCCGGCCAATCGCCCCAGCAGCACGTATTTGACGCCGGCCGATTCGGCCGCCTGGGCTTGCGCGGCGGCCATTCGTTTGGAAGCGACCCGGACCACGGAGCGCAGGGGCTGGGGCACCGGCCGCAGCGTGCCCAGATCCGGGCAGGTGCCGACGACTACCCGCGCACCCAAGGCCTGCAGCCGGACGATCGCCTCGCTCAGGTGCGGGACCGCCTGGGCCGGGCTGATCCGGTGCGTGACGTCGTTCCCGCCGACGACGATCACCGCCAGATCCGGCCGGTAGCCTTCCGGAAGCCCGTCGATCTGGTTTTCCAAGGCACTTGATTCGCTGCCGACCACCGCCGCGGTGCGCAGGTTCACCGCACGGTCGGTCTTTTTCGCCAACTCCCGCGCGATCCGAGCCCCCAAGGTGTCCTTCGGCCGTTCCGCACCCAGCCCGGCCGCGATCGAGTCGCCCAGGATCAGCAGCCGTACCGGGTTTCCGAGCTTCTTCTTGTAGGTCTTGTCCGCATTGAGCGCGATTTCACCGAGCGGCTTGCCGATCCGGCGTCGGGCCATTCGGCCTTGCGCTTTGAACAGGTAGAAGGCTGCGGCTCCGGCCGCCGTGGCGGTGCCTGCCGTTGCAGCCGCGCCGATGCCCACGGTGCGCACGAGCCGGGGCCATCGTTTCGGCGCCCCGGCGGGGTTCGGCTGCGCCGGGGTCTGTGGCTGGAGTGGGCTCACGCTGCCAGTGTAACGGGAGCGGCTGTGTTACCGGGTGGGGCTAATAGGTGGCGTTGTGCGCGCAGTGCCGGGGACCGATGCGACTGGCCCCGGCGGTTTCTGGACGGCAGCTGGCAATTGCCGGCCACCCCTTGCGCCGGGCCGGGCAGCGGAGTACATCTTGAGGTATTGCTGTTTCACCGCGATGAGCAAGGAGAAGCGCCTGTGCCGAAGCGAATTTGGCCGGCGAACACCGCCGCAGTGGGCGTTCTGGTCTGCCTCGGATTGGGTACCCCGGCCATGATGGCGCTCAGCGCGCCCGCACAGCCGGCTCCTGCCCCGGTGGCCGCGCTCGCTTCCGGAACCGGTCCGGCCGGATCGCTTCCTGCCGGGTACGACGATTTGGACGACGTCCGGCAGTGGCGCCAAGAACGGCAGACGGCGCGTCAGCTCGCCGATCTGGTCGCGGCGAATGCCCAGCCGCTGACCGCGGCGATGACCGTGGTGGCGAGTTTCGTGGTTACCGAGCACAGTCAGCCGTTGTTGCCGGTCGATCCGGAATGGCTGTCCCGCACCGCGCAGCAAACCGGGATCCCCAGCCGGGCGTTGCAGGCCTATCAGGGCGCGGCCTTGTCCATGGCCCGGAGCAACCCCGGCTGCCAACTGGGCTGGGTGACGTTGGCCGGGGTCGGCAGCGTCGAATCCAACCACGGCCGGTATTCCGGAGCCAGCATCGGGCCGGACGGCAATGTCAGCGGCGCGATCCTGGGGCCGGTGCTCGACGGCAACGGGTTCGCCGGGATTCCGGATACCGACGGCGGGCTCTACGACGGCGACAAACAATGGGACCGTGCGGTGGGCCCGATGCAGTTCATCCCGTCCACCTGGGCCCGGTGGGGCACCGATGCCAACGGCGACGGCAAGGCGGATCCATCGAACATCGACGATGCCGCGATGAGCGCGGCGCGTTACCTATGCGCCAGCGGCGGGTCGTTGGCCAGCCCGGAGGGTTGGATGCGGGCGATCCTCTCCTACAACCACTCGGTCGATTACACGCGCAGTGTCCGGGCCGCGGCCGACGGTTATGCGGCGGCGACCAGCGCCGATCCGATCCCGACGGAACCGCCGTTGAGCGATCAGGACAAGCAGGACCAGGGCCGCGACAAAGACGCGAAGCAGCCCGATCCGAAGCCGGAGCAGCCGACGTCGCCGGTTACTCCGCCGCCGACGCCGCCGGTTACTCCGCCGACGACGCCGCCGGTTAGCCCGCCAGTTACCCCGCCGACCACCGAGCCGCCGACTACCCCGCCGAGCACGCCGGCGACCCCTCCGGCGACCGCGCAGCCGAGCCCGGAACCCAGTGCGCCGAAATCCAACCCGGGCGCCGACCAGGGTGCCCCGGCGCCGTCGTCGGCCACTTCCTGAACCAAACCCTGTACTGCCACCATTGAACGAATTCCAGTTCGAGCGGGTAACGTTTTACTTATGGCAGACCAGTCCCGCAATTACCCGTTCGGCACCCTCCTCACCGCGATGGTGACTCCGTTCGCCGCCGATGGCCAGGTGGACTTGGACCAGGCGGCGGCGCTCGCGGTGAAGCTGGTCGACGACGGCTGCGACGGTCTGGTGGTCACCGGCACCACAGGTGAGACTTCGACGCTGACCGATGCGGAAAACCTCGCGATGTTCCAAGCGGTCAAGGACGCTGTGGGCGACCGGGCCGCGATCCTGGCCGGCACTGGAACCAACGACACGGCGCACTCGATTGCGCTGTCGCAGAAGGCGCAGGCGCTCGGTGTGGACGGGTTGCTGATCGTCACCCCCTACTACAACAAACCGAGCCAGGCCGGCGTCCGGGCGCACTTCGAAGCGATCGCCGATGCCACCGAACTGCCGATCATGGTTTACGACATTCCCGGTCGCACCGGGATCCCGATCGCCACTGAGACCATCCTCCAGTTGGCGGAGCACCCCCGGATCACCGCGCTCAAGGACGCCAAAGCGGACTTCGGCGCGGTCACCCGGGTGCTCGCCGGCAGCGACCTCGACGTGTATTCCGGCGATGACGGGCTGACCTTGCCATGGATGGCCGCCGGCGCCGTCGGCGTGGTCAGCGTGACGGCGCATGTGGCGACCCGAAAATTCCGGGCACTGGTCGATGCTGCCCTGGCCGGCGATTTCGGCACGGCGCGCGCGCTGCATTTCGAATTGGATCCGGTGATCCGCGCGGTGATGACGCATGTCCAGGGCGCGGTCGCGGCCAAACAAGTTCTGACGTGGCAGGGAGTACTGCCCAACCCAGCGGTGCGATTGCCGCTGGTGCAACCGAGCGGGTCTGAACTCGCTCCTATCGTGGCCGACCTACGGGAGGCCGGAATGGAATTCGACATCAATATTTTGGACAGCACAGTATGACCCAAGTAGCCCAACCAGGACTGCGTACGCCGCCCGCGCTCAAAGAAGGAACCTTGCGGATCGTACCGCTGGGCGGGCTCGGCGAGATCGGCCGGAACATGGCCGTCTTCGAAATCAACGGGAAACTGCTCATCGTCGACTGCGGGGTGCTCTTCCCGGAGGAGACGCAGCCCGGAGTCGATCTGATCCTGCCGGATTTCTCTTACATCGAGGACCGGTTGGACGACGTCGTGGCGGTGGTGCTCACGCACGGCCACGAGGACCACATCGGGGCGGTGCCGTACTTGCTGCGGTTGCGCAACGACATCCCGCTGATCGGTTCGCAGCTGACCTTGGCCTTGATCGAGGCGAAGCTGCAGGAGCATCGGATCAAGCCGTACACCATGGCGGTGGCTGAGGGCCAGGTGGAGCAATTCGGCCCCTTCGAATGCGAATTCGTCGCGGTGAACCACTCGATTCCGGACGCGCTCGCAGTATTCATCCGCACTGCCGGCGGGAACGTCCTGCACACCGGCGACTTCAAGATGGACCAGTTGCCCTTGGACGGCCGGATCACCGACCTGCGCGCCTTCGCCCGATTGGGCGAAGAAGGCGTGGACTTGTTCATGGCCGATTCGACCAATGCCGATGTGCCCGGGTTCACCACTGCGGAGCGCGAGATTGGCCCAGTGCTGGATTCGCTCTTCGGCCAGGCCGAGAAGCGGATCATTGTGGCGTCCTTCTCCTCGCATGTGCACCGGGTACAGCAAGTGCTCAATGCGGCGGCGCTGCACGGCCGGAAAGTCGCCTTCGTCGGCCGGTCCATGGTGCGGAATATGGGCATCGCCGCGCAATTGGGTTACCTCAATGTGCCGGACAACATCCTGGTCGACATGAAGAACATCGACAACATGCCGGACTCCAAGGTCGTGTTGATGAGCACCGGCTCGCAGGGCGAACCGATGGCCGCACTGTCCCGGATGGCGAACGGGGACCACCGGATCCAAGTAGGCCAGGGCGATACCGTGATCCTGGCTTCCTCGCTGATCCCGGGCAATGAGAACGCGGTGTTCCGGGTGATCAACGGACTGCTCAAGCTCGGCGCGGACGTGATCCACAAAGGCAGTGCGAAGGTGCACGTCTCCGGCCACGCTGCGGCGGGGGAGCTGCTGTACTGCTACAACATCATCAAGCCGCGCAACGCGATGCCGGTGCACGGCGAGACCCGGCATTTGATCGCCAACGGCAAAATCGCGCAGTCCGCCGGCGTGCCGGCCGAGAACGTCCTGCTGACCGACGGCGGAACCGTGGTGGACCTCAAAGACCACGTGGCGCGGATCGTCGGCCAGGTGGAATGCG
This sequence comes from Arthrobacter russicus, assembly GCF_031454135.1. Lineage (NCBI taxonomy): Bacteria > Bacillati > Actinomycetota > Actinomycetes > Micrococcales > Micrococcaceae > Arthrobacter > Arthrobacter russicus. Next base: position 3,208,059 of record NZ_JAVDQF010000001.1, read on the forward strand.
GCTTCGTCTACGTGGACGGATCCAGCGTCGGCGAAGTCACCGAAACCGATTTGAAGGACCGGCGGATCCTGGGCGACGAGGGTTTCATCTCGATCGTCACCGTGGTGAACCGGACCACTGGAAAAATCGTCTCCGGGCCGGAAATCCATGCCCGGGGCGTGGCCGAAGAGGATTCGGTATTCGACGAGATCGTCCCGAAGATCAACGCCGCGCTCGAGGAAGCTGTGATGGCCTCCAAGGACCACACCGCCTATCAATTGCAGCAAGTGGTGCGCCGCGTCGTGGGGACTTGGGTCAACCGCAAACTGCGCCGCCGGCCGATGATCATCCCGGTGGTGCTGGAGGCCTAGACTCCTAGCCTGACCGAGTACCGGAAGGTGCGCCGGACCTCCGGGTCCGGCGCACCTTCCGTTTTTGCTTCGGGTTCGCTCAGGCGGCGGTGACGTCCTTGGCCAGTCCGGCGACGAGTTCGGCCATCGCGGCTTTTCGCATCTGCCGGTAGTTGCGGGTGAACGGTACGAACTTCCAGGTCACCAGGGCCTCACGCCCGCCGGGCCCAGTGCTGCCGAAGCTGATCTGGAATCCCCACTGCTCACCCCAGATCGGATGCTCTGACTTGCCCCAGAACGGATTGCCGGTGAGGATTCGTTCGAGCGAAATCTCGGCATTGGCACGATTGCCGGATCGGACGCTTTGCGGGCCCGGTGCGCCAGGCAGCTTGACGAAAAGCTCCAGCCGTTCGTCGTCCCAGGCCAGGATCGGGGCTCCGGCCATACCGGTTTTGTACTTTTCGCCGAAGGGCGAGATCGCGTAGACCAGAGGTGTCAGATCCTGTTCCTGGTATCCGTTGGCCACCGCGAAGGCGATGATTTTTTCGGTTTCCATGCGGGCTTTGGCATTGAGCGGTTTGGACACGAGCACCAAGACGACTACCACCAGCACGGTAATGGAAGCACCGATTGCTATCGGTAACCAGTTGCCGTCTCGAACCAGGCTGTTGGAGGGACTGAAGCCGAGCTGCCAGACGATGTTTCCCATGATCAGGGCGAACAAAACATACCTGATGTAGCGCCAGAACCGCCGATGCTTCATTTACTCTCCTGGTCGGCATTTTGGCGAAGCTCGGTTGCCAGGCTACCGGTGCCGGAGCCCGCCAGCTCGGCGAAGAGCTCCATGACTGCGGCTTTTCGCATCATCGACCAAGAGCTGTGTGGGTGGGGGACGAACTTCCAGGTCTGAGTAGTCCCATCCTGAGTGGGGACGGTCCGGCGGAACGTGATCTGAATGCCCCAGTATTCGCCGCCGATCGGATGGACCAGAGCGATTCGGCGCAGTTCGATGTTGCTGCCGGAACGGACGCCGGAGAGCACCCGGTAGGGAGCCTTAGCCCCTGGCGGATTGACGAAGAGTTCAACTCTGTCTGCATCCCAGGCCAAAACCGGCGCACCGGCAGTGCTGGCCCGGAACCGTTCGGAACGCGGCGAGCGTGCGAAGGCCAGCGGAATGATGTTTTGTTCGCGGTATCCCCGGTCCAAAGCAGTCTGGATGACCTGTGCGGTAGCTTTTCGCACTCCTGCGTGCCATTGCTGGACGAAGAGCAGCGCAGCTCCAAGTAGCAGGAGAAAAAGCAAAATGGCGAGTGGTGCGGTCCCTGGCCAATTGCCTTCCCGGGCAAGTCCGGTCGTCGGATTGAACCAGAGCTGCCAGGTGATGCTCGCCGGGAGGAGGAGGTAAAAGAGCAGGTACCTGAAATAGCGCCAGAACGCTGCCCGCTCCATTAATCCTCCTGATTTAGATTCAAAAGGAGTCTAACCGAAGAGGCCGCGACGACAAAGGCCTACGGCAATCCGGCCGCCCGCAACAGCGCCGTCGTGCTCGCCACCAGCAGCACCGACAGGTTCAATGGAACTTTGAACCAGCTCGCCATGCCGCCCGCCAGTACACCAGCGGGCAGTGCGAAACCGGCGAAATGCGTTCCGGAGAACAGCGTGCTGCTGACCGTGACGGCGGCCAACAACACTACGGTGCCGCACTCCAAGAGCGGCTGGACGCCGGGGGAGAAGTCCAGGCTGGGGTGGAGAAACCCCCCGCCGCTGCGCAAAGTGTAATTCGCCACGCCGAAGCTCACGATGGCGATGAAGACAGCATTGGGATTCACGCCATGCCACGTCTCGGCAGTACCAGCAGTAAGGCGCTCAGGGCGAGCAGCGGAGCCAACCCGAAGGGTAGGATCGGCGTCGCCGCCAAGCTGAGTGCGGTGCCCACGGCGGCGGCCAGGAGGGCCCGCCGTTCGCGCATCGCGGGCAGGAGCAAGGCAAGGAGCACGGCCGGAAACACGGCATCCAGGCCGAGCGATTCAGGTCGTTGCTCGATCTGGCCCAGGCTCGCTCCGAGCAGCGCGCCGAAAAATTTCCGCCAGCCCGGCCGCAGGAACTCGCCGGCGCCCACGGCCTAGACGAAGTTCCGCAGATTCACCAGCAAGCCGGCGACGACGGCGGCCAGCAGATTTCCGCTGGCCGCCGCGATGCCGACGAAGAGAAACTCCGAAGATGAGCCCAGGACCAGAATCTGCCAGAGCGGAAAGCCGGCAGCCGTGGCGGTCACGCCATAAGACACGCCGACTATCCCGACGGACAAAGACATGAGCGCTCTCGACCGGATCGTAGAACGATCGATTGTTCTCCATATTGAACGCATGTGTTCTACTGCGGAGGAAGGAGTCTTGTTCGTCAAGGCGAACGATCATACGATAAGGAGAACGTTTGTCGCGGAACACGCCAAGCGAGCTGGTGGCCTCCGGGTTGAAGCGGGAGCGGGCCAAAGCTGGCTTGAGCCTTTCCGAGACTGCTCGGCGGGCTGGCATTGCCAAATCGACGCTTTCCCGGCTCGAATCCAGCGAAGGCAATCCCGGCGTCGAAACGCGCTGGGCAATCTGCACTGCCTTGGAGATCCCGTTTTCCCGTCTGGTCGATCCACCGCAGGTGCGCAGCCAGGTGGTCCGGCCGGGGCAAGGGGCGCGGTTCGCGGCCGAAGGCGCAGACTACGTGGCGACGTTGCTCGCGGTCTGCCCGCCGCACGCCCGACGGGACATTTTCCTGATCGTCGCCGAACCCGGCAGCGCCAAGGCTTCGGACCTGCACCCGGCCGGAACCGTGGAGCATGTGGTGATCAGCTCGGGCTCGGCGCTGGTCGGCCCGGCCGGGGCCCCGGTGGAATTGCACCCCGGGGACTACATTTCCTAGCCGGGGGATGCACCGCACGTCTTCCAAGCCTTGGTGCCGGGAATCTCGGCCGTGCTGATTTCGGAATCGGTTTAGGCCGAGCTTGCCACGTGGGTGCAGTTGAGCAGGGTGTGCGGCGTCAACATCCTGCTCAACTGCGCCCAAGTGGCGGTGGTGGCTGGATTGCGGCAAGCTTTTGGCCCGTAAATCCCGGGATAGTGCGAGTAATAGCAGTACCGTGAAGATATGGCGACTCGAACTTCCCCCGTGCGCCCGTCAACTGGTCGTGCCCCGAGCAAGGCGAAAACACCGGCTGGCGGCACCCGCGCGCGGCCCCAAGCACCCGAACCCGAGATCAAACCCGTCTGGCCGGTACGCGCCGCCGTCGGGCTCTGGCAAGGGCTGGGGCACCTGGTCGGCGGCGGCGTGCGCCGGATCGGCCACGATGTTTCGGACCTGGAGCCGGAAAGCCGGCGCGACGGCAGTGCCTTGCTGCTCCTGCTCCTGGCCGTGGGCATCGCCACGTTCGAATGGTGGGGCTTGAAAGGCTGGTTCGCGGACGGCGTGCACGGCGTGGTTGCTGGCAGCATCGGTTGGATGGGCTTGCTGCTGCCCCTGATGCTGTTCATCGGCGCGATCCGGCAGTTCCGGTACCCGCAGAACGTGCGGTCGAACAACCGGGTGGCGATCGGCTTCACCGTGATGACCGTCGCCGGGGCCGCGATCGCGCACATCGTCGGTGGGCAGCCTTCGTTGGCCAGCGGCTTCGACGGGGTCAGCCAAGCCGGCGGAACCATCGGTTTCCTGGCCGCTTCGCCGTTTTCGGCGTTGAACGTATGGCTCGCTGTGCTGATCTACGCCTTGTTCGCGTTCGTCAGTGTCCTGATTGTCACGGCGACGCCGTTCCGGGCGATCCCGTCCCGGCTCGGCCAGCTTTACGAGCACTTGATGGGCCAGGACCCGCACGAAAAGACCTCGGACAACGGCCATGACCAGAGCTACCTCTACGACCGCGACGGGGCCGAGCCGAAGCCGAAGCGCGAGAAGAAGCCGTTGTTCGGGCGGAAGAAATCCGACGCTGAAGAAACCTCGGTGTTGGACCGGTTCAACGGCGATGAAGCCTTCGAACACGCCCTGGTCGATGCCGATCCGGTGGACACTGTGCCGACCACGCCGTTGGTGCCCCCGGGAGTCCGGCGACCCACCAAGGCGGAAATCGCCACGGAGAAGCTCAAGGCTTCCCAGGGTTTGGCCGCCGAGCCGGTGACCGAAGCCTTGTCGCAGGTCCCTTCTGGGGGGTTGCCGCCGGTCCCCACGGTCAACCCCACGGTCGCGGTCAACAAACTCGTGCCGCAGGTTCCCAATACCCCGATTCCGCAACGCTCCGAACAGTTGAGCCTGGCCGGCGACGTCACCTACACGCTGCCGGATTCGGAGTTCCTGGCCCCGGGCACGCTGCCCAAGGAACGTACCGAGGCCAACGACGCGGTGGTTGCCGCCCTGACCAATGTGCTCACCCAATTCGGCGTGGACGCCCAGGTCACCGGGTTCTCCCGCGGCCCGACCGTGACCAGGTATGAGATCGAGCTCGGTGCCGGAACCAAGGTGGAGCGGGTCACCGCGCTGTCCAAGAACATCTCCTACGCCGTGGCCAGCGCCGATGTGCGGATCCTTTCGCCGATCCCGGGCAAGTCCGCGATCGGCATCGAAATCCCGAACACCGACCGCGAGACGGTCTCCCTGGGCGATGTGCTGCGCAGCCAAAACGCGCGGCGCACCGATCACCCGATGGTGATGGGCGTGGGCAAAGACGTCGAGGGCGGTTTCGTGGTCGCGAATCTCGCCAAGATGCCGCACTTGCTGGTGGCCGGTGCTACCGGTGCCGGCAAGTCGTCCTTCGTGAACTCGATGATCACCTCGATCCTGATGCGTTCCACGCCGGACGAGGTGCGGATGGTCATGGTGGACCCGAAGCGCGTGGAACTCACCGCCTACGAAGGGGTGCCGCACCTGATCACCCCGATCATCACCAACCCGAAGAAGGCCGCCGAGGCACTGCAGTGGGTGGTCCGCGAAATGGACACCCGGTACGACGACCTCTCCAACTTCGGCTTCAAGCACATCGACGACTTCAACAAGGCGGTGCGGGCCGGCAAGGTGAAGCTGCCGCCGGATTCCAAGCGGATCCTCAAGCCGTACCCGTACCTGCTGGTGATCGTGGACGAGCTTGCCGATCTGATGATGGTGGCACCGCGCGACGTGGAAGATTCGATTGTCCGGATCACCCAGCTGGCCCGGGCTGCCGGCATCCACTTGGTGCTGGCCACGCAACGGCCTTCGGTCGACGTGGTCACCGGTTTGATCAAGGCGAACGTTCCTTCCCGGATGGCCTTCGCGACGTCGTCGGTCACCGACTCGCGGGTGGTCCTGGACCAGCCCGGCGCCGAGAAGCTCATCGGCCAAGGCGACGCGTTGTTCTTGCCGATGGGTGCTTCCAAAGCGATCCGCGTGCAGGGCGCCTGGGTGACCGAATCGGAAATCCACCAGGTGGTGGAGCATGTCAAGGGGCAGTTGCAGGCGGTGTACCGCGAGGACGTCGCGGTGGAAGCCCCGAAGAAGCAGATCGACGAAGAGATCGGCGACGACCTGGATGTGCTGCTGCAGGCCACCGAGTTGGTGATCACGACGCAATTCGGCTCGACGTCGATGCTGCAGCGCAAACTGCGCGTCGGCTTCGCCAAGGCGGGCCGGCTCATGGACCTGCTGGAGTCCCGCGGCGTGGTGGGGCCCTCCGAGGGCTCGAAGGCGCGCGATGTATTGGTCAAGCCGGACGATTTGGCGGCGACCTTGGCCGCGATCCGCGGCGACGGGCCGCCGGCCGGTTCGGCGGTGGACCCGACGGTCGCGGCACTGGCGGCCAATGCGAATGTGAATCAGGGATTCGCCGAGCCGGTGGATCTGGTCGCCCAGGATCTGGACAACCGGACGCAGGCGATCGACTACCACGATGGCGGCGACGACGAAAGCGGCGAAGACGCCTGGCAGCTGACCGGGCGCTGATCAGCGCCCATGCCGTAGCAGAGGCCTCCGTGAGATTGGACCGGACGCCTCTGCTACACGGTCAGCGTTTGCCCGTAGTGGGCTGCTGCCGGCCTTCCCTGCCGACGAAGCTGTCCATGGTGCCGTAGATGCCGAAGACCCGGTCCGCCATCAGGTCCCAAGCCCGGGTGGGCAGGGTGCCTTTGAGGATTTTGCCCAGTTGGGTGGTCCAGGGCATGATCACGAAGGGTTTCCCCGGCTTCATGTAACGCCAGACTTTTGTCACCACTGCTTCTGGGGTGAGGATCGGGGTCATCAGGATTGTTTTGACGCCTTCGAACATTCCGGTGGCGATGTAGGTGGGGCAAACCGTCGTGACTTTGATATTGCCGTGCCCGGTTTTCAGCAATTCCAGCCGCAGTGAATCGCTCCAGCCCACCGCGGCCCATTTCGAGGCGGAATAGACGCTCATTTTGGGGTTGGAGACCAGACCGCCGGCGGAGGCGATGTTCACGATCCGGCGTTCTGTGCCGCCTTCCATCATGGCCGGCAGGAAAGCCCTGGTGATGTGCATCGGGGCCAGCGCGTTGATCCGCATCACGAGTTCGATGTCCACCTCGTGATCGTGTTCCCAGAAGTACTTGCCGCGCACGATCCCGGCGTTGTTGATCAAGACATCCGGAACCCCGACGTCGGCCAGCACTTTCCCGGCCGCGTCCCGAATCGCCTCGAGCGAGCTGACGTCGACGGTGTAGCAATGCACATCGCAGTCCGGGAGTTCGGCGTCGGCCTTGGCCAGCAGATCTTCATTGATGTCCCAAAGAACGACGTGGGCCGCCCCGTCCTGGGCAGCGAGATCGGCATAGAGCCGGCCCATTCCCATCGCCGCACCGGTGATCAAGACGGTTTTTCCGCGCAGATCGATTTTGCTCATTTCTGATCCTCCTCCATTGCAGGAATCAACTTTCCCGGGTTCATGATGCCGGTCGGATCGAGTGCGGCTTTGATACCCCGCAAAACGTCCACCCCCAGGGGCCCGATTTCCGCCGCCAGGTAGGGCGCGTGGTCGGTCCCGATGGCGTGATGGTGGGTGATGGTGGCCCGTTCCTTCACGATGGCTTCGCTCGCCGCCGCCTTGATCCGCTGCAATTGCTGCAGCGGATCACTTTCCTGGCCGGCCAGGAAAGTGAAATACAACGACGCGCCGCCAGGATACACGTGCGAGACATGGGCTTGCGACCAGCCGGATTTCCCGCCGTCGGAAATCGCCCCCAGGATCGCCTGGTTCACCGCCTCGTGCAGGGCCGGCAGCCGGTCCCAGGACGTGGCGGTCTCCAAGGTCTCCACGAGCACGCCGATGTCCAGCAGCCGGTCCCGGAGGTAGGGCGCGCTGAAGCGGCCGTGTTCCCAGGAGATCGCCGGGGCCGAGCTGAGGTACACCGCGCCGGCGGCGCGCAGCAGCTTCGAACACTGCCGGCGAGCCGCCGCGGTCGCGGCTTTTCCGCCTTCCCAGACGAAAAGGGCCAAAGCCGGCTGGGGCATGCCGCGCAGGGCCAAGTATTTGCGCAGCGCGGCGATTTTGGCTCCGCCGGCCAGCCGCAAGGTGGATTCGGTTTCCTCGCGGTCGCTGAGCCGGGCGACTGCCGGCAGTGGGATTCCGGCCTGCACGAGCGCGCGCAGCGCCTCGGTGCCGGATTCGAAATCGGCGAAGGCCCACGCACCATGGCGCTTGTGTTCCGGTTGCGGCACGATCGCCATCGTGGCCTTGGTGATCACGCCCAGAGTGCCTTCGGAACCGACGACGATGCTGCGCAGGTCCGGACCGGCAGCGGTCGCCGGGGCGAAGCCGCCCAAATCCAGGGTGCCGCGCGGCGATTCCAAGCTCAGCCGGCGGACCAGCGCGTCGGAGCGCCCGTAGCCGGTGGAGGCTTGACCGGCCGAGCGGGTGGCCAGATATCCGCCGAGAGTGGCCTGTTGGTGGCTTTGCGGCAGGTGGCCGAGGGTGAATCCGTGCGCCGCGAGCGCCGCCTCGATTGCCGGGCCGCGGATTCCGGTTTGGAAAGTGGCTAACCGGTTGACCGGATCCAGCTCGAGCAATTGCGCCATCCGGCCCAGATCCAGGGCGACGGCGGCAGTGAAGGTTTGGCCGTTCGGCGCGCTCCTGATCGGCTCCACGCCGCCGACGACGCTGGTGCCGCCGCCGAAGGGGGTGACCGCGATGTGCTCCCGGACGCAGATCTCCAGGATTTTCCGGATCTCCTCGTCCGAACCGGGGCTGAGCACCGCATCGGGGGCCGCCTGCGCGTCTCCGGTGCGCCTCCGATAAAGGTCCGGGGTGCTTTTGCCGCCGGCATGCAGCACCCGGTCCGCAGCGGCGGTGGACACGTGCTCCGCGCCCAAAGCGTCCCGGAACAGAGCCAGCCGGGACTCGTCCAGCGAACTTTCCGGCAGGCTCACCTGGTCCAGCCGCACCGGGAGGTGCTCGCGGGCGACCGAGTCGAGCTCCAGCGCCGTACGCAGGAACGCCGTGGCGTGCCCCGGCAACTCAGCGGCCCGGGCCGGATTTCCCCATCCGTACCAAACGGATCTGCCAACGTCTTCCGTAATATCTGCTCCCACCGCTACAGTGTTACACATGGAGTCACAAAGTACCAGTGTTTCATCAGGCAACCGCAGTGGCGCCGTGGACCGGATTCTCGACGCGACCCGGGCTGCGGTCATCTTGCACGGCGTGCGGCGCACCACGGTCCAGGACATCGCGGCCCGGGCCGGGATTTCCCGGATGACGTTCTACCGGCAACTGGGATCGGTCGACCATGCGGTGCTGCAGACGCTGACCCGGGAATTCCGCAATGCGGTCGCCGCGGCCACGGGCCACGCGACCGGGGGCACCGGACGGGACCGGCTGGTCAGCTTCGTCCTAGAAGGAGTCCGGCTCTATGCCGCGGACGAGATGGTCGCCTCGATTCTGGAACGGGACCCGGAGCTGCTGATCCCTTACCTCACCGATCGGTTCGGGGCGAGTCAGGAGCTAATTCTGGCGGCGCTGGCGCCATTGCTCGCGGCTGGCGTGGCCGACGGTTCGATCGCTGCACGGTCCGCTACCGGCACCATGGTGTTGCTGATCATGCAAGCGGTGGCCCTGCCGGCCCGGATCTTGGAAGCCCGTGCCGAGTACCGGCCGGTACTCGAGGAGCTGGAACTGATGTTGCACCGCTACTTGGCTCCGGAGGCTACCCGATGAGTTGGATCAATGAGCGGTCCCGGGCCGTCTCGCTGGCCTCGATCCAGGAGCAGGAGGTGGACCTGCTGGTGATCGGCGGCGGAATCACCGGTGCCGGCGTCGCCCTGGATGCGGCGAGCCGGGGGCTCAGCGTGGCATTGCTGGAAAGCCAGGACCTGGCGTCCGGAACCAGTGGGTTCAGTTCCAAGCTGATCCACGGCGGGCTGCGCTACCTGGCTAAAGCGGACGTCGGTGTCGCCTGGGAGTCCGCGCTGGAGCGCCGCTGGTTGATGGAGTTCATCGCGCCGCATCTGGTGCGGCCGTTGGGCTATCTGGTCGCCGAAGCGAAAGCCTCGCCGCGCTGGGAGTTCTGGGCTGCCGGGTTCGGCGTGCTGCTGGCCGACGGGATGCGCCGGCTCAGCGGACTGTCCGGGCAATACCTGCCGCCGCCGCAACGGCTCACTGCGGCTGCGGCGCATCGACTGGCCCCGGAGGCGGATCCGGACCGGATGCGCAGTGCGCTGCTGTACTGGGACGGGCAGCTCGAAGACGATGCTCGGTTGGTGATCGCCGTGGCGCGCACCGCCGCGAAACACGGAGCGCACGTGCTCACCGGACTCAAGGCGATCGCCGCCACCGACCGCACGGTCACCGCGCTGGACGAGCGCACCGGCGGGTTGCTGAACCTGCGGGCCGGCGCCGTGGTCAACGCCACCGGGGTTTGGGCCGGCCAATTGGAAGGTTCGCTCGACGTGCTGCCGAGCCGGGGGAGCCATCTGGTGGTCGCCGCGGAGCGCCTGGGCAATCCGCGGGCTGCCTGGACCGCTCCGGTGCCCGGGCACTTCGGCCGTTACGTCTTCGCCCTGCCGCAATCGAACGGGCAGGTGTATTTGGGTCTGACCGACGAACTCGACCGGGGTGCTGACGGGCATGCCACCGCGGTGCCGGAATCCGATGTCGAGTTTTTGCTGGAAACCGTCAACCGGACGCTCGCCGAGCCGCTGCTGCCAACGGACGTCCTGGGCCGCTTCGCCGGTCTCCGGCCGTTGATCAGCAAGTCCGGGGACGGCGCTCCTGGGCAGAGTGCGGACGTTTCCCGGCGGCACGTGCTGCTGGATCTGCCCGGCCGTCCGATCACCATCGCCGGGGGCAAGCTCACCACCTACCGGAAAATGGCCGAAGACGCGGTGGATTCGGTGTTGCGCCGCCTGGGCCGGGAAGCAAGCTGCGTCACCCGCAAGCTCGCCCTGGTCGGCGCGGCGCCGACGGCAGAGCTTGCTGCGCTCGGCGCCCCGCTCCGGCTGGTGCACCGATATGGCAGCGAAGCCCGGCTGGTCGAGTCCTTGTCCCGGGTCGAGCCGATGCTTGCCGAAGAAGTCGCCACGGGTTCCGGGGTCACCGGCGCCGAATTGTTCTTCGGCGTGGTGGCCGAGGGTGCCAGCAGCGTTCCGGACTTGCTGGCGCGGCGCAGCCGGCTGGCTTTCGTGCCGGAACTCGCCGCTGCCGGCACGGAACGAGCCGGGGAGGTCCTGGACGCCGCGAACCAATGGTTGGCCCAGCGCGGTTCGCCCGGGCCGGACGAAGGATTCGGGCCGGAGGCGTTGGCCGGCTCCGGCTAAGGTAGAGCATGTGACGGACGAACGAGCAAATGCCTCCGCGGCGCCCCCGGACCGGGTTCCGCCGTTGAACATCGCCAATGTGCTCACCGTGCTGCGCATTGTCATGGTGCCGTTCTTCGTCTGGTTCCTGCTAGCCGATGGGCAGCAGTACTCCTGGTGGCGCTGGGTCGCGGTCCTGGTTTTCACGGTGGCGATCTACACCGACAAGCTGGACGGCGATTTGGCCCGGAAACACGGCTTGGTCACCGATTTCGGCAAGATCGCCGATCCGATCGCGGACAAAATGCTGATCGGCGCCGCGTTGATCCTGCTCTCCGCATTCGGCGAGTTGCCCTGGTGGATCACGGTGTTGATCCTGTTGCGCGAAGTCGGCATCACGGTGCTGCGGTTCGTGGTGATCCGGCACGGGGTGATCCCGGCTTCCCGCGGCGGGAAAATCAAAACGGTTTTGCAGACGGTTGCGATTTTCCTGTATTTGCTTCCCCTCACTCCGCAATGGCCCTGGCTCGGGATGATCGCCTTCCTGGTCATGCTGGCCGCGTTCGCGGTGACGTTGTTGACCGGCGTCGACTACCTCGTGCAGGCCGCCAGGCTGCGGCGCTCCGGGAACCAGCCGGCGGAGGCCCGGGAAGGCGACCGGGGTTGACCGGGGCCCAGGTCGATCTGCCGAAACTCGTCGGCCTCCTGGCCCGACGCGGGTTGACCCTTGCTACGGCGGAATCGCTGACCGGCGGACAGCTGGCCGCGGATCTGGTTGCAGTCCCCGGAGTCTCCGCAGTTTTCCGCGGTGGTGTGGTCGCATACCAGAACGAGGTGAAGGCGGCTCTGCTCGGGGTCTCGGAGCGCCTGCTCCAGGAGCGCGGTTCGGTGGATGCCGGCGTCGCGGGGCAGATGGCGCTGGGCGCCTGTTCCGCGACCGGGGCGCGGATCGGGCTGGCGACCACCGGTGCCGCCGGCCCTGATCCGCACGACGGCAAGCCGGTCGGCACGGTTTTCGTGGCGGTGGCCTTCGACGGCGTGCTCGAGGTCGCGGAGCACTATTTCGACGGCGGACGGGCGCAGATCCGCAGGCTCGCGGAAAAGTCCGCGCTCGCCCTGTTGGCCGCGGTACTGGCCGCGGATACCGGGAGCACGGCTTCACAGGATTCTCTCGGGAAGCAACCGGGAACAAAACAAATCGATGGTTAGTTATTGATTATGTCTGCAGCGGCTGGACAAGCCGCCTAGGATTAAACCAACGATCCCCATCCTGGGGAACTGACAAGGAGCAACGATACAGATGGTGAAACAACCCGTATCCGTAAACGGCGTAGTTCGCTGGCGGGATGTGGGTTTGGCAGACGACGCCAAGGTGGCTCCCGGAGCGCATAAAAAGCTGGTGGTGCTTCGCCACGAAATTGGGGACGTTTTGCGAGACTTGCGTCAGCGCCAAGGGCGGACTCTTCGCGAGGTATCACACAACGCGCGCGTTTCGCTCGGCTATTTGAGCGAAGTGGAGCGCGGCCAGAAGGAAGCGTCCTCCGAGCTGCTTTCCTCGATTTGTTCGGCTTTGGACGTCCCGCTCTCGCTCATGCTGCGCGAGGTGAGCGACCGCCTCGCGGTTGCCGAGGGCGTGTCAATTCCGGACACCGTCCCGCAGGAATTCTCCGCCCGTTACGGGCGTACGCTCGACGATGAGTTCTCCGCGGAGTTCCCGGCCCCGGCCTTCAACTAGACGCACTCCCGACGGCGAGGCCGTCGGATTGGACAAAATAATGAGTGGACCGGCTGATTCGATCAGCCGGTCCACTCGTTTCTGGTATTCGGGTTCAGGCGCCGGGTGCCGGGGGAGTCGTCTCGTCGTCCTTGGCGGTGTTCTCGAAGTCCTCGTTGAATTTCCCGAGCAGTCTGGCGAATTGCCGGACGTCCGCCGGCGACCATGCCGCCAAACGGTCGTCCATGGCCTTTTTGCGCGCGGATTGGCTGGTGCGGATCCGATGCGTGCCCTTGCCGGTCAGATTGATCAATTGGGCCCGGCCGTCCAGCGGGTCGTCCAATTTGTGGATCATGTCGATCTTTTCCAAAAAGGCGATCTGGCGGCTGACGGAAGGCTTTCCGACGCCGATGTTGGCAGCCAGGTCGGTCAGGCGCATGGGCCCTTCGCGGTCCAGGATCGCCAACAGCCCGTAAGCGGCCGGTTCCAAATCGGGATGCACCTCTCGGGCAAGTTGGTAGGAAACCGCCCGGGACCGGCGCCAGAGCAGGCTCAGTTGCGCTTCTGCAGATTCGATGGCCGCTTCATCGGGGCTTTCGGAACCAGCGTCCGTGGACGGGGGACTATCTCGGCGGCCGTTTCTTTGGGTCGTCATCAAACCATACTAGTCGCTGTAAGGGTAGTATTCTCAGCGATTTGCCGGAAAACACCCAGTCCATGGGAGGATCACAGTTATGCGCGTGAGTGAGTTTTGGAGCCTGATGGACGACGAGTTCGGCGCCGGTTACGCCCGTTCGCTCGGCCGGGACCTGGTGCTCACCGACGTCGGCGGCCGTTCCGCGCTGGAAGCGCTCGAGGCCGGGATCGACCCGAAAGCGGTCTGGCTCGCGGTCTGCGATGCCAAAGACGTGCCGCTGCAACGCCGGCTCGGAAAAGACCGCAAGCCCAAACGCTGAGCAGGCAGTACCGGGATCGGTGCGACACGCCGGAACGGCATTCGAATATCTGTTCGGATAGCGGTAGGCTCTGGAGCAGAAATGAATCGTCTGCATCGTCGGACGCTTGGTGAAAGTTATCCACATTGACTGCGCTTCGCGGAGGACCGAGGGATATTGTCGGTGGCTCCCCGTAGCGTCTTGGATAACGGATGCGGGAACCCCCGGATCGCAGGCCAGGTACCGACGCGGTATCGGAAAAGAAAGCATCGAGGTGTCACAATGGCAGCATCGCCAGACCGCGAAAAGGCCTTGGAAGCCGCACTCGCGCAAATCGACAAGCAGTACGGCAAAGGCTCGATCATGCGGCTGGGCGATGAAGTCCGGGCCCCGATCGAGACGATTCCCACCGGCTCGATCGCTCTGGACGTCGCTTTGGGCATCGGTGGTTTGCCGCGCGGCCGAGTGGTGGAAATCTACGGCCCGGAGTCCTCCGGAAAGACCACCGTCGCACTGCATGCCGTGGCCAACGCCCAGCGCAACGGCGGGATCGCCGCGTTCATCGATGCGGAGCACGCCTTGGACCCGGACTATGCCGCGAAGCTCGGCGTCGACGTGGACGCTTTGTTGGTCTCCCAGCCGGACACCGGTGAGCAGGCGCTGGAAATCATGGACATGCTCATCGGATCGGGCTCCATCGACATCGTGGTGATCGACTCGGTGGCGGCCCTGGTTCCGCGCGCTGAAATCGAAGGCGAAATGGGCGACAGCCACGTCGGCCTGCAAGCCCGGTTGATGAGCCAAGCGCTCCGCAAGATCACCGGCCGCTTGAGCCAGACCAAGACCACCGCGATTTTCATCAATCAGCTCCGCGAAAAGATCGGCGTCTTCTTCGGCAGCCCGGAAACCACCAGTGGTGGAAAGGCGTTGAAGTTCTACGCCTCGGTGCGCATCGATGTCCGCCGGATCCAGACGCTCAAGGAAGGCGCGGATTCGGTCGGCAACCGGACCAAAGCGAAGATCGTCAAGAACAAGATGGCTCCGCCCTTCAAGGTGGCTGAATTCGACATCATCTACGGCCAGGGCATTTCCCGCGAGGGCGGCATCATCGATATGGGCGTGGAACACGGAATCATCAAGAAGTCGGGCTCTTGGTTCACCTACGATGGGGACCAGCTCGGTCAAGGCATGGAAAATTCCCGCCGCTTCCTCCGGGACAACCCCGAGCTGGCCGAAGAGCTGGAACGTTTGATCAAAGAGAAACTCGGCGTCGGCATCAAAGCGGTCAGCGAGGGCGATGCCGGAGCCGCGCCGCAGTTGCGCTCGGTAGACGGAGCCTGAACTGGTTGACTGAACAACCGGTTCGATGCGCCACTGGTTCAAAAAGCAACTGGTTCGGTGCGCAGCTGGCCGGGTGGTCGAATGGGCGGAGCGAGGCAGGAGAATCGTGATGCGGTTTCACGGAAGTAGCGTCCACCGGGCAGAGGCCGAGTGATGGCGGGCCGCTCCGGATCCCGAGCCGATAAGTCCCGAGCCGCGGGTCGGCGGCGCCCGGGAGCCGGTTCTACTGTCGATGCCGCAGGGCCGGGCGCCGATGCGGCTGCGGGCAGAGGTTCCGGCGCTGCCGGCAAAAGTCTCAGCCCGGAGGCCGAAGCCAGGGCGATTGTGCTCCGGCAGCTCACGATGGCGCCGAAGAGCCGGCATCAATTGGCTGCCAAGCTCGCCGAGCGCGAGGTTCCGGCCGAGGCCGCGAAAGCGGTCCTGGACCGGTTCGAAGAGGTCCGGTTGATCGATGACGCCGAGTTTGCCCAGATGTGGGTGCGCTCCCGGGCCCGCAACAAATCGCTGGCCCGGGGTGCACTCCGGCGGGAACTGTCCGAAAAGGGAATCGCCAAGGAGCTGGCCGAAGCCGCATTGGAACAGCTCAGCGAGACGGACGAGCGAAGCTCCGCGGCAGAGTTGGTAAGGCGCAAATTGCGCTCAGCACGTCCGGCGCGCGATCGTGAAGAGCTCGACAAACACCGGCGGCGCTTGGTGTCGATGCTGGCTCGGAAGGGCTATTCCTCGGGGCTGGCTTTCGAGGTCGTGAACCGGGAACTCGGCGAGCTCGAGTCGAGTTCCGATGCTTGGGACACGCTGTGAGAGCTTCCGATGGGCTGCATCATGCGACTAATCGGGTTAGTCTGAACTACATATGTTCAAGTTCAGCCTGAGATTGAAGCATGCGGCGCCGGCTTTTCTGCTTGCCGGCTTGCTTGTGGTGTCCGGATTCGCTGTCTCGCCCGCGCAAGCTGATGACGCGCCGCCGAGCGGGTATCCGAGCTGGCAGGATGTGGAGAACGCGAAGCAAAACGCATCCGCAACCGCTGCCGAGGTCGACAAGATCAATGCACTCTTGGCGAACTTACAGGATTCCGCGGTCAGCCTGGGCAATGCCGCGATCCAGGCCTTGAGCGAGTATTCCGCGGCCAAAGCCGAATTGGCGGCGGCAAGTACCCGGGTCGAGGTGCTCAACGGCCAATTGCAGCAGGCGGACGCGGCATCGCAGCAGCTCAAAAAAGAAGCCGGAGCGCTGGCTGCCCAGTCGTACAAAGCAGGCAGCAGCAGCCTCGGGATTTTCTCCGCGATCGACGCGATTCAGTCAACCGACAGTCTGCGGCGGCTGGATCTGGTCAACATCGTCACGCAGAACGCGGCCGATCTGTACGCGAAGGCTGAATCCGCGCGGAAAGCCACCGCCTCATTGCAGGCGCAGCAGAAACAGGCCGAGGCGGAGCGCAGCCGGCTCAGCGAAGCCGCCCAACGGTCCTCGGATGCCGCGGCGGCAGCGCAGAAGGCCGTCGAGGACCAGGTAGCCGGGACCAAGACGCAAAGCGATACGCTCAATGCCCAGTTGGCGTCGCTGAACAACACGGTGCTGGACACCACGCAGAAATACCAGCAGGGCGTCGAAGCCCAACGGGAATACGAGCAAGCTCAGCAGGCGAAGGCGGCCGCTGCCGCGAAAGCGCAGGCCGAAGCGGATGCGCGTGCGGCACAGGCAGCCCGTGACGCCGCCAAGCCGCAGCCCGGAACCGGGGGTGGGACTCCGCCGCCGGTGAATCCGCCGACCAATCCGCCGGTGACCCCGCCGACGAATCCGGGTGGCGCGGTGAACAACCCGGCAGGGGCCCAAGCGTTCGCTTCGGCGAATTTGGGCACCTTCGGCTGGGGACAGGATCAATTCGGCTGCTTGCTGCAACTGTGGAACCGGGAATCGAACTGGTTGACCACGGCGACCAATCCGAGCAGCGGGGCGTATGGGATCCCGCAGTCGCTGCCGGCTGGAAAAATGGCCTCGATCGGCGCCGACTGGCTGACCAATTACCAGACCCAGGTGATCTGGGGGCTCAATTACATCAAAGGCCGCTACGGTTCGCCGTGCGGGGCCTGGGCCCATTCGCAGTCCGTGGGCTGGTACTGATTCCCCGGTTCCGCGGCCCGGGGCTTAAGATTGGTGAGTGACTTTGACCGCCGACCAGCCCGAGACCACAGCATCGCCCATCGGAACCCCGGGCCTGCCCGCCGGGGAATCGACCCGGCGCACCTACCAGGTGCGTACTTTCGGCTGCCAGATGAACGTCCACGATTCCGAGCGGATGGCCGGATTGCTGGAGAGCTCCGGGCTGGTCCGCGCCGACGGTGAGCTCGCCGACGTCGTGGTCTTCAACACCTGCGCGGTCCGTGAGAACGCGGACAACAAGCTGTATGGGAATCTGGGTCAGCTGGCCCCGGTCAAAGAAGCCAACCCGGGAATGCAGATCGCGGTCGGCGGCTGCTTGGCGCAAAAAGACCGGGACACCATCCTCAAACGCGCGCCGTGGGTGGACGTGGTTTTCGGCACGCACAATGTCGGTTCGCTGCCGACTCTGCTCGAGCGGGCCAGGCACAATGAGGACGCGCAACTGGAGATCCTCGAATCCCTGGACGTCTTTCCATCGACCTTGCCGACGAAGCGCGACGCGGTGTATTCCGGATGGGTATCGATCTCGGTCGGCTGCAACAATACCTGCACCTTCTGCATCGTCCCTTCGCTTCGCGGCAAAGAGCGGGACCGCCGGCCCGGGGACATCCTGGCCGAGATCCAGGCTTTGGTCGACGACGGCGCCATCGAGGTGACCCTGCTCGGCCAGAACGTCAATTCGTACGGCGTCGAATTCGGCGACCGGCAGGCTTTCTCGAAGCTGCTCCGGGCCTGCGGCGAGATTCCGGGCTTGGAGCGGGTCCGCTTCACCAGTCCGCACCCCGCGGCCTTCACCGATGACGTCATCGAAGCCATGGCGCAGACGCCGAACGTGATGCCGCAATTGCACATGCCGCTGCAGTCCGGTTCGGACAAGGTGCTCAAGGACATGCGCCGTTCCTACCGGTCCACGAAGTTCCTGGGCATCTTGGAAAAAGTCCGGGCGCAGATCCCGGACGCCGCGATCTCCACGGACATCATCGTCGGCTTCCCCGGCGAGACCGAGGCTGACTTCCAGGCCACGCTGGATGTCGTGGCACAGTCGCGGTTCGCCACGGCCTTCACCTTCCAGTATTCGAAGCGCCCGGGCACCCCGGCGGCGGATCTGCCGGATCAGCTGCCCAAAGCTGTAGTGCAGGAGAGATTCGAACGGCTGACCGCGCTGCAGGATCGGATCTGTGCCGAGGAAAATGCCCGACAGATCGGCCGCGAGGTGGAACTCATGGTCACCGCCGGCAGCGGGAAGAAGTCCGCCGAGACGAACCGTCTGTCCGGCCGGGCAAAGGACAGCCGGCTGGTGCATTTCGCGGTTCCGGACGGCACCGAGGCGCCCCGCCCCGGAGACCTGGTCACCGTGACGATCACCGGGGCTTCGACCTTCCACCTGGTGGCGGACCCGCTGCCGGGCAGCGTTTACCGGCTGCGCAAATCCCGGGCCGGCGATGCTTGGGACCGTTCGCAAGCGGAATCCTGCGGAGTTCCGGCGCCGGCGGGGGATTCGCCGGAAGGCAAACGTTCGGTTTCGCTCGGCATGCCGGTGATTCCGGTTCGTGCCGGAGCATGAGCCGCCGCACGTGACGGGACCGTCGGGCGGGGAGCCTGGCCTGATCGCGGTGGTCGGGCCCACCGGGACCGGAAAGTCGGAGCTCGGTCTGCAACTCGCCGAGGAGCTCGGCGGGGAGATCATCAACGCCGATTCGATGCAGTTCTACCGTGGCATGGACATCGGCACCGCGAAACTTCCCCTGGCCGAGCGGCGCGGTGTACCGCACCACCTGATGGACACCTTGGAAATCACGGAAGAGGCCAGCGTCGCCCGGTTCCAAGCCGAGGCGCGCCAGGCCATCGCCGATATCCGAGCCCGGGGACTGCACCCGATCCTGCTGGGCGGCTCCGGGCTGTATGTGCGGGCCGTGCTGGACGTACTGGAGTTCCCCGGCACGGACCCGAAGCTGCGGCGTCGGCTCGACGCCGAACTGCAACAGGACGGGGCCGTCGCTTTCCGAGCCCGCTTGCGCGCCGTCGATCCGGAATCCGAGCAGCGGATCGGCGACTACAAACGTCTGGTCCGGGCTTTGGAGGTGTACGAGCTGACCGGGCGGCCGTTCTCTTCCTTCATGCCCAAGCGGCAATATTTCCAACCGGCTCTCCAAATCGGTTTGAACGGCGACCGCGGAGTGCTGCACGACCGGCTGGCCCGACGCGTTGACACGATGGTCGAGCAGGGTCTGCTCGCCGAGGTCCGGACCCTGGCCGGGGCCGGTCTGCGGGCCGGGCGCACCGCCTGCCGGGCCCTGGGCTACCAGCAATTCCTGCGCGTCCTCGACGAAGCCGGCTATTCCACTGCCGACGCTGCCGCGGATACCGTGGTGGCGACCCGGCAGTTCGCCCGGCGGCAGAGCACTTGGTTCAATGCCGACCCGCGGATCAGTTGGCTCGACTTCGCCGACCCGGATTTGTTGCGTTCCGCGCTGGCCCGGATCCGACCGGGCTGAGCGATGGCTAAACTGGAAGCATGAATTCATCGGCTGTTGCGGCGGACCTGACGAGCCTGACCGGGGTGGCCTTCAGCAAGGGGCACGGAACCGGCAACGACTTCATCCTGATCGCGGATCCCGAGGGCGAGCAGCAGATCAGCGCCGCAGCGGTGGCCGCGGCCTGCGACCGGCACCGCGGGATCGGAGCGGACGGTCTGATCCGGGCGGTGCGGTCGCAGGCATTGCCTGAGGCGCGGGAGTTGCTGGAACGGCATCCGGACGCCGAATGGTTCATGGACTACCGCAATGCCGATGGCTCGATTTCCGAGATGTGCGGCAACGGGGTGCGGGTATTCGTGCAGTTCCTGCTCGATTCGGGTCTGGTCGCATTGGCACCCGGCGACGTGTTGGGCATCGGCACCCGGGCCGGAATCAAATGGGTCAGCCGCACCGATCAGGGTTTTGCGGTAGACCTGGGGCCGTGGAGCTTCAGCCATCCGGAGACTGCCTTGGAACGCGGCGTGGATTCCCTGGTCACCGCCGATTCCCTCGACGTGACTCGACCAGGTTTGTCGATCAGCACCGGGAATGCGCATACCGTGGTGGCCCTGGCTCAGCGCAGCGAACTCGACGAGCTGGCGCTGCATCGCGCCCCGGTGGTCGAACCGGTGCCGGAAAACGGTTCGAATGTGGAGTTCGCCCTGCCGCACGACCCGCTGGTGCTGGACGGCATTGCGGAGATCAGCATGCGGGTATTCGAGCGGGGGGTCGGCGAGACTCTGTCCTGCGGCACCGGAGCCTGTGCCGCAGCGGCGGCCACCCGGTTCTGGGCCGGCGCCGGGGCACCCGACCTCTGGCGGGTCAATGTGCCCGGCGGGGTGCTCGGCGTGCGCTTCTTCACCGCTGCCGACGGCGAGGAGCACGTGGAACTTTCCGGGCCGGCCGTGATCGTCGCGCAGGGCGTCTTCGGCTGAGCGGTTCCCGGCGCCGGAGCTCTTCCTGGAAATCGCTGCCAAAAAGATGGAGTACCCTTTCTGCTTGGCGATGATGCTGCCGAGGCATCAGGCAGAAGGAGCAACAGCATGGCGAGCGAGAGCCGGGCCGGAACCGAGCAGCGTGCCCGGGCACTGGCGGCCGAGGTCCGGGCCGAGGACGAGGGCTATCACAAGGGCCTGAAAAACCGGCAGATCCAGATGATCGCCATCGGCGGTGCGATCGGCACCGGTCTGTTCATGGGTTCCGGCGGGCGCTTGGCCAATGCCGGCCCGTCATTGGTGCTCAGCTACGCGATCTGCGGGTTCTTCGCCTTCATCATCCTCCGGGCGCTGGGCGAACTGGTGCTGCACCGGCCGTCGTCGGGCTCGTTCGTCTCCTACGCGCGCGAATTCTTCGGCGAAAAGGCCGCTTTCGTCACCGGCTGGATGTACTGGCTCAACTGGGCGATGACTTCGATCGTCGATTCGACCGCCGTCGCGCTCTACATGAACTTCTTCGGCAAATACTGGCAGCCGCTCGGCGAGGTGCCGCAGTGGGTCTACGCGCTGGCCGCCCTGGTCATCGTGCTTGCCCTGAACCTGGTCTCGGTGAAGGTCTTCGGCGAACTCGAATTCTGGTTCGCCTTGATCAAGGTGGTGGCCCTGGTCGCCTTTTTGCTGGTCGGGATCTATTTCGTGATCTTCGGTACCCCGGTTCCGGGGCACGAGGTCGGATTCAGCCTGATCGCGGACAACGGCGGAATCTTCCCGAACGGGATCCTGCCCGCGGTCGTGGTGATGCAGGGCGTGGTCTTCGCCTACGCCTCGGTGGAACTGGTCGGCACCGCGGCCGGCGAGACGGAGAACCCGGGCAAGGTCATCCCCAAGGCGATCAATACCGTGATTTTCCGGATTGCGGTCTTCTACGTCGGTTCGATCGTGTTGTTGTCCCTGTTGCTTCCGTTCAGCGCCTACAAGGAAGGTGAAAGCCCGTTCGTGACCTTCTTCGGTTCGATCGGGGTGCAGGGCATCGATGCGATCATGAACCTGGTGGTGCTCACTGCGGCCCTTTCCTCGCTGAACGCCGGGCTCTATTCGACCGGCCGGGTGCTCCGTTCGATGGCGATGGCCGGATCCGCGCCCCGGTTCGCCGCCCGGATGAACAAAGCCGGCGTGCCGTACGGCGGCATCGCACTGACCGCTTTCATCGGACTGCTCGGCGTGATCCTCAATGCGGTCTTCCCGTCGCAGGCGTTCGAAATCGTGCTCAACATCGCATCGCTGGGCATTATTTCTGCCTGGGGCATGATCGTGCTCTGCCAAATGCGATTGGTGACCTGGGCCGGGAAAGGGCTGCTGGTGCGGCCGGCCTTCCGGCTCTTCGGATCGCCGTACACCGGTTATTTGACGCTGTTCTTCCTCTTCGCGGTACTGGTCCTGATGGCCTTCGACTACCCGGTCGGGACGTTCACGGTGTCTTCGCTGGTGCTGATCATCCCGTTGCTGATCGCCGGCTGGTTCTTCTTCCGCGGCCGGATCGCAGAACTCGCCCGGGAACGGGAAGGGTTCACCGGGGCGTATCCGATCGTCGCGAACCGGCCCCCGAAGCCGGGGAAATAGGCGGTTCCCGGTTCAGGCCGGCCGGTGCACCTGCAGGATCCGGAAGGATTTCGCGGTGCTGTGCCGGGCCACCTCCAGCTCCGGGAAAGTCTCGGCGAGCCAGCGCTGCAGCGAGTCCGAGCCCAGGTTCTTCTGCACCACCAGGTAGGCGCTGCCATCGGGAGCCAGCCGGGGGAGCCAGGTGTGCAGGATCCCGTGCAGCACTTCCTTGCCGACCCGGATCGGCGGGTTGGACCAGATGGTTTGGAACTGCAGGGTGGCGTCGATCTGTTCCGGCAGCCCGGTCCGGAGATTGGCCAGACCGAGGGCCGCGGCATTGTCCGCGGTCAAGCCGAGTGACCGTTCATTGACGTCCACTGCGTAGACCGTGGCGTTCGGGGAGTGCAGGGCCAGGCTCAGCGCGATCGGCCCCCATCCGCAACCGATGTCAAGCAGGTTGCCGGCTTCCGCCGGAGCGGGTGCCCCGGCGAGCAGGACGGCGGTGCCTTTGTCGACCCCGTCGGGCGAGAAGATCCCGGAATCCGTCTCCAGGAGGCGCTCCTGGCCGGCCAGGACGACCCGGAGTTCGCGGCGCTTGTGGCTGCTGCCGGGCTGGGCGCTGAAGTAATGATCGGACATCATGGCAAGATTACCGCACTGGATTGCGCCTGGTCTCGGCATCGCCGGACGGCTCCGGGTGGCGGTCATGGCCTGATATACTTGGAGCATGTTGATTTTCCTCTGATCCACCAAACGTTCTCTGCCGCTGTCTGTGCGGCGACGTTGGCCTGCTGAATCGCGTTGCACGCAGATTCGCCGCTGGAAATCCGAGGAATACCTGCCACCCCCTTTCTCGTTGCGCTGTTGCGCATTCCACTGTGAACGGCCCGACGACGCTTTTCGCCTGCCGCCGGCCAATCCCTGATCGCGCTCAAATACGCGCCATTGGACCAGGAAACCGAACTCCGCCGCGGTTGCGGACGCGTTTGCCGTTGCCGCCGATATCTCAGGAGGTCCCCATGACCGAACTCAAACCCCTTGCCGGTACCGGCAACACCGAAGACCGAACTGCCGGTGTTGTCAGTGCGCCGGACTACGATGGAACCCTCAGCTCTTCAAAGGAGAATATGACCACGCAGGAAAATGCCGAATCGTCAGCCATGCAGCCGGAATCCGGCAACCAGGACGCCGGGCAGGATATGAGCCCGGCGGAGATCCAAGCCGTCATCGACCGGATCCTCGCCAAAGACACCGGAGGCGAACTTCCCGAATCGGCTGCGGACGCGGGTGTCCTGGCTGGCCGGGCCCAGGCGTTGAGCCGCTTGGCGCGCGAACACGGCGATTACGACGGCGATCAGGAAGATCTGCAGGAACGGCGGGCGCTCGGCCGGGTCGCCGGGTTGTCGACCGAACTCGACGATGTCACCGAGGTCGAATACCGGCAGCTCCGGCTGGAACGAGTGGTGCTTGCCGGGTTGTGGAGTGAGGGGACTTTGGCCGACGCCGAGAATTCCCTCCGCGAATTGGCGGCGCTCGCGGAAACGGCGGGTTCGGAAGTCCTGGATGGCCTGGTGCAACGCCGCTCGAAACCGGATCCGGGGACTTTCCTCGGCTCTGGAAAAGCCCTCGAACTCAAGGACGTGGTTTCGGCGACCGGAGCGGACACCGTGGTGGTCGACGCCGAATTGGCGCCGTCCCAACGCCGCGCCTTGGAGGACATCGTCAAGGTCAAGGTGATCGATCGGACCGCCCTGATCCTGGACATCTTCGCGCAGCACGCGAAGTCGCGGGAAGGCAAAGCCCAAGTCGAATTGGCCCAGCTCGAATATCTCCTGCCGCGGTTGCGCGGTTGGGGCGAATCGATGTCCCGCCAGGCCGGTGGCCAGGTGGGCGGCGCCGGCGCCGGCATGGGGTCCCGAGGGCCTGGTGAAACCAAGATCGAGCTGGACCGGCGACGGATCCGGAGCCGGATGGCCAAGCTGCGCCGGGAAATCGCCGCGATGAAGCCCGCCCGGGAAACCAAACGGGCCAATCGCCGCCGTTCCGAAATTCCTTCAGTGGCGATTGCCGGATACACCAACGCCGGCAAATCGTCGATCCTGAACCGCTTGACGCATGCCGGAGTATTGGTGCAGAACGCGCTCTTCGCGACCTTGGACCCCACGGTGCGCAAGGCGGAAACCGCAGATGGGTTCGGCTTCACGCTGGCGGACACGGTCGGCTTCGTCCGTTCGCTGCCGACCCAGCTGGTGGAGGCCTTCCGGTCGACGCTGGAGGAAGTGGCGGATGCCGATTTGATCCTGCACGTGGTGGATGTGGCGCACCCGGACCCGGAAGGGCAGATCGCCGCGGTCCGGCAAGTGCTGGCCGAAGTCGATGCGCGGAAGATCCCGGAAATCATCGTGCTGAACAAAGCCGATGCCGCGGATCCGATCGTGGTGCAACGCCTGATCCAGCGCGAGCCGCATTCCGTACTCGTCTCGGCCCGGACCGGACAGGGGATCGAGGAACTCCTGGAGCTGGTCAGCCAGTCGATTCCCCGCCCGAATGTGGAACTGGAACTGTTGATTCCCTACGACCGCGGCGATCTGGTGAGCAAATTGCACCAATCGGATGCCGAGATCGTGGCTCAGGAACACCAGGAAACCGGAACCCGGCTCAGCGTCAAAGTGCGCGAGGGCCTGGCCGCGGAATTGGCGGCGTTCGCCGTCGAGGCGTGAGCATCTGATGGTTGACCCAACGATGACCGGCGTCGACCCGGACACGGTCGCGAAGGCCGGAATGAAAAACCCGGAGCAGCTATCGCTGGCCCTGCTGGATGCGGCGGTGAACGCCATGGGCGGGCAACAGCGTCCGGGGCAGCACGAAATGGTCCGGCAGGTGGTGCGTTCGATCGAGTCGGGCGACCACCTGCTGGTCCAAGCCGGGACCGGCACCGGAAAGTCGTTGGCTTATCTGATCCCGTTGATCGTGCATGCGCTCAACAATGACAAGCCGTCGCTGGTGGCCACTGCGACGCTTGCCTTGCAAGCCCAGATCGTGGGCCGTGATCTGCCCAAGCTGCTCGCTGCGATCGAACCGGAACTCGGCCGCAAAATCGACGTGGCGTTGGTCAAGGGCCGGAGCAATTACTTGTGTCGGCACAAGGTCTCCGGAGGCTTCCCCACCGACGAACCGGAAGACGGCCAGCTTTTCGCGTTGGGCGAAGACACCTCGGTGGTGCATTTGCCCGGTGCGGGGCCGGCGACCGCTTTGGGCAAAGAGGTGGTCCGGCTGCGGGAATGGGCCGAAGACACCACGACCGGTGATCGCGACGAGCTCAATCCGGGGGTCAGCGACAAAGCTTGGCGGCAGGTCTCGGTGACTTCGATGGAATGCCTCGGCTCGCAGAAATGCCCGATGGCATCGGACTGCTTCAGCGAACTGGCGCGGGCCCGCGGCGCCGAGGCCGATGTGGTGGTCACCAATCATGCGATGCTGGCGATCAGCGCCTTCGAGGGCTTGGCCGTGTTGCCGGAATACGACGTGGTGGTGGTCGACGAGGCGCATGAGCTGGTGGACCGGGTGACCAGCACCATCGCCGGCCAGCTGTCCGCGAACATGGTCACGGTTGCGGCCAGCGCGGCACGGAAGCACACCGCGATCAACGTCGACGGACTCAATGCCGCCGCGGTGGCACTGGAGGAAGTCTTTTCCGGGGTGCCCAGCGGCTGGCTCCCGGATGGTCTGGATGCGCGCCAGACCGATGTGGTCGGGATGCTCCGGGAGGCTTCCCGGGTGGCCCTGTCCGATTCCAAGGGCGAATCTTCGCAAGTGGCCGACGGTGGGCGCCAGATGGCCCGCTCCCGGCTGCTGCTCATTTTGGAGCTTTGCGAACGACTGATCGGGGCGGCCGATTCGGGCGAGGTGGTCTGGTTGTCCCGGCAGGGCGTATTCGACCCGAAACGCGGCTACTCCCCGGCCGACGAGTCCGAGCCGGGAACCATCAACATCGCTCCGTTGAGTGTCGCCATGAAACTCCGGGACGGGTTGTTCGGCGAACACACCGCAATTCTCACCTCGGCCACCTTGGCCATCGGCGCGGCGTTCGAGCCGACGGCGGGCGGCTTGGGGCTGCTGGGCGAAGGCGCACCGAGCTGGACCGGAGCGGATGTGGGCAGCCCCTTCGACTATCCGAAACAGGGCATGCTCTACGTCGCGGCGCATTTGGCGAAACCGGGCCGGGGCAATTCGCCGGAGCAGCTCGACGAACTCGAGGCCTTGATCCGGGCTTCAGCCGGCGGAGCGCTGTGCCTGTTCTCGTCGCGGAAAGCCGCCGAGGACGCGGCCGCGGAACTGCGCAGCCGGTTGGATCTTCGGATCCTCTGCCAAGGCGAAACGTCGATGGCAGCTCTGGTGCGGCAGTTCGAGGCCGAACCGGATACCTGCCTCTTCGGTACCATGTCGCTGTGGCAGGGGGTCGATGTGCAAGGCGCTTCCTGCCGCTTGGTCACCATCGACCGGATTCCGTTTCCGAGGCCGGATGATCCCTTGATGACCGCCCGGACCAGGGCGGTGGCCCGTTCCGGAGGGAACGGCTTCATGTCGATATCCGCCACCCACGCGGCGATCCGGCTCGCCCAAGGCGCCGGCCGGTTGATCCGCTCGTCGAGCGATCGGGGAGTGGTAGCCATTTTGGATTCCCGTTTGGCAACCGCACGCTACGGCGGGTTCCTCCGCGCGGCGCTGCCGCCGTTCTGGGCGACTACGGACCGCAAAATCGCCTTGGCCGCACTCGAACGGCTTGCTCCGAAAACGCCGGCGAAATGAGTCCAGGCGTGGAGCTCCACCCCTTGAAACGGCTTCGATAAGGGGTAAAACTCCACGCCCGACCGGGACTAGAGCGGGTTAGTCAGAGCGCACGCAGAACTGAAACGACTTTGCCCATGATCGTGGCGAAATCCCCCAGAATGGGCTCGTACTGGGTGTTCTGCGGGAGCAGCCAGGTGTGACCGTCGCGTTGCCGGAAAGTCTTCACCGTGGCCTCGTCGTCGAGCAGCGCCGCTACGATATCGCCGTTGATCACATCGTTCTGCCGTCTGACGACTACCCAATCGCCGTCGCAGATCGCCGCATCGATCATCGAATCACCGGCGACCTTGAGCATGAACAGCTCGCCGTGGCCGACCAACTGCCGCGGCAAAGGCATCACGTCTTCGACCACCTGGTCCGCCAGGATCGGCCCGCCGGCGGCGATCCGGCCGACCAAGGGAACCATCGCGGTGTCCTGGGCGCTGCCCAGTTCCGCCACGTTCAAGCCTTTGGCAGTGCTGCGCAGACTCGTGGTGTCGGCGACACCCTCGATGTCCACCGAACCCTCCTCGAGGGTCAGCGGAATCAGCACTTCCATGGCCCGGGGGCGTTTAGGGTCGCGGCGCAAGTAGCCTTGTTTCTCCAATTGCGACAGTTGGTGCGTCACGCTGGACAGGCTGGCCAGGCCGACGACGTCGCCGATCTCGCGCATCGAGGGCGGGTATCCGTTGGAACTGATCGAGCGCTGGATGCATTCGAGGATCTTCTTCTGCCGCATCGTAAGCCCCTTCAACCCGGTGCGCCGGGGAAGTGCACCGTTCGAACTCTCCTGTGCTGCCATGCCGATCCGCCCTTTCAGAGCCCTGAGCTGCTTGTCTAACGGTCTGTCCAAAACGCCGCCGAACATTGCTCCGGCGGAAGCCGGAGACCTGCCGGGGCAAAACTGTCGGTGCTCGCTGATGGACTGTCTCCATGAACGAAAACCGCACCGATCCAGGGGTTCCCGGACTCAGCAGCCCTGCTGTGGCCCGGATCCTCGGATCCGCTGACTTCACGGTAAGTCACCGAGGGCAAGAATTCAAACATATGTTCTAGCGAGTCTTGGCAAGATTCGATGATGTGTGCTAAAAATATATCAGACGATTCGAAAACATGTTCTATCGACGGAGAATCCGGCCTTAGATCACTGGACTAGGTATTCGAATCGATGACAGGAAGGTGGCAGCAATGTCGGCAATCAGTATTCATTCGGTATCCAGGGTCTCCACCGGAGTTCCGGCCCGAGGAGGCCAACGTTCGCTTCGATTGACTCGACGCGGGAGGTTAGTTTTCATCGGTTTGCCGATGCTCCTGCTCGCGGTGGCCGCGCTGGTCCTGTCGGGCTTCTTGACTGCCCCTTTGAAAGCCGGAGTCGATGTCGGGGCCGGATCCGCGACATCGAAAGTGACCGTTGGTTCAGGCGAGTCGATCTGGTCGATCGCGGCCGATAGCGGGGTCAACCGGGACCTTCGGGACGTCGTCGCCGAAATCGTTCAATTGAACGAATTGGGCAGCTCCGTCCTCTCGCCCGGCCAGCAGATTTTCGTTCCGACCAAATAGCGGTCGAACGGTCGGCCCGGCCAAGGCCTGGTCAGATGGCCTGACGCCAACCGCACTATTTACAACTTCATGCCGCCGTCACCAGATGGGCCCCCGACGTTGGGACGTCGGGGGCCCATCGCCGTCAAGCGCTGTCTTGCCAAGCGGCAATACCGGCACGGTGGTTGAACCGTGACGATGGCGCTTCACCTTGTTTCGATGCTTTTCGCGGCCCGATAACGGCTCGCCTAGACTGGATCGGTGAGTGAACAAGCATCTGAAGACCGGCTCGATCGGTTGGGCGCCTTGCCGATCAGAGACGACCTGCGCGGATTGGTGCCTTATGGCGCCCCGCAGCTGGACGTACCGATTCTGCTCAATGTCAACGAAAACACCCATGGTGTGCCAGATGATGCCCGGAAAGCGATTCTCGCTGCGGTGGAAGCTGCGCTGGCCGGGTTGAACCGCTACCCGGACCGCGAGTTCACCCGGTTGCGCGAGGCTCTGGCCGATTACCTCGGACACGGGCTGGCCGCCGAGAACATTTGGGCCGCCAATGGGTCCAATGAGGTTCTGCAGCAAATCCTGCAGGCTTTCGGCGGTCCGGGGCGAAGCTTGTTGAGCTTCCCGCCGACCTATTCGATGTACCCTTTGCTGGCCAGCGGCACCGGAACCGAATACCTCGCCGGGCGCCGGGCCTCGGACTTCTCGCTGAGTGCGGATTCGGCTGCGGCCCAGGTAGCGGAACACCGACCGAATCTGGTGCTGCTTTGTTCGCCGAACAACCCCACCGGAACGGCATTGGGCTTGGACGTGGTGGAAGCGGTGTACGCAGCCGGCGAAGCTTCGCAGACCATGGTGGTGGTGGATGAGGCGTATGCCGAGTTCGCGCAACAAGGGACGCCCAGTGCTTTGGAACTGCTGCCGGGCCGGAACCGCTTGATCGTCTCGCGGACCATGAGCAAGGCCTTCGCCCTGGCCGGTGCCCGGCTGGGTTATCTCGCTGCCGCGCCGGAAGTGGCGGACGCGTTGCGCCTGGTCCGGCTGCCTTACCACCTCTCGGCGCTGACTCAGGCGACCGCGGTTGCCGCACTGCAGCACTCGGCTTCGTTGCAGGCGAACGTGGCGGACATCAAGCTGCAGCGTGATCGGATCGTGGCTGGTCTGCAGGATCTGGGATTGACCCCGGCACGGTCCGATGCGAACTTCGTCTTCTTCGGCTCGGTGCCGGATCCGCGTGCGGTCTGGCAGGGCCTGTTGGCTGCCGGAGTGCTGATCCGCGACGTCGGGATCCCGGGCAGCCTGCGGGTCACTGCGGGAACTGAGGCGGAGACCAGCAAGTTCCTCAGCGTGCTCGCAGGTCTGCTGGGCACTGGCCCGGCCGCGGATTCCGTAGACTGGACCCATACCCGCAACGACAAAGGATTGCCATGAGCTCGCGCATTGCCCGGCTGGAACGGAGCACCTCCGAGTCTTCCGTCTTGGTGGAACTGAATTTGGACGGTACCGGCCAGTCCGAGATCGAAACCACGGTGCCGTTCTACAACCACATGCTCACGGCGTTGTCGAAGCACTCGCTGATCGACCTCACCGTGCGGGCCAGCGGCGATACGGACATCGATGTGCACCACACGGTCGAAGACGTGGCGATCAGCTTCGGCGAAGCTCTGCGGACGGCCTTGGGCGACAAAGCCGGCATCCGTCGTTTCGGCGAAGCGAGCGTGCCGCTCGATGAGGCTTTGGCACACGCTGTGGTCGATGTCTCCGGCCGACCCTACCTGGTGCATGGCGGTGAACCGGCGGGCCAGGAATACCACCTGATCGGCGGTCATTTCACCGGTTCCTTGACCCGCCACGTCTTCGAAGCGATCACCCTGCACGCCCAGATCTGCTTGCACATGCGGGTTCTGGCTGGACGCGATCCGCACCACATCGTGGAGGCGCAGTTCAAGGCTTTCGCCCGCGCGTTGCGGGCTGCGATCGAATCGGATCCCCGGGTCGACGGAATCCCGTCCACCAAGGGCTTGTTGTGAAACCCACGGTAACGGTCCTCGACTACGGCTCCGGAAATGTTCGTTCCGCGGTCCGTGCCCTGGAACGTGCCGGTGCCGAGGTGACGTTGAGTGTTGCTCCGCACGACGTCCTGGAAGCCGATGGACTGGTCGTGCCCGGCGTCGGCGCCTTCGCCACCGTGATGAAGGAGCTGCGCCAGGTCGACGCGCTCCGGATGATCGGGCGACGGGTCGCCGGCGGCCGGCCGGTGCTGGCGATCTGCGTCGGCCTGCAAGTGCTTTTCGAGAACGGGGTGGAGCACGGCAACTCGGAACCCGGCATGGGCGAATGGCCGGGCACGGTGGAACTGCTGCCGGCCGAGGTGGTTCCGCACATGGGCTGGAACACCGTCGAAGCGCCCGAAGACAGCATGCTGTTCGATGGCATCCGGGATGAGCGGTTCTACTTCGTGCACTCCTATGGCGTGCAGAAATGGGACTTCGACGTGACCCAGCCGAAAATGCGTCCACCCAAAGTCACCTGGAGCGAGCACGGCGCCAAGTTCATTGCAGCGGTGGAGAACGGTCCGCTGTGCGCCACCCAATTCCATCCGGAGAAATCCGGCGATGCCGGTGCCCGATTGCTGCGCAATTGGGTCGGCTCACTGAAGATTTCCGAACGGAAGCAGGTAACTGAATGATCTCGCTCCTCTTGATGGGCTTGGGCGGTTTGATGATCGGCGGGGTGATCGCTTTCTGGCAGCAGAAGGTGCCGCGCTGGGTGCCGGTCTGCTTCGCCTTGGTCGCGGTTTTGGCCTTCGTCGCCGCATATCTGTTCACGATCAACCCCCAATAGCCGGAACCCGAAGAAAGAACCCGAGGAACCATGACCGAGCACATTCTCGAACTCCTGCCTGCCGTCGACGTCGCCGATGGCCAGGCTGTGCGCCTGGTGCAAGGCGAAGCCGGCAGTGAAACGAGCTACGGCGCGCCGCTCGACGCCGCCCTCGCCTGGCAGCACGATGGTGCGGACTGGGTCCATCTGGTCGACTTGGATGCGGCATTCGGTCGGGGTTCGAACCTCGAATTGCTCCGTGAAGTAGTCGCGCAGCTCAACGTCAAAGTCGAACTGTCCGGCGGCATCGGGGATGACGCTTCGCTGGAAGGCGCTTTGGCTCTGGGCGCCGCACGGATCAACCTGGGAACTGCCGCGTTGGAGGATCCGGAATGGACCGCCCGGGCGATCGCCCGCTTCGGCGACAAGATCGCGGTCGGTTTGGACGTCCGGGGGACCACGCTTGCCGCCCGGGGCTGGACCCGGGATGGCGGGGACCTCTGGGAAGTGCTCGCCCGCTTGGAAGATGCCGGATGCGCCCGGTACGTGGTCACCGATGTGACCAAGGACGGCACCCTCCGTGGACCCAACCTCGAACTGCTCCGCGAAATGCTGGAGCGGACCGACAAGCCCGTGGTGGCTTCGGGCGGCATCTCCAGCCTGGACGATTTGGCGCAGCTCAGAGAGCTGGTACCGCTCGGCCTGGAGGGGGCGATCGTGGGCAAAGCCCTCTACGCCGGGGCGTTCACCCTGCCCCAGGCCTTGGACGTCGCCGGACGCCGATGAGCACCGGGCAGCCGGCGCTGCCGCCGCATATCGCGGCAGCCCTGCGCGGCGCCGGCGGTACTGCCGATACCGCAGGCCAACCCTGGTCCGGCCGGGATCTGGCGCAACCCGACGGGGCCCGGCCCTATCACCGGTTCGACGCCGACGACGGCAGCCAGGACGAGGGTTTCCGGCTGGCCCATGCGGCGCTGCGGGCCGGAACCGGGACCGAGGCCGACGTCATGGCGAGCCTGGCTGCCGCCCGGGTCTTCGTGCCGATCATCGCTACTGCGACCGAGCTGGCCGGAAGCGGTGCGGAACCGGTTCCGGAGGCAGCGGACAGCGGGCATCTGCACGGCGACAAAGAGTCCGAAATGGCACTGGTGACCGTGCTCGCCCCGGATGGCAGACGCGCGCTCCCGGTGTTCAGCACGACGGAGAATCTCACGGCCTGGCACCCGCAAGCCCGGCCGGTGGCGGTATTCGCCCCGCGGGCCGCGCTCTCCGCGGTCGCCGAGGCGGCCCAGCTGATGGTGCTGGACCCGGGTGCGGCAACCACCTTCGTGGTGCGCCGCCCGGGCCTGTGGGCGCTGGCCCAGCAACGTCCGTGGACGCCGAGCTACGCAGACGCGCAGCTGCACGCCGAAGTGCGCCGGTTGCTGGCCGAAGCGGCGCTGGAAATGTCGGCGCGCGGCGATAGACTGGGTGGTCTGGCAGCAGCTGCTGCAGAACCCGGTTTTTTGCTCGGCATGGACTTGCTGCCCGGCACCGGAATCCGCTCGACGGGGGTCGACGGAACGGTGTATTCGGGCGGTGGCGCCGGCCCGGAGTTGCGCCTGGTATTGCTGCTTCGTCCAGGGCTGAGATCGGAATTCCTCAACGGATTCGTCTCCCTGGCCCAGGAAGCCTTGGCCGGGAATGAGATCTTTGCCGAGCGGGTTGATTCTTTGGAAGTCAGCGTGCAAAGCGCAAGCAGTGAAACAGCAATGGACCCCGAAGGTCCGCATTACGGAAGATAGCGTCGACGGCACTGCGGGGCAGCCGATCGCCGCCCGAGCACAGTGAAGGTGGACCGCAGTGGATTTCGGCCAGTACCGCGCGCTTTTGAGCGTTCCGGCGATTCGGCGGCTTTTGATCGTCGCGATGCTGGCCCGGGTCCCGCACGCTGCGGCCGGTATGGTGCTGACGCTGCACGTGGTCAATACGCTGGGGCTGGGATATGTCGCCGCCGGCGGAGTCACTGCCGCGGTGACCATCGGGATTGCCTTCGGCGGTCCGTGGCGGGGCAGGCTCTTGGACAAGAACGGATTGCGCCGGACGCTGGTGGCTTCGATCATCGCGGAAGTCGTAGTGTGGTCGATTGCGCCGTTCCTGCCGTATTGGCTCCTGATCGTCGCCGCCATGATCGGCGGTGCCTTGGCGGTCCCGATTTTCACCCTGGTCCGTCAGGCCATGGGAGTGATGGTCTCGGCCCAGCAGCGGCGGACCGGATACGCCTTGGATTCGATCGGCACCGAGCTCACCTTCATGGTGGGCCCGGCTGCAGGTGTCGCCTTGGCCACCGTGAACACGTATGCGGCCCTGATCGCGATCGGGATTGCCGGTTCCTTGGCCGGGTTGTTCCTCTTCTGGTTCAATCCGCCTACCCGCAGCGGCCAACCCGGGGCATACCTGGATGCGGCAGAGTACGCTGCCGAAACCACCGAGTCCTTCGAGGAGTTGGCTCCGGCGGAAGCGGCTGCCGGAGTGCCCTTGCCGGACAGCGGACGGTTCCGGCGCATGGCCGACCGGATGTTGGACAGCCTGTCTTGGATGAACATCGCGATCCTGTCGGTTCTGGCCGCCGCGGTGGGCACCGGGATCACGCTCAGCGGTACCGACGTCGGCATCGTCGGAGTGCTTCGGGAACACGGGCAGCAGAACCAGATCGGCATCGTCTTCCTGGTCTGGGCCGGGGCTTCGCTGGTCGGGGGACTGGTCTACGGGTCGTTGCACCGGAAGGTGAATCCGCTCTGGCTGCTTGCCGCGATGGCCGTGCTGACTGTCCCGATGGGTTTCGCCAGTGAAACCTGGGCGGTGGCGCTGCTGAGCATTCCACCGGGACTGCTGACCGCGCCCACTCTCTCCTCGACGTCGGAATGGATCGCCGATCTGGTGCCGGAGCAACGCCGCGGCGAGGCGATGGGCTGGTTCGGCTCCTCGATCACGCTCGGCAATGCGATGGGTGCGCCGCTGGCCGGAGCGGCGATCGACATGGTCGGCCCGTGGGCCGGTTTCGGCACGGTGGGCGTGATTTCGGCGGTGTTGGCGGTGAGCGGGCTGATTGCCCGAGGCGTGCGCTTGCGCTCGGCCGGAGCGGCGGCCGAGCGCGCCGACTGAGCGTTGTGCGGCCGGCCCGGCGGCTACTGCTTGAGCGAAGCCAGGGTGACCTCCAAGGCGGCGTCCAAAGGAGTGGCCCGCAGGCCGAGGAGTTCTTCGGTCTCGCTCGAGTCGGCGATGAATTCGTGCGTGAACTGGTAGCTGCTCGCCGCGACCTCACGCAGTTGGGCGCTGAAGGCGCCGATCCCGCGCAACGCCCAGCTGGGAATGCCGACCACCCGGCCGGTCGTGCCGGTGCGCCGGGCGAGCAGGCCGGCAATGCTCTTGCGGTCCAGATCAGTGGAATGCGGTGTGATCCAGGCCCGGCCGAAGGCGGATTCGGTTCGGGCTGCCGCCACCAGGGTCGCCGCGATGTCCGGGAGGAAGGCCCAGCTGTGCCGGAGCCGGGGATTGCCAACGACCCAGGCGGTCTTGCCGGCCAGCAAAGGGGCGAAGAACTCGGTGCCCAAATGTGCGGTGCCGCCGCCCGCGCCCGGCCCGAAGTAGTCGCTGGCCCGGATCTCGGTCGCCTGGACTTCGCCCCGCCGGTGTGCCGCGAAGATCGCGTCCGAAAGCTCCGCCCGGATCTGGCCCTTGCGATCGGCCGGCCGGAACGGCGTGCTCGCGGTCATCGGGCCGTCGGGGATCCCATGCGCGTAGAGATTGCCCATCAAGACCAACCGGGCTCCGGTCTCCCGGGCGGCAACCATGACCGACTCGCCGATCGGCGGCCATTCCTCGGCCCAGTTCGGGTACGGCGGATTCGTGCAGACGAAAATCGTCTCCGCACCGATCGCTGCGGTTCGGACCGCATCGGCATCGCTTGCGTCCAGTGCCGTCGCGGCAGCGCCGGGCAAAACCGTGCCGCGTCGGGTTCCGACCGTCACTTCGTCGCCGGATGCCAGCAGCTGACGGGTGAGCTCGGCGCCGATCAGGCCGGCTCCGAGGATGAATTGTTTGGCCATGATGTCTCCTAGCGAGAAGTTCCCAGTTTGTGTGAGCGGTGCTCTCTGAAATGACGATAATGGACGGTTTGGAAAAGTGCAAGATCACTGCTCACATTTGTCTCAAGTGATCTCAAATGTCAGAATGAAGGCATGGTAGAGCAGAAAACGGCCCAGCCGACGGCGCGTGGCGTCCGGGCCCGCGCCCGGGAACAAGTCTTGGCCGAAATCTTGACCCTGGCCGACGCGCAGTTGCAGGCCAAAGGCGCTTCCGAGCTGTCTTTGCGGGCGATTGCCCGGGAGCTGGGCATGGTTTCGTCGGCGATTTACCGCTATTTCCCCAGCGCCGAGGCGTTGCTCACCGCGCTGATCATCCGTTCCTACAACGAGCTTGCCGAGGCTGCCCAGCAGCATTTCGACGCCGCAGCCGGCGGCGACCGGCTGGCGCGTTTCCTCGCCGTGTGCCACGGCAGCCGGGACTGGGCTTTGGCCAATCCGCATCGTTATGCGTTGATCTACGGTTCTCCGGTGCCCGGATACCAGGCACCTCAGGAGACGGTCGAGCCGGCCGGGCGGGTGGGCTGGCTGATGCTGACGAGCGTCGCCGGTGCCGAAGGCGTCGGGCTGCGGCTTCCGCCGGACGGCTGGCCGCAGGAGCGGGATCTGCTGGCTGCCAGGCTGGGCGAATTCTTCGGCGGAGTTTTGGACGCCGATCAGATCAGCGTGGGCGTTGCCGCCTGGAGCCATCTCTTCGGCCTGATCAGTTTCGAACTGTTCGGCCATTTCGTCGGATCGGTCACGGACAATCGGGTGTACTTCGAAGCCGTGATGCGCAACTGGGCTGCGCAGCTGGGCCTCGAATGAGCGGCCGGGCGGAATGGCGCGGCGCGTCCACCGGTCAGTTGACTGCGCCGGTGAACTTCTCGCCGGGTCCCTGGCCGGGAGCGTCCGGGATGATCGAAGCCTCGCGGAAGGCCAATTGCAGCGAACGGAGCCCGTCACGCAACGGTCCGGCGTGTTGACTGCCGATTTCGGGCGCGGCCGCGGTGACGAATCCGGCCAGGGCGGTGATCAGTTTGCGTGCTTCGTCGAGATCTTTGAGCGATTCGGCGTCCGGCCCTTCGGCCAGCCCGACCTTGACCGCCGCTGCGCTCATCAAGTGGACCGCCGCCGTCGTAATCACTTCGACGGCGGGCACTTCGGCGATGTCCCGGATGGCGGAAGCCGGTTCGGTGGGCGCGGAGGCGGACTCTGGATTACGGTCGAAGCTGCTCATACTGCTAAGCTTGTCATAGACCGGCTGGAAGTCGTTATTCAATCGTGGGTAAAACCGCGACCGGATGCGGGGTTTCAGCTTGCAAGCGGAGCACTCTCCCACCTATCGACCCGCACGCGGTTTTCGCGCAGCGGAGTTGCCGGGTAACAGGTCGGCCCTCCGGGAACATCCCGGAGGCGAGCCGTATCTACGAGGCCTTCGATTGCACCGGCAGTCGGAGGCCTTCTCTTATGCCCGGTGTCTGATACCTACGTAGAACTTACAGGAGTCACACATTAGCGAGCCACGAATCAATGATCGGATCCGCGTCCCCGAGGTGCGGTTGGTAGGACCAGCAGGCGAGCAAGTTGGCATTGTCCGTATTGAGGATGCCCTGCGCCTGGCCGCTGAGTCGGACCTGGATCTGGTTGAGGTAGCACCGATGGCCAAGCCGCCGGTGTGCAAACTCATGGATTTTGGCAAGTACAAGTACGAAGCCGCGGTCAAGGCGCGTGAGGCCCGGAAGAACCAGACCAATACGGTTCTGAAGGAAATCCGCTTCCGGCTCAAGATCGACAAGCACGACTACGAGACCAAGACCGGCCACGCGCTGCGCTTCCTCGGTGCCGGCGACAAGGTCAAGGCCATGATCCAGTTCCGCGGCCGTGAGCAGCAGCGCCCCGAAATGGGCATCCGCCTGCTCAACCGGTTCGCCGAGGACGTCGCCGAAGTCGGCGCCGTGGAGTCCACTCCGCGGATCGACGGCCGCAATATGGTCATGGTGATCGGGCCTTTGAAGAACAAAGCGGAAGCCAAGGCCGAGGCACGCCGGGAAGCCCAGCGAGCCGAAGCGAAAGCGCAGAACGCGGCAGGCAAAGACGGGTCAGTGCGGGACGGATCCGCGAAGCTGGATGTCAAGAACGGCGCCGGTCCGATGACGCAGAGCCTTGCGGATCTGCTGCCGGACGGTCTGAATCTGGGCAGCCCGGCTGCCGAAGAGGTCGTCGAGTCGGTTGCCGCCGATCCGGCGATTGCGGCCGATGCCGCCGCTGCGCAGGCTGCGGAGATCGCCGAAGACGTGGCAGAAGCCGAGTCGAAGCAAGATCGTAAAAAGGACGAAGCCGCAGCCGAGGCTGCAGCTGAACCGGTTGCGGAAAAGCCGGCGAGCAAGCCTGCCGCGGCAAAGAGCCCGGCGGCCGCCAAGCCGGCTGCCGCGGCCAAGCCCGCAGCGACGGCCAAACCGGTGGCGGCGAAGCCGGCGGCAGCAGCCAAACCGGCAATGCCGAAGCCTCCGGCAAAGCCGGCTGTGCCGAAGCCTGCAGCGGCCAAGCCGGCCGCTGCGGCCAAACCTGCCACGCCCAAGCCGGCAACCAGCCGGGCGGCGAAAGCAGAACCCAAAGACTCACCGAAGAGCTGACTGTTCCGGCAACGGAGCGCGTCAACAAAACAATCGCCAGCAGCCCGCCGGGTTGCTGCCTGAGAACTACTGGCTGATGCCGGTGGAGATGTAAGGAGATCGGTTCCCATGCCGAAGATGAAGACCCACAGCGGCGCCAAGAAGCGCTTCAAGCTGACCGGCAGCGGCAAGCTGAAGCGCCAGCAGGCGAACCGCCGTCACTACTTGGAGCACAAGCCTTCGACGCTGACCCGTCGTCTTGCCGCAGACAAGACGGTTGCCCCGGCCGATGCCAAGAACATCAAGAAGATGCTGGGCATCTAACTCATTCAACCCGGCCGTTCCGACGGCCATACCCAAACGCCTTCTCAGGCAAGTCTTCGGTTGAAGTGCAGTTGATCAGAGCTTGAGAGCATTACCAAAAGGAGTACGCACGTGGCACGTGTGAAGCGGGCAGTAAACGCCCACAAGAAGCGTCGGGTCATCCTCGAACGCGCAAAAGGTTACCGTGGACAGCGTTCGCGCCTGTACCGCAAGGCAAAAGAGCAGCTGCTGCACTCGTTCGTGTACAGCTATGCTGACCGCCGCAAGCGCAAGGGCGATTTCCGTCGCCTCTGGATCCAGCGCATCAACGCTGCCTCCCGCGCCAACGGCCTCACCTACAACCGCCTGATCCAGGGCCTGAAGGCCGCTTCGATCGAGGTCGACCGCCGGATGCTCGCCGAATTGGCCGTGAACGACGCCGCTGCTTTCGCCGGCCTGGTCAAATTGGCCAAAGACGCCTTGCCCGCGGACACTTCCGCACCGGTGGCCAGCTAGTCTGCAGACTACGGCGCAGCTTAGGTGCGCTATGGTTTTCGAGTGACTAACGACGACGGGCGCCCGCCAGCAATCCCCATGACCAACCCCGGTGCAGACCGGGTGAAGGACGTGGCCAAGCTGGCAGGGCGCCCTTCGCGTACCCGGCGGAAGCAATTCCTGGCCGAGGGGCCGCAGGCGGTGCGGGAAGCGCTGAAAGCGCACCGGGAATGCCTGGCCGCCGGCGGCACCGTAGTGGTGGACGAGGTCTACGCGAGCCGGGAATGCCTGGACCGGTACCCGGAATTCGAAGAGCTCGCCGAGGGCCTGCTGAGCATCCGGATCGCCAGCGAACTCGTTCTGGCCGCGATGACCGACACCGTCCACCCGCAGGGCATCGTGGCGGTCTGCCGATTCGTGGATGTGCCGCTGGCCGAGGTGCTGAGCCGCAAGCCCAAACTGATCGCGATGCTCTGCCGGATCCAGGATCCGGGCAACGCCGGTACCGTGCTCCGCGCTGCGGACGCCGCCGGGGCGGACGCGGTGATCTTCAGCGCTTCGAGCGTGGATGTCTACAACCCGAAAGCGGTCCGCAGCACGGTGGGCTCGTTGTTCCACCTTCCAGTGGTGCTCGGCGCCGAGGTGGCCGAGGTGGCCGCACAATGCCGGGCCGCGGGCATCGGAGTGCTGGCCGCCGACGGCTACGGAGCGCTCAACCTCGATCAGCTGCAAGACGAATCGGCCGCGCGCAGCTTCGACCAGGAAACCCCGGAGTCCGGATACTGGTTGGAGAAGCCGAGCCTGTGGCTGTTCGGCAACGAAGCCCAAGGCCTGTCCACGGCGGAATTGGAATCATCGGACTACCGGGTTGCGGTCCCGGTCTACGGTGCGGCGGAAAGCCTCAATGTCGGCACCGCGGCCACCGTGTGCCTCTACGCCAGCGCCCGGGCACAACAGCGCGGCTGAGGATTCCCGGCCGGTAGCCCGCCAAAACGTCTGCACCCAACCCGTAAGCCACGCCCGTCCGATTCGACGGTTCAGGGGCCAGGACGTCGGTGCCCACTGAACCAGTGAATTGGACGGGCGTAGGTGGGTGTTGCTAACGGAAAATCGGTTCAGGCGTGGGATTTCCGCCCGGTGATGGCGCCCCAGATGCCGGCGACCACGAGGCCGCCGATGATCGCGAAAATCCAGGTGCCGAGATGGAAGAATCCGGAAATCGCATTGCCGCCGAAGACCAGACCGGAGATCCAGCCGCCGACGATTGCGCCGACGATGCCCAGCACCAGGCTGGTGATCCAGCCACCGGTCACTTTGCCGGGCATGACGGCTTTGACGATCGCGCCAACAATGAGGCCAAGAATGATCCAACTAATGAAACCCATGACTCCTCCTTCATAGAGAGCTGACGGATTCAACGCTACGCCTGTCCGGCTGCTTTGCGTATGCTTGCTGCGAGTAACGATTTGGGGCGTGTCGGGTGTGGCGACCGGGCCGAAAGTCACAAAAACATTGCGGATGCTGCTGCGGCCGCAGGATCACCGAGGAGAACCCAGATGTCCACCGAAGGCGGAAACAAGGCCATCATTGCGGCGCTTTCGGCGAATCTGGCCATTGCAGTGCTGAAGTTCCTGGCCTTCCTGTTGACCAGATCATCGTCGATGCTGGCCGAATCCATCCACTCCGTGGCGGATTCGGGGAACCAGCTGCTGCTCCTGCTGGGCGGCAAACGCGCCAAACGCCAGGCCAGCCCGGAACACCCCTTCGGCTACGGCCGGGAACGCTATCTCTATGCCTTCATTGTTTCCATCGTGCTGTTCAGCGTCGGCGGGCTGTTCGCGCTCTACGAAGCCGGGGAGAAGTTCCACGACCCGCATGGTTTCGAAGGACCTTGGTGGTGGGTGCCCTTGGCCGTGCTGGTCGGAGCAATCGTCTTGGAAGGCTTTTCCTTCCGGACCGCAATCCGGGAATCGAATCGCAGCCGCGGGCGGCGCTCCTGGTTCTCGTTCGTCCGGACCGCCAAGGCCCCCGAACTGCCGGTGGTCCTGTTGGAGGATTCGGCGGCGTTGCTCGGCTTGCTCTTCGCGCTGTTCGGCGTCTCGATGACGTTGCTGACCGGCGACGGCATCTGGGATGCGGTCGGCACTGCCTTGATCGGCCTACTCCTGGTCCTGGTTGCGGTAGTGCTCGCGATCGAGACGAAGTCCCTGCTGCTGGGCGAGTCCGCCACCGCGGAGCATGTGGCTGCCATCGAGGACGCTTTGCTGGGCCCGGGAGTCAGCCGGATCATCCACCTCAAAACCCTGCATTTGGGTCCGGAGGAATTGCTCGTGGCGGCCAAGATCGCGGTGCCGGATTCGGATACCGGGGCCGCCATCGCCCAGGCGATCAACGATGCCGAACGTCGGGTCCGCCAAGCCGTGCCGATTGCCAAAGTCATCTATTTGGAACCGGATATCTTCAGCGCAACCGAGGCCGCGGAGCCAATCGGCACCGGTCCCGATCGGCCTGCATCCTGAGCAGCGCCCCGGGCACCCGGTTTCTGCCTGGTAACGAAGCGACCGCAAGCGGAACCATTTGTGCGGTTTGCCGGTTGAGCCAAGGTAACCGGCCGTTCCGGAACGGCATCGAAGCTCTGATGGGGGAAGACTGTGCAAAATTCGATTTTCGGCAAGGCCACGCTGCTGGCAGCTGCGGTTGCGGCGGTTTTGGTGTTGAGCTCTTGCGGCAACAATGCATCCAGTGGAGGCGCCGCTTCTACGGTGCCTCCGAGCAGTGCAACGAGCTCGGCGACGCCGTCGGCGACGCAGAACTTTCCGTCCGCACTGCTCCAGACACCGCCGCAGAGCACGGTGACCAAGCGGTCCTTGGAACTGATCGAGCCGATGTATGCGGCGACCATGAATGTGGATACCGGCTTGGACCAGGCGGCAGTGTTCGATTTCTACACCGCCTCGCTGACCGCCGCCGGTTTCACTCCGGCCAATGACCGGCCGCTCGCCGACGCCACCGGACGCAGTTTTTCCCGCGGCGCGGAAAAGGTCGACGTGATCTTCGGCTTGGCCGCCTCCAACGCGTTCTCGGTAGTGGCGAGCCTCAGTGCCGGCTCGGTTGGTTGAGTCGTTCCCGGGACTCCGCGGCGCTGCGCGCTGCGGCCCGATCGACCCGGCCGCTCAGCAGGGCTATGCCCAGGCCGAGCACCGCCAACCCGGCACCGACCAGCGCGGGCGCCACATAGCCCCACCCCCAGGCGATGACCAGGCCGCCGAGGAACGCCCCCAGCGCGTTGGCGATGTTCAGTGCGGAGTGGTTCATCGAGGAGGCCAACGACGGCGCCCCGGGCGAAACGTCGAGCAACCGGGTCTGCAAGGCCGGGACCAGCATCGAGCCGGAGGCACCGATCAGCAGCACCAGCGGGAGTGCGGACCAAACTTGGTGGACCGCGACGCTGAACACCAACAGGACGACGGCGATCACGCCCATCATGAGGTAGATGCTGCCCATCACCGAACGGTCCGCCAACCGCCCGCCCACGATATTGCCCAACACCATCCCGATGCCGTACAGCGCGACCACCAGCGGCAGCCATTCGGCGGCCAGCCCGGTGACTTCGGTCATGGTCGGCGCGATGTACGCGTACACCGCGAAAAAGCCTCCGAAGCCGACGATCCCGATCAGCAGCGCCAACCAGACTTGCACCCGTTTGAGTGCACCGAGCTCGCCGCGAATCGATGCGCCGACTGCGGCGGGCTGGGCCGGCACGGAGATCCAGATGCAGAGCACGGTCAGTGCCCCGATCAGGGCGACCAGGACGAAGAGCAGGCGCCAGCCGAATTGCTGGCCGAGGAAGGTCGCCGCGGGGACGCCGATGACATTGGCGATGGACAGGCCGAGCATCACCATGGAGATGGCCCGGCCGCGTTTGCTGGGCGCGACCAGTGACGCCGCAACCACGGCCGCGACCCCGAAAAAGGCGCCATGCGGCAAGCCGGAGATGAACCGGGTGATGAAAAGCGACCAGAAGTCGTTCGCGAAGAAGGACGAGAAGTTCCCCAGCGTGAACAGGCCCATCAGGGCCAGGAGCACACTTTTGCGCGGCAGCTTGGCGGCGACCGCGGCCAAGACCGGAGCGCCGATCACCACGCCGAGGGCGTAGGCGGAAATCAAGTGCCCGGCGTCCGGAATGCTCACCCCGACGCCTTCGGCGACATTGGGCAGCAGGCCCATCATGGCGAACTCGATGGTGCCGATGCCGAATCCGCCCATGGCGAGCGAAGCGAT
The DNA here is from genome assembly GCF_031454135.1 of Arthrobacter russicus. Classification (NCBI taxonomy): domain Bacteria; kingdom Bacillati; phylum Actinomycetota; class Actinomycetes; order Micrococcales; family Micrococcaceae; genus Arthrobacter; species Arthrobacter russicus. The sequence continues at coordinate 3,251,333 of NZ_JAVDQF010000001.1, forward strand.
GGCCAGGGCGACGTGACGGGGTGAATATCCGTGCTGCGGATGCTGTTGCATGGGGGAGGGATCTTTCCGAGGTGGTGAGTGCGCCTCTATTCCATCACGTCGCGGTCCGTAAACTGGTGTCGTGACGACGAAACATGGTGGCCGGTGAACTCGGCCAGTGCTGGCAATACCGCGGCCAAGCTGATCGTCGGTGCCGCGATCGTGGATGACCTCGCTGCGCCGAGCCGGATTCTGGTCGGCCGGCGAAGTGCTCCGGAGGCTCTGGCCGGGATGTGGGAGTTCCCGGGGGGAAAGGTCGAGCCCGGCGAGGAAGCGCTTGCTGCGCTGCATCGGGAGCTCCTCGAGGAACTCGGAATCACGGTTCGGGCCGGTGCCGAATTGGCCGCACCGGGCCTCCCGGCATGGCCGCTCGCGGGCACTGCGGTCATGCGGGTCTGGTTCGTGCAGATCGAATCCGGAGTTCCGACCGCACTGGAAGACCACGACGAGTTGCGTTGGCTGGATTTGGCCGACCCGGAGCCGTTGCGTGCGCTGCCGTGGATTCCGGCGGATGGTCCGATTGTGGCCGAACTCGTCCGGCTCACCCGGGGCTGAAGTCCGAACCCGGGATCAAGCGATTTTGTGCGCGAACCGCATCAGATTCCCGTCCGGGTCCACGTGGGCACCTTCGCGCAATCCGTACTCGGTATCCACCGGCAGGCTCGTGGGGCAGCGGATCTCGGCAGCATCCGATACCGCTTTCCACTGGGCCGCCAGTGCATCCGCATCGTCGACTTCGATGAAGGCCGAGGAAAAGTTGGTTTCCGGGTCGATGCCCGGAGCTTGCCACAAGTGGATCCGGATGTTGCCGAGTTTGGCGTAGGCATAATCTTCATCGCCGTCGTATTTGGCGACCTCGAAGCCCAAGGCGGCGTAATGCCTGATCGACCGCTCTACGTCGAGCACGGGGAAGACCGGAGCAATTTGTTCGAAGGCGACGCTATTGACCATGTGCCGAGCCTATCCCGCGCCCGACCAGGATTGCCAGCATATGTGCCCGGACCCGAACTGTGCCAGACTTGTCTTTTCGGCAGTGGTCGGAAGCCGGCAGTTTCAAGCAAGGAGAGCCAGATGTCAGCATCGGGGCAGGATCAGAACGCTTCCACGGAGGACCATTCGGCCAGCGAGCAATCGGCCAGTGAAGACACGAAACGTAAGTTTCGGGAAGCACTGGAGAAGAAGAACGCGAAGCACCACGCAACCGTAGAAGCCTCGCAGAACACCAAAATCAGCACCGCACACGCTTCAGCCGCGACGAAGCGTGAGTTCCGCCGCAAGAGCGGCTAACCGACGGGCCTTCCCGGCCGGCAGAGCATTCAGAAAAGCATCGGTTCGGCGGTCTGGCCGGGTGTCCCGTTTCCGGGCCGCCGACCAGGCCGCTGTCCGGTGCCGGCGGTTGGCCGGCTGCCGGAGTCCTGGTGGCTCCGGGGAGCCCGCACCGGCCAGCGCCCGGATTCCACGGGTTCCGGCAAGCTGCCTTCCGGATATCGGGCTTCTTCGACCCGCGCATCGAGCACCGTTCGGTGCATGTACGCCTGGGTCCCGGCGAAGCCGTGCCGGGCTTTGGCAGCGTTGACCCGGTGCGCCAGCCACTGCCGGTACTCCTTCGGCGCGTATGATCCGGAGCCGAAGAGCCCGCGGTACTTGGGCACCAACTGCGGATAGTTCTTACCGAGCCAGGACATGAACCAATCCCGGGTGCCGCTGCGCAGGTACACTGCGCCGGCCGTGACGCCGGTGGCCCCGGCGGCAGCCAATGCGCCGAAGAGCGAATCCAAAGCTTCTTCGCTGTCCGTGAGCCAGGGCAGGATCGGCATGGCCATCACACCGCAGGGGAGTCCGGCTTCGCGCAGCTTTGAAATCAACGCCAGCCGGGCCTTGGGCGTGGGGGTGCCCGGTTCGATGACCTTGCCGAGAGCCTCATCGGTCAGCGCCAGCGAAATGCCCATGCCGATGGGTATCTGCCGCGATGCGGCTTTGAGCGCCGGGATGTCCCGGCCCAGCAGGGTGCCTTTGGTCAGGATCGACAGTGGAGTGCCGGAGTCCGCCAGCGCGGAGATGATTCCAGGCATCAAGGCGTAACGCCCTTCCGCGCGTTGGTAGGGATCGGTATTCGTGCCGAGTGCCACGTGATGCCGCCCCCAACCGGGTCTGGCCAATTCGCTGCGCAGCACCTCCACCGCATTGACCTTCACCACCACCTGGGAATCGAAGTCGAGCCCCGGGTCGAAGTCCAAGTAGGTGTGCGACTTCCGGGCGAAGCAGTAAACGCAGGCATGGGAGCAACCGCGGTAGGGGTTGATCGTCCAACTGAACGGCATCGTGGAAGACTCGGGGACTTTGTTCAACACGGATTTCGCGGCGACTTCGTGGAAGGTCACGCCGGCGAACTCCGGAGTCCGCACCGTGCGCAGAAACCCTTGCATCGGCAACAGCGCAGCTTGGCCGAGCGGTGCGGCAGCGTGCTCTGCTGCTGCCGCACCGGATTGGCCTCCCGGCAGGTCCAGAGCCATTTGGCGGGTGACGTCCTGGGATTGCCATCGCATGCTGTTATTCGAACATAAATGCTATGCAATTTCAAGCAAATTAGAAAATGGGTTCTAATCATGGAAGCTCGCCGAACCGTGTCCGGCCGGCCCTCGGCGGAGTCGGGGAAGGGAACTGGCGGCCAGGCCAGGTCGTTACGCTGTGTGATGAGGGGCACATTATTCGCACCGGTTGGGGCTTGCGGCGGTCGACGCCGGACGTCCCGTGGACAAAGGAGACCACCATGCCGAACGTGGCAAGCATTCTGCGCAATTCCGCGGCGGCTCACCCGGACGCTATTGCGATCAAGCTGGACGACATCGAGCTCAGTTACGCGGCGCTGGACCAGTTGAGCGCGAAGCTCGCCGGGATGCTGGCGGCCAAAGGGATCGCCAAGGGCGACCGGGTAGCCATCGTGAGCCCGAACATCCCGCAAATGCCGGTGGTCTACTACGGCATCCTGCGCTACGGTGCGGTGGTGGTACCGCTCAACCCGCTGCTCAAATCCCGCGAGGTGGCGTACCACCTGCAGGACTCGCAGACCTCTTTGGTGTTCGCTTGGGAAGGCGTGCTGGCCGAGGTGGCTCCGGGCGCGGAAGCGGCCGGAGCCGATCTGATCAGCATCGACGCCTTGCTGATCCCGACCTTGTCCGGCCATGAAGCGCTCAGCCCGATCACTGAGGCGGCGGGGGACGACACTGCAGTGATCCTCTACACCTCGGGTACCACCGGGCGGCCCAAAGGGGCCGAGCTGACGCATTCGAATCTGCTCGGCAATGCCGAGGTCTCCCGGAGCCTGCATGATGTCGGCGTGGGCGACGTGATTTTCGGCGGGCTGCCGTTCTTCCACATCTTCGGCCAGACCTGCGCGTTGAACGAGGCGATCATGTCCGGAGCCACGGTCACTTTGCTGCCGCGCTTCGATCCGGCCAAGGCCCTGGAGATCATCCAACGGGACCAGGTCACGATCTTCGAAGGCGTGCCGACGATGTACATCGGTTTGCTGCGAGTCCCGGACCGGGAACGGTTCGACCTTTCCAGTTTGAAAGTCGCAGTCTCCGGCGGCGCGGCGCTGCCGCTCGAAGTGCTCCGGGAGTTCGAATCGGCTTTCGGGGCACCGATCCTGGAGGGCTATGGTTTGTCCGAAACGTCTCCGGTGGTCAGCTTCAACCAGCGGGACGGCATCCGCAAAGCCGGCTCGATCGGCACCGCAGTGCGCGGTGCGCAACTGCGCATCATGAACGACGACGGCGAGCCGGTGGCGGCCGGGGAGGTCGGCGAAATGGCGGTGGCCGGGCCGTATGTGATGAAGGGGTATTGGCGGAACCCGGAGGCCACGGCGGCCGCGATCCGGGACGGCTGGTTCTACACCGGAGACCTGGCCAGGCAGGACGAAGACGGCGTGTACTTCATCGTGGACCGCAAAAAGGACATGATCCTGCGCGGCGGCTACAACGTCTACCCGCGCGAGGTCGAAGAGGTGCTCTACCAGCATCCGGCGGTGGCCGAAGCCGCGGTGATCGGCCGTCCCGACCCGGACCACGGCGAAGAGATCATTGCCGTGGTGGCACTCAAGGCCGATGCCCCCGGTGCGGCACCGCCGGAGCAGCTGGCGGAGGAAATCCGGGATTTCGTCAAGGACCGGATCGCCGCTTACAAGTACCCGAGGGAGGTCCGGATCGTCGAAGCGCTGCCAAAGGGCCCGACCGGCAAGATCCTCAAACGGGAGATCAAGGCCTAGCCGGGCCCAGTGGACTGCTCCGGCGGCTCAGTTCAGACCAGTTCCCAGGTTGCGGTGACACTCGCGCCGACACTGCTTTCGCCGGCTTCGATCGGCATCGCGACCTCTGCGGCATAGGACATCCGGCGCATCGGCACCGGTCCGGAGCCGGTGTCCTGACCCTCCGAGATGGCCAGCACCCGGCCCAGTTTCCGGCCGGCCAACTCGGCAAAATGGTTGGCATTGCGGGCCGCATCGGCCCAAGCCAAGGTCCGGGCCTGTTCGGCGACCTCGCCGGGATCGGAGATTTCCGGCTGCAAGCCGTTGAGCCGGACGTCGTTGCCGCCGGCTTCGACGATTTTCGCAATCACCTGCTGCGCGCTGTCAGAAGCTCCGTCCTTGAAGCCCATCCGGACGGTCAAGGTGCTGGAGCAGGTGTAGCCGGTGACCACATTGCCCTTGTCCTCCTGCCATACGGTTTCGGAGCGCAGCGAAAGGCCGCTGGTGGCGCTGTCTTTGCGTTCGACGTCGGCTGCGGCCAAAGCCTGCTGCACCGCCTGCATCGAACGGGCCGCATCCTGATAGGCGCCCACCAAAGTGCGGCGGCTGACCTCCACGCTGATATTGAGCGTCAGCACGTCGGGGGCTTGGCTGGCCCGTCCGTGGCCGGTCACGGTGACGGTGTTGTTCGGGCTGTACTGATCCATTGGGTTGTTCTGGTCCATCGGAACTCCTGTCAGTGGGGCTGATGACTCCCACGCTAACCGTCGGAGCTGGGCTTTCCCAGTGCTCCGCGACGGCTTCCGCTCACCGCGAAGCCGAGCCGCCCGCCCGCGGCGGCTGCCCGGGCGGGCAGATCCGCATGGCAGATTCACGGCTGGGCGGTCGGAATGAATAGACTAATGGCGGCATTCCCACGACCAAGGTGCGTTCTCCTATGACCGAACAACTCCCGGCGGACCCCGCCGTCCCCGAACCGACCGACGAGGCGGGCCTGGCGCTCGCCGTTGGCAACGCGCTCGCCGCGATCGCCGAGGCCGGCGATTTGGCGCAGCTCAAGGCTGCCCGGTTGGCGCACACCGGTGAAAAATCACCGCTGAGCCTGGCCAACCGCGGCATCAAAGACCTCGCCAAGGAACTCAAGGCGACCGCCGGCAAGCTCATGGGCACGGCCCGTGGGCAGGTCAACCAGGCACTCGCCGCGCGAACCGAAATCCTGGAAGCCGAAGCTGCCGAACGGATCCTGGTCGAAGAAGCCGTCGACGTCACGGCTGCTCCACGCCGCCGCCGGGCCGGTGCCCGGCACCCGTTGTCCACCTTGCAGGAACGGGTCAGCGACATCTTCGTCGGGATGGGCTGGGAAATCGCCGAAGGCCCGGAACTCGAATCCGAGTGGTTCAACTTCGACGCGCTGAACTTCAAGCCGGACCACCCGGCCCGGGAATTGCAGGACACCTTCTTCGTGGAGCCGCCGGAAGCGCATCTGCTGCTCCGCACGCACACTTCGCCGGTGCAGGTCCGTTCGATGCTCGAACGCGAGCTGCCGATCTACGTGCTGTGCCCGGGCAAGACCTTCCGTACCGACGAACTCGATGCCACGCACACTCCGGTGTTCCACCAGTTCGAGGGCTTGGCGATCGACAAGAACCTGACCATGGCGGATCTGCGTGGCACCCTGGAGCACTTCGCCCGGCAGATGTTCGGCGACGATGCGCAGATCCGGTTGCGGCCGAACTACTTCCCGTTCACCGAACCCTCCGCCGAGCTGGACATCTGGCACCCGGGCGCGAAGGGCGGTCCGCGCTGGATCGAATGGGGCGGTTGCGGCATGGTGAACCGGAACGTGCTCCGCGCCGCCGGCATCGACCCGGAAGAATATTCGGGCTTCGCCTTCGGCATGGGCATCGAACGGACCCTGATGTTCCGCAACGAAGTCTCCGACATGCGCGAAATGATCGAAGGCGACATCCGCTTCAGCCAGCACTTCGGGATGCAGATTTGAAAGAGAGAGTTGTCTAATCATGCGTATACCTTTGTCATGGCTGCGTGAGTTCGCCGCCGTCCCCGCCGAGGCCAGTGCCGAGGACGTGATGGCCGATCTGGTCCGCGTCGGGTTGGAAGAAGAGGCCGTGCACCGGCCCACCGACTCGCTTTCCGGACCGATCGTGGTCGGCCAAGTGATCTCGATCGTGAAAGAACCGCAGAGCAACGGCAAGACCATCAACTGGTGCCAGGTGCGGGTCGTGCCGGAGGGCCAGGCCCAAACGCTCCAAGCCGAAGGGATCTCGCCCGACGGCGTGCAGGGCATCGTCTGCGGTGCGCACAATTTCGTCGAAGGCGACAAAGTCATCGTGACGTTGCCGGGTGCCGTGCTGCCGGGCGACTTCCGAATTTCGCCGCGAAAAACCTACGGCCACACCTCGGCCGGCATGATCGCCTCGTCCCGGGAGCTCGGCATCGGCCAAGACCACGACGGCATCGTGGTGCTTTCCAGCTGGGGTTTGGATCCTGAACCCGGTACCGATGTCTACGGCTTGCTCGGTCTGGACGACCAGGCCGCCGAGGTCAATGTGACCCCGGACCGCGGCTATGCGTTTTCGATCCGCGGCATCGCCCGGGAGTATGCGCATGCCACCGGCACCGAGTTCACCGATCCTGCATCCTTGCCGGTGGTGGCGCCGGCGGACGGACAGGGCTACCCGGTGCGGCTCGAAGACGGGACTCCGGTCTACGGCAAGCCGGGGGCGGACCGGTTCGTGGCCCGGGTGGTCCGGGGCATCGACATGTCGATCCCGACTCCGCAGTGGATGGTCTCCCGGTTGCGGCTGGCCGGAATCCGCTCGATTTCGCTGCCCGTGGACATTTCCAATTACGTGATGTGGGAGCTCGGCCAACCGCTGCACTTCTACGATCTGGACCAGCTCTCCGGACCGATCGTGGTCCGCCGGGCGGTTGCGGGGGAGTCGTTGCGCACCCTGGACGGCAAGGACCGCGCGCTCGACGCCGAAGATCTGGTGATCACCGACGATTCCGGCGTGATCGGCATCGCCGGAGTGATGGGCGGCGCGGCGACCGAGGTCTCCGCGAGCACGACGGATGTGCTGATCGAAGCCGCGCACTTCGAGGCGGTGTCCATTGCGCGCAGCCGGCGGCGGCACAAGTTGCCTTCCGAGGCGTCCAAACGCTTCGAACGCGGGGTGGACCCGTTGGTCGCCGATGTGGCCGCCCAGCGTGCGGTCGATTTGCTGGTCGATTTGGCCGGCGGCAGCGCAGACCCGCACGGGACCGATGTCTTCCCGGAATTCCAGGCCGCTACGATCGGCTTCGAAGCCGGCTACCCGGCCCGCCGGGTCGGCATCCAATTCACCGCGGAACAGATCGAAGGCACGCTCCGGGACCTCGGCGCGACGGTTTCGGTTTCCGACGGCATTTACGGCGTGACCGTGCCGTCCTGGCGCCCTGATCTGGAGACCCCGGACGACCTGGCCGAGGAAATTGCCCGGCTGGTCGGCTACGACAAGATTCCCTCCACACTTCCTGTTGCCCCGCCTGGCCGTGGTCTGAGCCGGCTGCAGCAACAGCGCCGTCTGATGCTCCAGTCGCTCGCCGATTCCGGGCTGACCGAGGTGCTTGCCTACCCGTTCGTTTCGAAGGCGATGAACGGGACCTTCGGTGCGGCCGAGGCCGGTGCCGAAGTGCCGGCGGTGAAACTCGCGAATCCGATCAGCGAGGAATTCGGCTTCCTCCGGACCTCGGTGCTGCCTGGGTTGCTCGAGGTGGCCAAACGCAATGTCTCCCGGGGTTTCCGGGACCTGGCGTTGTTCGAAGCCGGCGCGGTGTTCCGGCCCGGTTCGACCATGGGCACGGCGTCGATTCCGCCGCTCGGCGTGAAGCCTTCGGACGAAGTCCTCGACGCCTTGTACGACGGGATTCCGGAGCAGCCGTTGCATGTGGCCGCGGTGCTCACCGGGCATGATTCGCCCGAGGCGCCAGGGCACACGCCGCGTGTCTGGGACTATGCGGACGCAATCGACGTGGCCAGGTTGGCCGCCGAGGTGCTCGGTGTGGACCTGGTGGCGGTCCAGGGCCAGCACCAGGCCTTCCATCCCGGCCGGACGGCGCGCTTGGAGCTGCGCGACGGCGGATTGCTCGGTTACGCCGGCGAGCTGCATCCGAAGCTCCTGGCCGGATCCGATCTTCCGGCGCGGACCGTCGCCGTGGAGTTCGACGCCGAGGCGCTCATCGAAGCTGCTGCGGACGTGATCGTGGCCAAGCCGCTGTCGACTTTCCCGGTGGCGACCCAAGACGTAGCCCTGGTGGTCGACGCCGGCCTGCCCGCCGGCGAGGTGCTCGAAGTGCTGCGTTCCGGGGCCGGGGAGTTGCTCGAGGACGTCGCGCTGTTCGACGACTACCGCGGACCGAATGTCGCCGAAGGCAAGAAGTCGCTGGCCTTCGGTCTGCGCTTCCGGGCCGCGGACCGGACCCTGACCGCGGAGGATGCGACCGCGGCCAAAGCTGCGGCCGTTGCCGCTGCGGCCGAGGCCTTCGGAGCGGTGCAACGCTGAGCTTGACCGGCACTCTTGACCGGCACTATCGCGGTTCTGTCCCACTGAGTGCGTCTGCCCGGTGGGACAGAACCGGTCGGTCCCACCGAATGCATTGACTCAGTGGGACCGGGTGCAGGATGATCCGGGCGGAGGTTCGGACCGGGTCAGGGCGCCGGCAGCGGCGCCGGGGCAGCGGCTTCGGCAATCGGGGCCGGCCGCTGTGCCGCAGCTTTGGCCGCCACCAGGATCACCAGCAGTCCCGCGCCGGAGAGGATCGCGCCGATCCAGATTGGCGAGGTGAAGCCCAAACCGGCGCCGATGCCGACACCGCCGAGCCAGGCGCCGAGCGCATTGCCGACGTTGAAGGCGGCGATGTTGCTGCCGGAAGCGAGCGTGGGCGCCTCCTGCGCGAAGTGCATGATCCGCATTTGCAGGCCGGGTACCGTGCCGAAGCCGAAACCGGCCATCAGAACCAGCGCGGATACCGTGACCACCGGGTTGGCGGCGAAGACCGCGAAGACCACGAGCACTGCGGTCAGCGCTGCCAGGCTGATCGCCAAGGTCCGGTCGCGGGCCCGGTCTGCGGCCTTGTCCAGCAGCGCGACCACACGACTGGTCAACCGGCTGGAGATGCGCGGTTTCTTGTCCCGCTATCTTTGCGCCGACGACCGGCGCGGTATCTATACCGAAGTCACCGAGGCCGGTTTGGCCGCCCTGCAAGCGGCCGGGCCGGACCATGACGCCGCGCTGGAGCGCGCCTTGGAAGCGGCCCGGGGAATCGAAGAACTGCGTTCGCTCGCTGAATCACTGGGCTGAACCGAATCATTGGGCTGAACCGAATCACTGGCCGGGCTGGGCCGGGCAGCCCCGGGGGTGCACAGCAGGGACGCTCCCGACTCATCACGAATCGAGAGCGCCCCAGGCGCTGATTTTCAGCTAAGGCCTAGACTCGAGCGTCTAGAATTTCGGGATCACCTTGAGGTTAGTCCAATAGGAGTTGACGATCGCGGGCGGAACAGGAAACGCATGCGGTGCGACGGTTACCGGGAAGACGTGGTCTTGGCCGTTGGCATCGTATGTCATTGACTTGTTGTCGGCGATGATTCCGCCCGGAGCTCCGGAGCCGTAAATGACCTCGAAACTCTTGAATCCATATCCTGCTGGGCAAGCCACACCCACAGTGCTGCCGTCATAACTTGGCGCTGAATTCCAGGAAACCGAACAAACCTCTGGGTAGTAGAAGTAATATTTTCCTTCATCGGTGTATTCCTTGAAGACGATCTTGCCGGCTGCGGAAGCTGTCGGAACAATCGCGAACAACATTACGAAAGCAATTGATAATACGGCGATTATACGCTTTTTCATGGAAATCCTTTGTAGTGTTCGAGTATCAATCAATTGCTGGTGAAATCGTTCTTGCTCGCCGGCTGCCCGTTCTTCTCCAAAACCCAGCCGCTGGCTTCTACGATGTCGATCCGCACCGCGTCATCCGCGCTCATCTTGACTTGCGCGGTGGTGTTGACATCGCACTTCCAGTAGGCCCCCCAACCTTGGAGTTTGTAGAACGTCGGTGTGGCGGTCAGGCCGTCGACTTGAGCGGTCAGCGAAATCTGATTGCTCTGCGAAAAGGCCACCGTGGTGCCGTTGGTATAGGTCGTGCTCCGGGTGTAGGTGTAATCGGCTCCGGCGCTGCCCTTGAGCGATTTCGTGAATTCAGGCGACAGCCCGATGGCCAATTTGACCGACTGCGTGTACGAATCTTGGACTTGGTCGATCGTCGTGGTGCTGTCCGTCGTGGTCAGTGTGCTCTTCACGCCCTTCGGCAACCGGACCGTGGTGCCCGCCGCTTCGGTGTATGCGTTCTTCGACGTCAGCACCGGGTACTGCACGCCGTCGCACGGCAGGTCGGCCAAGGTGTGTTTGGTGTTCGAACTGATTCCGCCGGCGGCACTCGCGGCCGGAGCGGTACCGGCCAGCAGGCCGACGGCCAGGGTTGCGGTCGTGATGAGAAGCCCAATTCGTCTCATGGTGCAATTTTTCCTCAGGGTAGTTTTGGTGACTTATTGTTTCCAAAAGCACGCCCGAGGAGAATCAAATGATCTCTCCAGGAAGAAAGATTGACGCCATCCCCGGGCGGCAATCACATCCTAAGCACAGGTTTCACTAAACATCGGATCTCTTTATGGAATCTTTATGTTTCCTTCGTGAATCGTTAACCCGAATTTTTGGCAGAATCCATTTTCTGGCCAATGAAGTCGTTCAGAATAAGTCCAGGAAAAATTCAGAAAAAAATCAGAATGAATCGATATCGCCCGGAGTGGAAAGTTCGGCGGCCCGGCCCACGATCAACCGGTCCGGGGTGCCCACCACGTCGTGGTCCTTGCCCGGGTAGTCGAACCGGGCCAGGACATGGCGCATGGCCTCCAGCCTGGCGCGCTTCTTGTCGTTGCTCTTCACCACGGTCCACGGGGAATGCCGGGTATCGGTCTTCCGGAACATCGCTTCCTTGGCCGCAGTGTAGGCATCCCATTTGTCCAGGGAAGCCAAGTCCATCGGCGAAAGTTTCCATTGCCGGACCGGATCGACCTGCCGGATCGTGAACCGGGTGAACTGCTCGGCCCGGGAGACGGAGAACCAGAACTTCACCACGTCGATGCCGTCGTTGACCAGCATTTTCTCGAAGGCCGGAGCCTGGCGGAGGAACTCGGCGTATTGCGCCTCGGAGCAGAAGCCCATCACCCGCTCCACCCCGGCACGGGTGTACCAGGAACGGTCGAACAACACCATTTCCCCGGCTGCCGGCAGGTGGTAGACGTAACGTTGGAAATACCATTGGCTCTGTTCCCGTTCGGTGGGCTTTTCCAGCGCGACCACCCGCGCGCCGCGCGGGTTCAGATGTTCGGTGAACCGCTTGATCGTGCCGCCCTTGCCGGCGGCGTCCCGGCCTTCGAAGAGCAGCACGATGCGCCGTCCGGTGTCCTTGACCCAATTCTGCAATTTCAACAGTTCGATCTGCAGCAGACGCTTGTCCATTTCGTAGACTTCACGGGACAGCCGGGTGTCGTAGGGATAGCCTTCGCGCCAGGTGTCCACCGCCACGCCGTCCGGGCCGATCAACACCGGATCGTCGTCGTCGGCGTCCAAAACACTGAATCCGGGCAGCGCGAGCTTCATTTCGACCATGTCCCGACCATAGAGTGGGGGAGTGAACCACCGATTAATGACCGGTGAACCGGTGAGGTTCGACGGCGTGGCCCTGCAAGCGGTGCAACTAGCCGGCGTGACACCGGAGCCGGCCTGGCTCAACGGCCCCGAAACGGTCCGGGCCGAGCGCTTCGCCACCGCGGAACTGCGCCGCGACTTCATCGCGCGGCGGACCGCCGTGCGGATTTTCGCGGCCGCGCTGTTCGACCTGGACCCGGCCGGATTGGCGCCGCGGTACAGCTGCCCGGAACACGGCACCGGTCCGGAGCTGGACCACGGCCGGCCCGGCTTCGCGGCTCAGGGCGAAGCGTTGCCGATCTCGTTGAGCAGCTCCAGCCGTCGCGGCTGGTTGTTGCTGGGTGCCGCCGCAGCGCCCGGAAGCCGGCTCGGGGTGGATCTGGAATGGATCGCGTCAGTCGGCTTCGAGGGCTTCGACGACCTGGTGCTCAGCGCTGCGGAGCGGCAGGATTTGGCAGCTTTGCCGGCAGCCGAAAGACTGCCCAGACGGGCCCGGATCTGGTCCCGCAAGGAAGCCTGGTCGAAAGCCGAAGGCAGCGGCCTGCAGGGCCGAATCAGCGGAATCGACTCAGCGGCCGCAGGCATCGTGGACATCCCGAACCAGCTGATCGGCCTGCCCGAAGGTTTTGTCGCGGCGCAAGCCGTGCAGTCCGGTTAGGCGCCGCAGGCCGGTTTTGGGCGCGCCGGCTCAGGGCATTGCCGGCAACTCGCTCCGGTACAACCACGGGTCCAGCAATCCGGCGGCCGAAAATCCCGGGTTCAGCTCCTCAACCAAGGCGAAGAAGTCCGCGGTGCACACCGAGCCGTGGGCAAACCTCCCGGTCCATTCCCGGAGCAGGGCGAAGAACGCCGCGTCGCCGAGCGAGATCCGCAGTGCGTGCACCGCCAAGGCGCCGCGTTTGTAGACCCGGTCGTCGAACATGTCCGCGGGCCCGGGCCGGCCGATCAGCAGGTCCTGGGCCTCGCCGGAAAGTTTCCGGTGCGCGGCCTCGGCGCGGCTGCGCGCATCGGCGGCGCCGGAGGCCTCGGACCAGATCCATTCCGCATAACAGGCGAAGCCTTCGTGCAGCCAGATGTCCTGCCAGCTGAGCAGCGTCAGGGAGTTGCCGAACCACTGGTGCGAGAGTTCGTGTGCAATCAGCCGCTGCGATTCCCAACCGGGCGCCAAGTGGTTGCTCCCGATGATCGACACCGATTGGGCTTCCAAAGGGATGTCCAACTCGTCGTCGGTGACTACCACGGTGTAGCCGCGGAACGGATAGCTGCCGAAGCAGAATTCGAAGGTGTCCATCATGGCGCGTTGCTGGGCCAGCCCGGCGGCGACGCGTGCAGCGAGTGCTGCCGGAGCGGCGACGGAGAGCGGGACCAGGCCGGTCTGTGCGCGGTGCGTGCCCCGGGGCAACTCAGCCAAGGGGAACAGCTGATAGCGGCCGATCTGCACGGTGGCCAAATAGCTCGCCATCGGTTCCGGCTGGTCGTAGACCCAGGTTTCCCGGCTCGATTTGCTGCTGTGCGCGATCAGTGTGCCGTTGCACACCGGACGGTAGTTCGCATCGGTGCTCACCGAGATCCGGAAACTGGCTTTTTGGCTCGGATGGTCATTGCACGGGAACCAGGTGGGGGCGCCGGTGGGCTGGCCGGCCACCAGCACGCCGTCCGCGAGCTCCTCCCAACCGACATCGCCCCAGAGCCCCATCGAGGGCGCGGGGTTTCCTTCGTAGCGGACCTCGACGTGGAACGCGCGGTCCTTCGCCAGCGGCTCGGCCAGGCTGATCAACAACTGGCCTTGGCGTTGCGCGTATTTGGCCACCCGGAGGTTTTTGCCGCCGGACTTCACCGCGATCTTCCCGGCGCGCAAACCCTCCAGATTGAGCATGATCGACTTCAGTTTCGTTTGCGCGACGGCCTCGATGCCGGCTTTGCCGATCAACCGGTTGCTGGCCAGGCGGCAGTCCAAGTCCAAATCGTAATGCTGCACCCGGTAATCATCGGTGCCGTGGCCCGGGGTGTACGGATCCAAGACGTTGTTTTCGCTGCTAATGCTCATGAACTCGGTTTGTTGATCGTCGAATGCGCGGCCGGCCGCTGCGCTGCCGGCCCTTTCCAGGGGCTGACCGGGTTGCCGATCCAGTAGCTGCCTGCGGGAACAGTTTCCCCGCGCATCACCAAGGACGCCGGCCCCACGGTGCCACCGCGGGCAATCCGGGCCGCCGGGAGGATGACTCCGTGCGGGCCCATGGTCGCCCCGTCTTCCAGGGTAACCGTGTCCAGCGCCATGATCCGGTCGTGGAACAGGTGAGTCTGCACTACGCAACCGCGGTTGACCGTGGCGCTTTCGCCCAGGGTGACCAGATCGGCTTCCGGCAACCAATAGGACTCGCACCAGGCGCCGTGGCCGATTTTCGCGCCGAGCGCACGTAGCCACCAGACCAAGGCGGGGGTGCCGCTGGCCGCCCTGGCGAACCACGGCGCAGCAACCAGCTCAATGAAGGTGTCCACCACTTCGTTCCGCCAGATGAAGGAGCTCCAGAGCGGGTGCTCGCCCACCCTGATCCGGCCGACCAGGAGCCATTTCGCGACGACGGCGCTGCCGGCGGCGACCGCACCGGCAAGCATCACCACGACTCCGCTGAGCAGCGCCGCGACGAAATAGCCGGTGTGCCCGGCCAACCAGGAGAACACCGCGAGTACGCTGACCGCGATCGCGACGGTCAACATGGCCGGCACGAAGCGGCAGACTTCCCAGAGGGCTCTGGCGATTTTGAGTTTCCGTGGCGGTTCGAAGGTGCGTGAGGCATCGGAACTCTGCGCCACCCGGCGCAAGCGGACCGGTGGCGAGCCCAGCCAGGACGTGCCGGCCTTGGCTTTCGCCGGGGTTGCGGACAGCACTGCAACCAGGGAATTCTTGGGCACCGAACGGCCGGCCGCAGTCATCCCGGAATTGCCCAGGAAAGCGCGTTTGCCGATTTTCGCCGGGGCGATGTGCACGAAGCCGCCGCCCAGTTCATAGGAGGCGACCATGGTGTCGTCGGCCAGGAAGGCGCCATCGCCGACCGTGGTCATCGAGGGCAGCAGGAGGACCGTG
Source organism: Arthrobacter russicus (assembly GCF_031454135.1). Classification (NCBI taxonomy): domain Bacteria; kingdom Bacillati; phylum Actinomycetota; class Actinomycetes; order Micrococcales; family Micrococcaceae; genus Arthrobacter; species Arthrobacter russicus. The sequence goes on from NZ_JAVDQF010000001.1 coordinate 3,266,472, forward strand.
GAGGCTTCCACATTCTTGCCGATTTTAGCGCCGAGCAACCTGAGCCAGACCGGAGTGAACAGTGAAGCGTAGATCGGGAAGAGTAGGTCCCGGGCCAGGTCGAGCACCCGTTCGGTGGCCCAGACCTGCCAACCGATCCGGCTGCGCACCGGATGGAAACCCGCACGCAGGCCCAGGCTGAGCAGCCGCACGGTGCCGAGGACCAGAGCCATCAGAAGCACGAACCAGATCAAGGTCATCAGCGGCACCGAGATCAGCGCCTGCCAATAAAGGTGCTCCACCGAAGGAATTGCCGGCACATCCACGCCGGTGGGCGAGTCCCACAGCGCGGCGGCCAGGGCCAGTCCGCAGTATCCGGCGACCGCAGCGGCCAGGAACGGGATCATCGCCAGGACCGTCGAAGCGGAAGCGTAAATGGCCAACCACAACCGGTTGCTGCGTTGCGGTGCCACGGGCCAATCCGGCCGGGCTTTGCCGACGCGTTGCGCCGGCGAGCCGGAATACTGCTGGCCCGCGCGGACTTTGCCCAAGACCGCGGAACCGGCGGCAATCTGGGCGCCTTTGCCGATCCGGGTTCCGGGCATCAAGGTGCTTCGCGCGCCGACCGTGGCATCGGCTCCGACCGAAATGGTTCCGATATGCACATTGTCGCCGTCGATCCACCAGCCGGAGAGATCCACTTCGGGCTCGATCGAGGCGCCTTCGCCCAAGCTGAGGAAGCCGGTGACCGGCGGCACCGAATGCAAGCTCACGTCCTTGCCGATCTTCGCGCCCAGAGCTCTGGCGTAATGGGTGACCCAGGGTGCGCTGGCCAGTGAAACCGCCTGGGCCAGATCGGCGATCTGTTCCGCGAGCCAGAGCCGCAGATGCACCCGGCCGCTGCGCGGGTAAACGCCCGGTTCCACGTCGCGGAGCAAGATCCGGGCAGCCAGCACCGAAATCGACATCCGGCCCCAAGGGCTGACGAAAACCGCCCAGCAGGCCAGCACCCACCACCAGCTGACCGTGGGGATGTGCCAGGCTCCGGAGCCTTCGGTCCCGTTCAGCACGGCGATCAGGTTGTTGAAGATCATCAGGTAGGTCAGCCACCGCATGCCGACCAGAATGTGCAGCGGGATGCCCATCAGGGTCTGGAAGACCTGGGACTTCCGTGCCGTGCGGCGGACTTCCCGGACCACGGCGGGCGCGGCGTGCTCGTAGTCCGGCACGGATTGCCGGGCCAGGTCGACCAGGGCGCCGATCCTGGGGTGCGCGTAGATGTTCGCCACGGTGATCGTGGGGTAGCGGACCCGCAGCGCGGACACCAGCTGCGCGGCGGCCAGCGAACCGCCGCCTTGCGCGAAGAAGTCGGCGTCCAAATTCACCGCGGATCCGCCCAGCACCGAATTCCAACGGTCCAGGATCCACTGCGCGTCCGGTTCGAGCTCCAAGTCGACGACTTCCTCGCCGCTGCCGCTGCTGGGCAACGGCCAGGGCAGTGCGTTCCGGTCGACTTTGCCGCTGGTTTTGGTCGGCAGGGTTTCGGCCACGGTCAGCATCGGGATCAGCGGAGCCGGCAGCTCGGCGCCGAGCAGGCGGCGGAACTCGGCGAGCTCACTCGCCGCGTCCGGTTCCAGCACCAGGTATCCGACCAGGATCTGGTTTCCGGCCCCGGTGGTCTTCACCGCGGCAGCTGCCCCGGCAACGCCCGGCAGACCTTGCAAGGCGGCATCGATTTCGCCGAGCTCGATCCGTCGGCCGCCCAGTTTCACCTGCTCGTCGGCCCGGCCCATGAAGATCAGGCCGGCGGATTCGAAGCGGACCAAGTCACCGCTGCGATAGGCGCGCGGCCAGCCGAAGGCGGGCATCGGCGCATACTTTTCCGCGTCCTTGGCCGGGTCCAGATAACGGGCCAGGCCGACGCCGCCGATGATCAGCTCGCCGATCTCGCCTTCCGCGACCGGCAGCCCGGCGGCATCGACGACGGCCAAGTCCCAACCGTCCAGGGGCAAGCCGATGCGCACCGGGTTGCCTTCCGGGCCGCTATGGCCGCCCATCAAGGCGGCGCAGGCCACCACGGTGGCCTCGGTGGGGCCGTAGGTGTTCCAGACTTCACGGTCTTCCACCGCCAACCGATCGGCCAGCTCGGGCGGGCAGGCCTCGCCGCCGAAAATCAGCAGCCGGACGTTTTCCAAAGCTTCGGCGGGCCAGAGCGCAGCCAGCGTGGGAACCGTGGAGACCACCGTGATGCCGTGCGAGATCAACCACGGCCCCAAGTCCATGCCGGTGCGCACCAGGGAACGGGGCGCCGGCACCAGACAGGCGCCGTGCCGCCAGGCGAGCCACATCTCTTCGCAGGAGGCGTCGAACGCCACGGAAAGGCCGGCCAGCACCCGGTCGTTGCTGCCGATCGGTTCGGCTTGCAGGAAAAGCCGGGCCTCGGCGTCGACAAAGGCTGCTGCCGACCGGTGGCTGACCGCGACGCCTTTCGGCGTCCCGGTGGATCCGGACGTGAAGATGATCCAGGAGTCGTCGTCGGGCGAGGGCGTCCGCGGAGCCGGGAACGGCGTCGGGCGATCCTTGCCGACCACGATTTCGCCGGCGTGCAGCACCCCGGCGACCTTGGCTTCGCTGAACACCAGCTTGGCGCGTTCGTCCGGATCGTCGGCATCGACTGGGACGTAGGCAGCGCCGATCATCAAGACCGAAAGGATCGCGATGTACAGTTCGGCGGTGCCGGACGGTATCCGCACGCCGACTTTGTCGCCGGCGCCCAAGCCCGCCAGGTGCAGCGTTTTGGCGTAGCCTTTGACCTCGCGCAGCAACTCGGCGTAGCTCAGCGAGCGCTCGCCGTCGTCGAGTGCGGAAGCGTCCGGGAAAGCCGCCGCGGTCGAGTTGAGGATGTCGATCAGCGTCCGTTCCGGCGGGGTTGCTGCGGAACCGGGCAGCTGAGGGGCAAAGACGTTCATGGTTTCAGCAGCACCTTGCCGGTAGTTTTCCGTCCCTGCAGATCACGATGGGCTTGCGCAGCATCCGCGAGCGGGTAGCTGGCACCGATCCGGACTGAAAGCGAGCCATCGGCCACCGCGTCGAAAACCTCCGCGGCGCGCCAGCGGCGCTCCTCGGCGTCGAGCAAATAGGCCGCCATGGTGGGCCGGGTGAGGAAAAGCGACCCGCCGCGATTGAGCCGTTGGATGTCGAACGGCGGAACCGGCCCGGAAGCGGCTCCGTAGAGCACCAAGGTGCCGCGGACCTTGAGCGAATCCAGTGAGCCGTCGAAGGTGTCCTTGCCGACGCCGTCGAACACCACATCGACGCCGCGGCCGGCGGTGAGTTCGCGCACGGCCGCCGCGAATCCCGGATAACGCAGCACGTGGTCGGCGCCCGCTTCGCTGGCCAAAGCGGCCTTTTCATCGGTGGATACCGTGGTGATCACGGTGGCGCCTTTGGCTTTGAGCATTTGGATGATCAGCAGCCCGACGCCGCCGGCTCCGGCGTGCACCAGAACCGTTTGGCCGGATTGGACCGGGAATGTCGAGTTGACCAGGTAGTGCGCGGTGATGCCCTGCAGCGGCAGCGCCGCCGCAGTCGCCGCATCGAGGCCGTCCGGCACACGCAAGGCCTTGTTCGCATCGATCAGCGTGAACTCGGCGTAGGACTGCGAGCCTTCCGCGGATGCCACCCGGTCGCCGACGGCGAATTCGGTGACGCCGGCACCGAGCGCAACCACGGTCCCCGAAGATTCAGCACCCGGCGTGAACGGGAGCACCGTGGGATAGATGCCTTCGCGTTGGTAGGTCTCGATGTAGTTGACGCCAACTGCGGCGACCTCGACGAGCAACTGGCCCGGCCCTGGTCGCGGGGTTTCGACCTCGGCGATTTCCAGAACCTCGGGGCCCCCGTTGGCTGCGGCGACGATGGCTTTCATGGCGGGACTCCTCTATCGAAGGTGCTTCGGATCCCATCGTAGGCGTTTCCAGTGACATTCCGGTGAACACTGCCGGAGCCCGGATTTGGCTGGACGCGCCGGGTCAGCCGGTTCGGTCCAGATGCCTGCGGAACCGTCGTTCGCCGTCGGCCATGACCTTGCCGTGCGCCCAGGCGAATGCCGGAGCGGCAACCGGGGCCAAGGCGTTCATCCAGGCCTTGGTGGTCGCCACGGTCCAATCGATGCGGAGCACGGTACTCGGCTGCCCGATGCTGCCGGCGGCTTCGAAATCAGCGCGCCCGACGCCGGCCAGATCACCGCTGCCGGCGACGTCGAGCCGGCGCATCGGGACGACGCCGGTGATTTCCAGCCGCAACCGGAGCCGGTAACCGAGTGGGCTGCGCACCCGGAGTGCAATCTGGTCGCCGGGTCTGGCCGGGCCGGACCCGGCCGGCTGTTCCGGCTGGAAGGCCGGCCACCAGAGCTGCCAGCTGCGCAATGCCACGAGCTCATGCCAGCAGCGTTCGGGGCTCGCCGGCAGGGTCCACACGGTGTGGAACGAATACTTATGCATAAATATTTACACCTATGTATATTTGCAGCTAAGCTAGGGCCATGACGATTTCAGTTGCCGTCTCCGGTGCGAGCGGCTACGCCGGCGGCGAGGTGTTGCGGCTGCTGGCGAACCACCCCGAAGTTCAGATCGGTGCAATCACCGCGAACCGCAATGCCGGTTCCAGACTAGGCGAGTTGCAACCGCATTTGTACCGGTTGGCGGACCGGCTGCTCGAAGAGACGTCGGTGGAGAACCTGGCCGGCCACGACGTGGTCTTCCTGGCCTTGCCGCACGGGGCCTCCGCGGAAATTGCGGCGCAGTTGCCCGCCGAAACCTTGGTGATCGACGCCGGTGCGGACCACCGGCTGGACGACCCGGCGGCCTGGCAGGAGTTCTACCAGTCGGCGCACGCCGGATCCTGGCCTTACGGCCTGCCGGAACTTCCGCTGGGTGACGGGAGCCGGCAGCGCGCGAAGCTCGTCGGGAGCAAACGGATCGCGGTGCCCGGTTGCTACCCGACCAGTGCATTGCTGGCGCTGGCCCCGGGGTTCGCCGCCGGGGCATTGTTGCCCGAGGACGTGGTGATCATCTCCGCCTCCGGAACCTCCGGCGCCGGAAAAGCCGCGAAGCCGCATTTGCTCGGTTCCGAAGTGATTGGCTCGATGAGCCCATACGGCGTGGGCGGCGGGCACCGGCACACGCCGGAGATCGAACAGGGCCTGAGCCTGGCTGCGGGCGAGCCGGTCACGGTCTCCTTCACACCGACGCTGGCCCCGATGAGCCGCGGCATCCTGACCACCGCGACCGCGAAGCTCGCCCCGCAGCTGGTGAAAACCGCTTCGGCGGAGGAGATCCGGCAGATCTGGGTCGACGCCTATGAGCATGAAGAGTTCGTCCGGGTGCTCCCGCCCAGGCAATGGCCCAGCACCAAGTCCGTGCTCGGCTCGAATTATGCCGCGCTCCAAGTCGCTTTCGACGCCCGGACCGGCCGGGTGGTGGTCTGCTCGGTGATCGACAACCTGACCAAAGGCACCGCGGGCGGTGCCGTGCAGTCGATGAACATCGCCCTGGGCCTGACCGAAAGCCTGGGCTTGGCACAACAAGGAGTGGCACCGTGAGCGTTACCTCGCCGAAAGGCTTCCGGGCCGCCGGAGTCGCCGCCGGGTTGAAAAGCACCGGAAAGCCGGACGTCGCTTTGGTGGTGAATGACGGGCCGTTGAAAAACGCGGCAGCGGTCTTCACCAGCAACCGGGTCGCCGCGGCGCCGGTCTACTGGTCGAGGCAGGTGGTCGGCGACGGCCGAGCGGACGCCGTGGTGCTCAACTCCGGCGGAGCAAATGCCTGCACCGGGGCGCTGGGTTTCCAGAATACCCACGCCACCGCGGAACTGGCCGCGGGATTGTTGGGGGTTTCCGCGGCCGACGTGCTGGTCTGCTCCACCGGGTTGATCGGCGAGCAACTGCCGATGGACAAGCTCCTGCCCGGGCTCGAAGCGGCCTTCGGCCGGTTGGCGGCCGACGGCGGTCCAGAGGCGGCCCAAGCCATCATGACCACCGACACGGTGTGCAAAGAAGTGGCCCATCGGTCCGAGGCCGGTTGGCATGTGGGCGGCATGGCCAAAGGCGCCGGCATGCTGGCCCCGGCGCTGGCCACGATGCTCGTGGTGCTGACCACAGATGCCGAACTGACCGCCGCCGAGCTCGACGCCGCGTTGCGCGAAGCCTGCCGGCTCAGCTTCGACCGGGCCGATTCGGACGGCTGCATGTCGACCAACGACACGGTGATCCTGCTCGCCTCCGGGGCCAGCGGGGTGCGCCCGGATCCGGCGGACTTCCAAACCCAATTGACCAGCGCCTGCCAATCGTTGGCGCAAGCACTGATCCGGGATGCCGAAGGCGCCAGCCATGACATCGCGATCCGCGTTTTCAACGCGGCTTCCGAAACCGAGGCGGTAGCGGTCGCCAAGGCGGTGGCCCGGTCGAATCTGTTCAAGACCGCGATTTTCGGCAATGATCCGAACTGGGGCCGGGTGCTTTCCGCGGTCGGCACGGTGCCGGAAAGCCAGGCGGCTTTCCACCCGGACCGGCTCAACGTTTCGATCAACGGGGTGCAGATCTGCCGGAACGGCGGAATCGGCGATTCCCGGGACCTGGTCGACCTGAGTCCGCGCGAGGTGGCCGTGGACATCGATCTGAACGCCGGAAGCGCCGAGGCCACGATCTGGACCAATGACCTCACCCATGACTACGTCCACGAGAACAGCGCCTATTCATCATGAGCGATCAGCATTCGAAACAACAGGAACAAGCCCGGGACAAAGCCGGGATCCTGATCGAGGCGCTGCCCTGGATCCAACGTTTCGCCGGAACCGTGGTGGTGGTCAAGTACGGCGGCAATGCCATGCTCTCCGAGGAACTGCAGCGGGCTTTCGCCGAGGATATGGTGTTTTTGCACCATGTCGGAATCCGTCCGGTAGTGGTGCACGGCGGCGGCCCGCAGATCAACGCGATGCTCGGCAAACTCGGCATCGAGTCCGAGTTCAAGGGCGGGCTGCGAGTGACCACCCCGGAGGCGATGGAGGTGGTCCGGATGGTGCTCACCGGGCAGGTGGGCCGCGAGCTGGTCGGCCTGATCAACGCCCACGGCCCGTACGCCGTCGGGCTTTCCGGTGAAGACGGGGCATTGCTGCAAGCGGTGCGCACCGGCACCGTGGTGGACGGGCAGCCAGTCGACTTGGGCCAGGTCGGCGAAGTGGTGGGGGTCAATCCGGGGTCGATCCTGGATCTGCTCGACGCCGGCCGGATCCCGGTGATCTCCACGATCGCGCCGGAGATCGGCGTTGCCTCCAGCGTGCTCAACGTCAATGCCGATACCGCAGCGGCCGAACTCGCGGTGGCACTGCAGGCCTCCCGACTGGTGATCCTGACCGACGTCGAGGGCCTGTACCGGAACTGGCCGGACAAGGATTCCCTGATCAGCGCGCTCAGCGCGGCCGAGCTCCGCGAGCTGCTGCCGGGTTTGGCCTCCGGGATGATCCCCAAGATGCAGGCCTGCCTCAAAGCGGTCGAAGGCGGGGTGCAGAGCGCTTCGGTGGTCGACGGGCGGAGCCCGCACTCGATGTTGTTGGAAATATTCACTGCGGCCGGGAACGGCACGCAGATCTTTGCAGCGGAGCAGGACCCGCTGCCGGAAAGGCAAGCATGAACGCGACTGTCACCAATGCCATAGCGCAACAGGCCTTGGTCGGACCGGACGTCTCCGATTTGGTCCATGAATTTTCCGGTCCGCAATGGCTGGAGCGCTACCAGAAGTCGTTGATGGGGGTCTTCGGCACACCGCAGCGGGTTCTGGTCCGCGGCGCCGGAGCCTTGGTCTGGGACGCCGACGGCAAGGAGTACCTCGACCTGCTGGGCGGCATCGCGGTCAATGCGCTCGGCCACGCGCATCCCTTCGTGACCTCGGTGATCTCGAGCCAGCTGGCCACGTTGGGCCACGTCTCGAATTTCTTCACCAGCCCCACGCAGGTCGCGCTCGCCGAAAAGCTCCTGGAGCTGGTGCAAGCACCGGGCGGTTCCACGGTGTTCTTCGCGAACTCCGGCGCCGAGGCCAATGAGGCAGCTTTCAAATTGGCCCGGGCGCATGGCAACAGCCAGGGCAAACCGCGAATCCTGGCCCTCGAGGGCGCGTTCCACGGGCGGACCATGGGGGCGCTCGCGCTGACCGCGAAGGAAGCCTACCGGAAGCCTTTCGAGCCGCTTCCGGCCGGCGTCGAACACTTGCCCTTCGGCGATCTGACGGCGTTGGAATCCGCCCTGGCGGACCGGGATGTGGCCGCCCTGTTCCTGGAGCCGATCCAAGGCGAAATCGGGGTGCGGCCACTGCCCCCGGGCTACCTGCGGGCCGCCCGGGAATTGACCCGGAAAGCCGGCGCCTTGCTGATCGTGGACGAAGTCCAGACCGGAATCGGCCGGACCGGCAACTGGCTGGCCTATCCGGAAATCTTCGGTGCGGGTTTCAAACCTGCGGACCTGCCGGACGCGATCACGCTGGCCAAGGGGCTGGGCAGCGGATTCCCGATCGGTGCCCTGGTCGGCATCGGCGCAGAGGTCTCCGGATTGCTCGGCGCCGGCGCGCACGGCAGCACCTTCGGCGGCAATCCGGTCGCCACGGCGGCGGCCTTAGCCACGCTGCACACCATCGAGTCGACCGGTTTGCTCGGCGCGGTCCGTTCCCTCGGCGCCGCGCTGCGCGAGGCGCTGGCCGGGACCGCCGGAGTCGCCGAGGTGCGCGGCAGCGGGTTGTTGATCGGTTTCGATCTGGACGCCCCGGTGGCCGCCGCCCTGGTGCAGGCCGGACTGGCTGCGGGCTTCATCGTGAACAGCCCGGCGCCGGCCACGATCCGTTTGGCACCGCCGCTGATCCTGAGCCGGGCCCAGGCCGAACACTTCTTGGCCGCCCTGCCCGAGTTGATCGCATCAGCCAACCACACAGCCAAAGGAGCGGCATCGTGACCAGGCATTTCCTCGTCGACACGGATTTGACCCAAGCAGAGCAGAGCGAGGTGCTCGATTTGGCGTTGCAGCTCAAGCGCAGCCCGTTTCTGCGCCAGCCGTTCGCCGGTGAAGGGGCCGGACGCAAGACCGTGGCGGTGATTTTCGACAAGACCTCCACCCGGACCCGGGTCTCGTTCGCCACGGGCATCTCGGAGATGGGCGGGACCGCGCTGATCATCGGCAGCGGCGAATCGCAATTGGGGCACAAAGAGTCCATCGCGGATACCGCCAAAGTCCTGGAACGGATGGTCTCGACCATCGTCTGGCGGACCTTCGCCCAGTCCGGACTCGAGGAAATGGCCGCGAACTCCAAGGTCCCGGTGATCAACGCGCTCTCCGACGACTACCACCCCTGCCAGTTGCTGGCGGATCTGCTGACCATCCGGGAGCACAAGGGCGAGTTGCAAGGACTGAGCCTGGCCTACTTGGGCGACGGTTCGAACAATATGGCGCATTCCTACCTGTTGGCCGGGGCCACCGCGGGGATGCACGTGCGGATCGCGGCCCCGCCGGGGTTCCACTCGGATCCGGCGGTGCTGGATGCGGCACGGGTGCGGGCCGGCGAGACCGGTGGATCGGTGCGCTTCGTCGCGGATCCGCTGGAGGCGCTGTCCGGCGCCGATGTGCTCGCCACCGACACCTGGGTCTCCATGGGCAAGGAGAGCGAGAAAGCGGCCCGGGCCGAGGTCTTCCGGCCGTATGCGCTCGACTCGGCAGCGCTGGCCCTGGCCGCACCGGACGCCATCGTCCTGCATTGCCTGCCGGCCTACCGGGGGTACGAGATCTCTGCCGAGGTGATCGACGGGCCGCAGTCGGTGGTCTGGGATGAAGCGGAGAACCGGTTGCACGCGCAGAAGGCCCTGATGGCCTGGCTGGTGGAACGATCATGAGCGCAGCGCACGATACGGCGCCCACGACCCAGTCGATTCCGCTGATTCCGGCGACCAAAACGGCCCGGCAAGCGCGGATTTCGGCCCTGTTGACCGCGCAGCCGGTGCGCTCGCAGGCCGAGTTGGCCGCGTTGTTGGCCGACGACGGCGTGCAAGTCACCCAGGCGACGCTTTCCCGCGATCTGGTCGAGTTGGGCGCCGTCCGGGTCCGGGCCGAGGGCGGCTTGGTGTATGCGGTGCCGCAGGCCGGAGTCGACCGCACCCCGCACGCCGCAGTGTCCAAAGAGTACTTGGACGCGAGGCTGACCCGGCTCTGCGCGGAACTTCTGGTGACCGCGGAAGCTTCGGCGAATCTGGTGGTGCTGCGCACCCCGCCCGGCGCGGCGAATTTCCTCGCCATGGCGATCGACCACTCGGTGCTGCCCGAAGTGTTGGGCACCATCGCCGGGGACGATACGGTGTTACTGATCAGCCGCGACCCGTTGGGCGGGGCAGCGGTGGCTGAAAGATTTCTGCAGTTCGCGCAGGACCCCGGCGCTTAGCCCGGTCCCAGCCCGCCATGCAGTCCAAACCAAAACATCTAAGGAGTTTCCATGACTGATCGCATCGTGCTCGCCTACTCGGGTGGCCTCGACACCTCCGTGGCCATCGGCTGGATCGGTGAAGCCACCGGCGCCGAAGTGATCGCGGTGGCGGTCGACGTCGGCCAGGGCGGCGAGTCGCTGGAGACCGTTCGGCAGCGTGCGCTCGGCTGCGGCGCGGTGGAAGCCTACGTGGCCGACGCCCGGGACGAGTTCGCCGACGAATACTGCATGCCCACCCTGAAAGCGAACGCGCTCTACCAGGGTCACTACCCGCTGGTTTCCGCGATTTCGCGCCCGGTGATCGTCAAACACCTGGTCAAGGCGGCCCGCGAGTTCGGCGCGACCACGGTGGCGCACGGCTGCACCGGAAAGGGCAACGACCAGGTGCGCTTCGAGGTCGGCATCCAAACCCTCGGCCCGGACCTGAAGTGCATTGCGCCGGTCCGCGACTTGGCGCTGACCCGGGACAAGGCGATCGATTACGCCGAGCGGAACAACCTGCCGATCGAAACCACCAAGAAGAACCCCTACTCGATCGACCAGAACGTCTGGGGCCGTGCGGTGGAAACCGGATACCTCGAAGACATCTGGAATGCCCCCACGAAGGACATCTATGACTACACCGCGACGCCGGAATTCCCGCCGGCCCCGGACGAAGTCGTGATCTCGTTCCAAGCCGGCGTGCCGGTGGCGCTCGACGGCGTGCAACTCTCTCCCTTGCAGATCATCCAAGAACTGAACCGCCGGGCCGGCGCCCAGGGCGTCGGCCGGATCGACGTCGTCGAAGACCGCTTGGTGGGCATCAAGAGTCGCGAAATCTACGAAGCTCCCGGCGCGATGACTCTGATCACCGCGCACAAGCACCTGGAAGACGTCACCATCGAGCGGGAACAAGCCCGGTTCAAGGCGACGGTTGGCCAGCGCTGGTCCGAGCTGGTCTACGACGGCCAGTGGTTCTCCCCGCTCAAGCGTTCGCTCGACGTCTTCATCGAGGACACGCAGAAGTACGTCTCCGGGGACATCCGGGTGGTGCTGCACGCGGGCGTGGCCGCAGTCAACGGACGGCGCACCGAGACCGGCCTGTACGACTTCAACTTGGCCACTTACGACACCGGCGACACATTCGACCAGTCGCAGGCCAAGGGCTTCATCGAACTCTGGGGCATGTCCGCGAAGACCGCGTCCAGCCGGGACGAGCGGGTAGCCGGGGCATGAGCAACGCCACGAACGAGGTGGGCCCACGGACGCAGGGGTCACCGATTGAGCGAAGCGAAAACGGGGGGCATCCGGGGACGCTGTGGGGTGCCCGGTTTGCAGGTGCTCCGGCGGATGCGCTCGCCGCGCTGAGCAAGTCGACGCATTTCGACTGGCGGTTGGCGCGTTACGATTTGGCCGGATCGCGGGCGCACGCCCGGGTGTTGGGGCGCGCTGGCTTGCTGACCGGCGTCGAGCTCGACGGCATGCTCGCGGCTTTGGACCGGCTCGACGCCGACGTGGCTTCCGGGACCTTCGTCGCGGCGGAGTCCGATGAGGACGTGCACGGGGCGCTGGAGCGCGGGCTGATCGAGATCGCCGGGCCGGAACTCGGCGGCAAACTGCGCGCCGGGCGCTCCCGGAACGACCAGATCGCCACCTTGGGCCGGATGTTCCTGCGCGACCACGCGCGGCTGATCGCCCGGGGCGTGCTCGGCACGGTCGACGCCCTGCTGGCGCAGGCCACCGCCCATCACGGCGTGGCGATGCCGGGCCGGACGCATCTGCAGCACGCGCAACCGGTGCTGTTGAGCCATCACCTGATGGCGCACGCCTGGGCATTGCTGCGGGACGTGCAGCGGTTGCAGGACTGGGACCGGCGGGCTGCCGTGTCGCCCTACGGCTCCGGGGCGCTGGCCGGTTCTTCGCTGGGCCTGGACCCGAACGCGGTCGCCGACGAGCTGGGCTTCGATTCCGCGGCCTGGAACTCGATCGACGGCACCGCAGCACGCGATGTCTTCGCCGAGTTCTCCTGGATCTGCGCGATGATCGGGGTGGACTTGTCCCGGATCAGCGAGGAAGTCATTCTCTGGGCGACCAAGGAATTCTCCTTCGTGACCCTCGACGACGCTTTTTCCACCGGCTCGTCGATCATGCCGCAGAAGAAGAACCCCGATGTCGCGGAACTCGCCCGCGGCAAGGCCGGTCGGCTGATCGGCGATCTCACCGGGTTGCTGGCCACATTGAAGGGTTTGCCTTTGGCCTACAACCGGGACCTGCAAGAGGACAAGGAACCGGTGTTCGACGCCGCGGATACCCTGGAGCTGCTGCTGCCGGCCGTCTCCGGGATGATCGCGACGCTGGAATTCAACACCGGGCGGATGCAGGAACTGGCCCCATTGGGCTTCGCCCTGGCCACCGATGTCGCGGATTGGCTGGTCCGCCAAGGCGTGCCCTTCCGGGACGCGCACGAACTCTCCGGGGCGGCGGTCAAACAAGCCGAATCGCGCGGCGTCGAGCTGTGGGATCTGAGCGATGCGGAATACGCCGCGATTTCGCCGAAGCTGACCCCCGAGGTGCGCGCGGTACTGTCCACCGAGGGTTCTTTGGCGAGCCGGAACGCCCAAGGCGGAACTGCGCCGTCCGCGGTTCTGGAACAGCGGGCCGCTTTGGAAGCCCAGTTGGCGCCGCTGCGCGATTTCGCCCGCTAGTTTCTGCCGCTGAGCGTCGAGATATGGCGACTAAGATGCCTCGAAAACCACCATATCTCCACGCTCAGCGGAATGGCTCGGAATCCGATACCTTTGTCACATGACACTCAGCGAGGGAGCTGCGCTCCTGCCCGCCATCGCGGAAATGCAGCAAGCGGCGTGCCAGTTCCGGCAATGGCTGGCAGACCACGGCGACGACGACATCCGGGAGCCCTCGGCACTGCCGGGTTGGAGCCGGGCGCAGTTGTTCGCGCATTTGCGCGGGGTCGGCCTGGGCCTGGCCCGGCAGCTCGAGTACGCGAAGCGGCAGGAAATCGTCGAGATGTACGACGGCGGCATGGATGGCCGGAATGCGGACATCGCCAAGCACGCCGCGCTGGAGCAGCCGGAATTGCTCGCCGAATTGGAATCGGCGCTCGGCCGGCTTTCCGCCGCGCTGGATGCGCTCGATGATGCGGATCTGACCACGAAGACCGCTTACCGGGACGGCAACGTCACCGACGTGGTCAACGCCGGCTGGCGGGAATTGGTCATCCACCACGCGGATCTGCGGATCGGCGCGAGCAGCCAGGATTGGAGTCCGGCATTTTGCCGGCACCTTTTCAGTTTCCTGGAGGCGCGGGTTCCGGAAAAGACCCGGTTGGTGCTGCAACCGCTCGGCGCCCAGCCGGTGACTTTGAGCAATGGCAACACTTCCGGCAAAAGCTACGTGATCACCGGCCAGCTCAACGACATCGCCGCCTGGTTGGCCGGCCGGGAACCGATCGGCCAGGTCGATGCGTTCGCCGCGGCGGACGCGATCGAGCTTCCGGAATTGCTCGCTTGGCCGTCCGGAGTCCCGGCCAAGCAGTGATCGGGATGCTGTCTTGCATTCAATAAATATTTAGATATCATGATATTTAAATAAATAACTGATTGGAGCAGCATGAAGATCTCCGCGCGATTGGCCCGACGCTTGATCGTGGCTCTGTGCATCGTCGCAGTCTTGATAACGCCAGGACTGATCCTGAAGTTTTCCGGTGCCGAGATCGCGCCGCTGGCATCGCTGCTGATTTACGGCATCGCCGTGATCGCGGCCTCGTTCGCTTTGGCCTGGACCGGAGAAGCCGCGGAGAAGGACATTTCCGGCGGGCTCATGGTGGGCTTGCTGGCGATCACCGCAATCCTGCCGGAATACGCGGTCGATCTGTATTTCGCGTTCAGCGCCGGTTCGGATCCCTCACTGACCCAATACGCGGCCGCGAATATGACCGGCGCCAACCGGCTCCTGCTCGGCGTGGCCTGGCCGCTCATGGTGCTGGTGGCCTGGCTGGTCTACCGTTCGGTGAAGCGGAAGCAGGCTGCGGTGGATCCGGACATCGAGACCAAACCGTTCGCCGTCGTGGTCCGGCGCGGCTACCGTCTGGAGCTCGGGCTGCTGATCATCGCCACGGTCTTGGCGTTGCTGATTCCGCTGACCGGGCAGATCAACATCCTGCTCGGCGTCGCGATGCTGGGGCTGTTCGTCTTCTACCTCTACCGGGCGTCCAAATCGGAAACCGAAGAGCCGGAATTGATGGGCGTCTCGGAAAGCATCGGTGCGCTGAGCACGGTGCCGCGCCGGATCATGCTCGTGGTGCTCTTCGTCGGCACCGCGGCCGTGATCCTGATGTTGGCCGAGCCGTTTGCGCAAAGCCTCATCGCCGCGGGCCGGCAACTCGGGATCAGTGACTTCCTCCTGGTCCAGTGGCTCGCGCCGTTGGCCTCGGAAGCGCCGGAATTCGTCATTGCGATCCTGTTCGCGATGCGCGGCAAAGCCGGCATGGCACTGGGTCTGCTGATCGCCAGCAAGGTCAACCAGTGGACCGCGCTGGTCGGCTCGCTCCCGGTCGCCTACATGGTCGGTGGCGGCGGCTGGACGATGCCGATGGACCCCCGCCAAGTGGAGGAGTTCACGTTGACTGCGGCCCAAACCCTGTTGGGCATTTCGATCCTGCTCTGCATGAAATTCTCCGGCCGTTGGGCCACCGTGCTGTTCCTGCTTTTCACCACGACCTTCATCTTCACCAGCACCGAAGCGCGCTACCTGGTGGCTGCCGGGTACACGGTACTGGCTGTGGTCCTGTTGGTGGCGCACCGCCGGGCAATTTGGCCCACGGTCAAAATGGCGGTGACCGGCAAGGACAGCGACGACGGATTCCCGGTGCACCTGCCGGGCAAGGAACACCGGCGGGGCATGTCCCGCCCGGTAAGCCGGATGTAAGCAGTCGGTAAGGGCTCTTTGGCAGGATGGTCTTCGAACGCAATAGCGAATCCTAGAATCATTCGAAAAGGAGCCCTCCATGAACTCCCCAGATCTGGCCGTCGAGGCCTATGGGCTGGTCAAGGTGTTCGGTGACAACCGCGCCGTCGACGGCGTGGACCTGAAAGTCCAAGCCGGCACCATATACGGTGTGCTCGGCCCCAACGGGGCCGGCAAGTCCACCACGATCAACATCCTGGCGACGCTGCTGCGCGCCGACGGGGGAGAAGCCCGGATCTTCGGCCACGACGTGGCCAAAGAGGCGCAGATCGTCCGCCAGCTCATCGGCGTCACCGGGCAATCCGCTTCGGTGGATGAAAACCTCAGTGCCACGGAGAACCTTCGCCTGTTCTCGAAGCTGCTCGGGCTCAGTGGCAAGCAGGCCCGGATCAAGAGTGCCGAACTGCTCGAAGAGTTCGGCCTGGCCGAGGCCGCAAAGCGCCCGTTGAAGAAGTTCTCCGGTGGCATGCGCCGGCGCCTGGATCTGGCGGCCAGCTTGATCGCGCAACCGCCGCTGATCTTCCTCGACGAACCGACGACCGGGTTGGACCCGCGGACCCGGGCACAGATGTGGGACACCATCCGACGGCTGGTCTCCAGCGGATCCACGGTCCTGCTGACCACGCAGTACTTGGACGAGGCGGACCAGTTGGCGGACCGGATCGCGGTGATCGACAAAGGCAAGGTCGTGGCCGAAGGCACCGCCGACGAGCTCAAAGCCTCAGTGGGCAACTCGGCGTTGCTGCTGCGCCTGGCCGATAAGGCGGACATGGCTGCGGCCAAGCTGCTGATCGAACGGACGCTGGGCGCCAGCGCCACGGTTTCCCCGGAAGCGGGCCGGCTCACTGCCCCGATGCAGAGTCCCGATGCGGTGACCGACCTGCTGATCGAACTGCGCAACGCCGCGATCCAGGTCGCTGAGATTTCCGTGCAGAAGCCGAGCCTGGACGAGGTCTTCCTGGCGCTCACCGGCCATGCCGCCACTGAAGAAGAAATCCCCGACGACGCCAGCGAACTCGGCGCCGTCCCCGGGCAGAATGCCAAAGCGCAGAAAGCAGGCACCCGATGAGCACTTTGACCCAGGCCATCAATCCGGCCACCGCGCGGTTGAAGAACCACGTCAGTTTGCAGCAGACGATCCGGAACTCGTTCACCATGGCTTGGCGCGGGCTGCTCAAGATCAAACGGACCCCGGAGCAGCTGCTCGACGTCACGCTGCAGCCGATCCTGTTCACGGTGATGTTCTCCGCGATCTTCGGCGGTGCGATCGCGGGCAGCGTCGAGCAGTATTTGCCGTATATGCTGCCCGGCATTCTGGTGCAGACCGTGATCACCACGTCCGTGGTCACCGGCGTGCAATTGCGCGAAGACATGGACAAGGGCGTCTTCGACCGGTTCAAGTCACTGCCGATCGCCCGGATCGCGCCGCTGGCCGGAGCCCTGCTCGCAGATACGCTCCGTTATGCGATCGGCACCACATTGACCTTCGCCACGGGTTTCGTGATGGGGTACCGGGCCGCAGGCGGGGTCGGCAATGTGATTCTCGCCGGACTCCTGGTCGTCGTCTGTTCCTGGGCGGTGAGCTGGATTTTCGCCTTCTTCGGCGTGATCGCCCGTACCGCGGCCAGCGTCCAGGGCATTTCCTTCCTGGTGCTGTTTCCGCTGACTTTCCTGTCGAACGCCTACGTGCGGCCGGAGTCGATGCCGCCGTTCTTGGAAGCATTCGTCAACGTGAATCCGCTGTCATTCCTGATCAGCGGCCTGCGGGACCTGACCAACGACGGAGTATTCAGCTCGAATGCCTGGTTCGCGCTGATCGGCGCGGCGGCAATTGTGCTGGTCTTCGCGCCGCTCACGGTCCGGGCGTACATGCGCAAGGCTTGAGCCGGTAGACGCCGCCGGTTTTGGCTGACGCCGGGGAAATTTCCGCGGCGTCAGCCAAAATCGGCGGCAAATTCAGTTAACGCAGCGCTGGGTCTCGGAGCAGAAGGTACGCGCGGTCCAGCGCCGTTTCGGTTTCGAAGCCGGGAGCCGCGCGCAGCGCCCGGGCCACGGCGGCATCGCCCAGCCGATTCCGTGCCGCGCGCAGATGCGGCTCGCGGAGCAGCGAAGGCATGTCCTGGCGGCCGTCGGCCATCGAGACCAATTCGAGTCCGATGCGGCTCCGCGGGCTCTCCGGCGGACTGGTCAGCACCGCCCAGGAACCGATGACCAGCAGCGATGAACCCAGGACCGGCCGGTCGGTGAAGGCGTCGCCGCCGATCCGCCGCCAGACCAAAGTGCGTACCCGGAGCCGGGCGATCCAGTGGTCCAAGGGCGGCAGTACGCCGTCCGGCCCGGGCCGCGGCGTACTGCCGTCGAGCCCGAACAACAGATGGGCGCCGATCGCCGCGGAATACAGCAACGGACCGTAGGGACCAGGCGGCATCTGCCGGTAGACCGGCGAATCCAAGAGCGTCCGGTAGATCTCCAAGCCTTCGGCGAGCTGACCCGAATGCAGTGCGATCTCGGCCTGGAGCGCAATCGTGCTCCCGGCCAGCACGGCTTGCTCCGGATCGTCGCCCGGCACGCTGGCCAGCGCGGTTGCCAGGGTTTCCCGGGCCGCGCCCAGCTGTCCGATCGAGACTTGGCTCGCCGCCATCATCGCGTGCAGCTGGCGCAAGTCGCCGACCGCGTCCAAAGCCTGGAGCTGGCCGAGCGCCCGGGTGGCCCAGATCAGGGACTGCGCGTGGTTTGCGCGCTGCGAGAAAAGCTGCGAAAGCGACACCGACACAGTGCCCATGGTCCACGGGTCGCCGTACTTCTTGGCCAGTCGGAAGGCCTCCTGCGCGGCGGTGATCGCCTTGACGGTTTGCCCCGAATTCTCCAGCAAAAATGCTTCGGCCATGTATGCGGACGCCTGGGTGAGCGCATTTCCGCTGGATCGGGCGCTGGCAATGCTGGCCTGCAGCCGGTGTGCCGAGCCCAGATTCAGCCAGATCGCGGCCATGGTCCGCAAATGCTCGTCCGTTTCGACCTCCCGGGCCAGCATCCGCCGGATCATGGTCCGGGCCCGGGCGGCAAGCCGCAGATCGACCATGCCGACGTTGCCGGACAGCACGGTGAAGCTCAGCAGCGCGGCAGGCACTTCGCGGTCGTCGATCTCCTGGCCGACGACGGCGTCCCAGACTGCCGGGGCGAAACTGATCACATCCTGGTGCATGGAGCGGATCGACCAGTAGTTGCCCAGCAAGCCGAAGATCCAGAACACCGTCGGGCTGTCTTTTTCGGTCAACGCCCGGCGCAGCAGGAAAACCAGGTTGTCCTGCTCCACCGTGATGTCCCGGATGGTTTCGACTTGTTGCGGCCCGTAGCAGCGGTCCATGCGGCCCAGGCACCAATTCCGGGCCCAATCCGCCATCCGTCCCGCCACGGTCCGTTGCTCGCCGGCGACGTCCTGTTCCAGGCTGCCGAACTCCCGGACGGTTTCCAACATCCGGTAACGCAGCTGCCCATTGAGCGGATGCTCCTGGATCCGGAGCAACGATTGGTTCAGCAGGGCTTCCAGGTCGTCCTCCACCGAACTGGAATCCGTGCGGTCCCAGCCGGCCACGGCGACCGCGGCATCGAGCGAAAATCCATCCGGAAAACTGCACAGCCGGCGCAGGGTGGCTTGTTCCTCGGTTTGGAGCAGGCTCCAACTCCACTCGATCACCGCGCGCAGGGTGCGGTGCCGCTCCGGGGCAGCCCGATCCGAGGCGCGCAACACCGTGAGCATGGCGAATTTTTCGGTGATC
Organism: Arthrobacter russicus; assembly: GCF_031454135.1. NCBI lineage: Bacteria > Bacillati > Actinomycetota > Actinomycetes > Micrococcales > Micrococcaceae > Arthrobacter > Arthrobacter russicus. The sequence continues at coordinate 3,285,703 of NZ_JAVDQF010000001.1, forward strand.
CGGTTCTGGATCTCCTCGACGCTCATCGTCCGGACCCGGGCTGCGGCCAATTCGATCGCCAGGGGCAGCCCCTCCAGCCGGGCGCAGAGGCTGCTCACCGCCGGCATCGGCAGGGCGGCGCCTGGCCGCGCCGCGTTGGCCCGTTCCAGGAAAAGCGACACGGCCGGCGGCGTCCCTTCAGCGGAAACCACGGCCAGCGCCTGCAACGGGTAAATCCGTTCGCCAGCGATGTCCAGGGGGGACCTGCTGGTGGTGAGCACCTTCAACACGGCCACCGAGGCGATCAAATCCGCCACGATCGCGGCCACGTCGGCGATCACGTGTTCGCAATTGTCCAAGAACAGCAGGGTTCTGCGTTCGGCGAGGTTCGCGATGATCCGCTGCCGGACATCGACGGCGACCCGCGCGGCCTTCTGCCCCGGCTCGGCGATGCCCAGAGCCGAAGCCAGAGCCAGCCAGATATCGGCGCCGTCGCGCACGCTCGCCAGTTCCACCACCACGACACCGGGCAGGCCCGCGGCCGCGGCGCGCTGGGCGACTTCCATGGCCAAACGCGTTTTGCCCAGTCCGCCCGGCCCGAGCACGGTGGTCACCCGGCCGGACTCCAGCAGCGCTTCGACGCCGGCCAGATCCGCATCCCGGCCGAGCAGCTCATTCGGCGCGGCGCGCACCCCGGAGACGAACTGGCGTCGGGCTGGAACCGGCGGGTTGCCGGGTATCCGCTCGGGGCTTCCGGGGGCCAGCAATCTGGCCTGCAGGGCTGCGGCTGCCGGACTGGGCGAGCTGCCCAGCTCGTCGCGGAGCCTGCGGCGGAACAGTTCGAAATGCTCAAGCGCCTCCGGGGTGCGGTCGGCCTCGTGCAAAGCCCGGACGAAACGCAGATTGGCTGCTTCGTTCAACGGTTCGAGTTCGGCCCGGCGGGACAGAGCCGGCACTGCCGCGGGGGCGTTTCCGGCCGCGAGCAAGGCTTCGCCGCGGATCTGCTGCAGGTCGCCGAACAGCCTTTCGGCCTGCCGCCGGAGTTCGTCCAGCGCGGGCGACGGCGAGGCGTCTCCGCCTGGATCCCCGGTCCAGAGCCCGAGGGCCGCCTCAGCGATCGAATTCGCGGTCAATGGGGCGTCCGGCAAGGCGGCCACCGCATCCCGGTACGACTGCTCGGCATGCCAGAGGTCGATGTGCGCCGCGGTGACGCCGAGCCGGTAGCCGCCGCTGCTGCTTTCCAGCAATGCCGGACAAAACGAACGGGTCCTGGAAATCAAGGTGTGCAACGCGGTTTTCGCCGAAGCCGGGGCGTCCAATCCCCAAACATCGTCGATGAGCTGTTCCGCGCTCGAGATCCGGCCAGGCGCCAGTGACAACGCGATCAACAAGGCTTTCGCCCGGGGGCCCGGCGGCGCCGCGACCCGATCCGGGCCGAGCGCGACCTCGACCGGCCCCAACAACCGCAGTTGCGGCAGTCCGGGATCAGATGCGCTCATTCCTCAGATAGTACCGGCTCGGCGGGGATTCGGGTCCGGTGAGCCGGACTGGTCATCGGTTGCGGCCCGGTCCGCGGCCTCCGGCTGCGAAGCGGGCCGCGCCGGAATCAGGCAGCGGACTCGCGGGCCAGCAGGCTTTCCTTGATCTGCACGCCCCAGCGGAAGCCGCCCATGCTGCCGTCCAACCGCACCACCCGGTGGCAGGGGACGAAAAGTGCGGCGGCGTTGAAGGCACAGGCGCTCGCCGCCGCGCGGACTGCCTGCGGATTCCCGGAGAGCTCGGCGTAGTCGCTGTAGGTCACCGGCTTCCCGGGCTGCACGGTGCGCAGCACCTCCCAGGCATGGCTGCGGAACGGCCCGGATTTCTGCAGCACTTCGATCTGCCCGACTGCGGCGAAATCGCCGGCATAGAAAGCCCGGACTGCTGCTTCGATTTTCGCGTCCGGGGCCGCTTCGGTGATCTGCTCGGGGCGCAGGCTGCGGTGGATCTGGCCGGAGAGCTCGGCGACCGAGTCGGTCCATCCGGAGGCCAGGACCACCGCGGTCCCTGGCCGTTCCGGGGTTTCGGACGACGTGATGACACCGAACGGTCCGTCCGGGGTGGTTAGCGTGAAGAAATTGGCATTCATGCGTTGGCGTCCTTTTGCTCGTTGCTGACTGAGGTTCGAAGCCTTGCGGTGCGCGGCGCCGAGGCCGGTGCGCCGGGTCCGATTGCCCGATCGGCTGGCCGGGCCGCGGCGGCCCGCCAGAAATGGACTGTCGCATAGGAGCGCCAGGGACTCAGTGCCGCGGTGTCCGCAGCATCGAGCCCCACCGCGGCGAGGCCCTTGCGGACTGCCACGTCGTTGTCCAAGAAGATATCCGGGGCGCCGAGCAACCGCATGGCGAGGTAATTCACCGTCCAGGGCCCGATCCCCGGCAGCGGAAGGAGCTTTTCGCGCAGCGACTGGACGTCGTCGGCCACACCCAGGCTGAGTCCCCGGCCGGATTCGTCGGATCCGGCCAGACGGGCCATCGCGGCGAGGATCGAATCGGTGCGCCGCTTCGGTCCGCGCAGGAAGTCGGCCCCGTGCTCGGCGATCTGGGCCGGGCTCGGGAAGAGCCGGTCCAGGCCGGCGACTGGGCTGTCCACGCTGCCGCCCAGGGCGGCGAGCCGGTGCAATTGCCCGCGGGCGGCTTGCACCGTGATCTGCTGGCCGACCATCGCGCGCAGCAGCATTTCTGACGCTTCCAGCGCTCCGGGCAACCGGATGCCGGGCACTGCGGCAAGGCGTTCCGGCAAGCTGTTGCGCAGGCCGTTGTCGATGGCGATCGGATCGGCATCCAGGTCGAAGAGCCGGCGGACCCGGCTGAGCAGCGTCGGCAAGTCTTTCAGGTCTTGCAGACTCGCCTGCAGCAGCAAGTGGTCGGTGGCCCAGGCCCGTTGCCCGGAATCCATACCGGCAGGCAGCTCGGGCAATTGCACCGTGATGCTGGCGTGGCCCAAGGGCAGTGCCAGGGTGCGGGAATAGCTTTCCGCATCCGCCAGTTCGACGCCGTGCACCGCGCGGGCGGCCAGGAAATCGAAGATGCCGTGGTCGTAGGGCGGGCGCAGCGGAAGTTTCAGGTTCAGGGCGGTTCCGCGCAGGCCGGAGCCGGCCCCGGCGGCAGCCGGCAGGTTGCCGCGCTTCGTCGCCGTGGCGCGCAACTGGCCGGGAGTCAGGTCGAAGACCTGTTGCACGGTGTCGTTGAACTGCCGCACCGAGGAAAAACCCGAGGCGAAGGCGGCATCCGCGAACTTCATGCCGGTCGAGGTCAGCAGCGCCCGTGCGGTCTGGGCACGGGCTGCGCGGGCCAGGGACAACGGGCCGGCCCCGAGTTCGGCGAGCAGGATTCGGTTCAGCTGGCGCACCGAATAGCCCAGCTGCGCCGCGAGCAGTTCCACGCCGCCCCGGTTGACCACGCCGTCGGCAATCAACCGCATCGCCCGGGCCGCGACGTCGGAACGCAGATTCCATTCCGGCGTTCCGGGAACCGCCTCGGGCAGGCAGCGTTTGCACGCCCGGTAGCCGGCCTCGTGCGCTGCCGCGCTGGTCGGGTAGAAGTGCACATTTTCCCGGCGCGGGGTGCGGGCCGGACAGGATGGCCGGCAGTAGATTCCGGTGGACCGGACCGCGGTGTAGAACTGACCGTCGAAGCGGGGGTCCCGCGCATCGATGGCCCGGTAGCGTTGTTCGAAGTCCATGAGTCCATCCTGACAGCTCGACCGGACCTATGCTAGCGGAAATCGGACATGGCGGTGCGGGGTCGGAGCCTGGGGCATTCCGGCATCCGCCGCCGCGTGGCAGGATGGCAGCATGAAGATTGTGATTGCCGGCGGACACGGCCAGATAGCGCTTTTCCTGGGTCAGCAGCTTGCCGCTGCGGGGCACCAACCGGTGGGGCTGATCCGGAAACCCGGGCAACAGGACGAGCTGCGGTCCCGGGGGATCGCCCCGGTGCTTTTGGACATCGAAAACTCTTCGGTGGACCAGCTCGCTCAGGCGCTGATCGGTGCCGATGCGGTGGTTTTCGCGGCCGGGGCCGGGCCGAACAGCGGAGCAGCCCGCAAGGACAGCGTCGACCGTGCCGGTTCAGTGCTCCTGGCCGATGCCGCCGAACAAGCCGGCGTCCGGCGATTCGTCCAAATCTCATCGATGGGTGCCGACTCGGTGCGTGCCGGCTCCCGGCCAGACGGCATCGACGATGATTTCTACGCGTATCTGGTGGCCAAACTCGGAGCCGAAGAAGATCTGGTTGCCCGGTCCGGACTGGACTGGACGATCCTCCGCCCGGGCCGGCTGGTGGACGACGCCGGCACCGGCCGGGTGCTGCTCGCCGAGCAGACCGGCCGGGGCTCCGTGCCACGGGCCGATGTGGCGTCGGTGGTGGCCGAATTGCTCTTGGCCGGAGCCGGCGTCGGGCAGGTGGTGGAACTGATTTCCGGCGACACCCCGATTGCCGAGGCAGTCGGCGCGCTCACCGCGTGAGCGGCCCGGCAGGGTTGCCGCTGGCCGAATTCCTGGTGCAGGACGCGCTCACCGTGGCGCCGTTGCTGCTCGGGGCCGAGCTGACCAGCAGTTTCGACGGCGGATCCGGCCGGAGCGCCCCGGTGACCGTCCGGATCACCGAAGTCGAAGCCTATTTGGGCGAAGAAGATCCGGGTTCGCATGCTTTCCGCGGGCCGACGCCCCGGACCCAGGTGATGTTCGGCCCGGCCGGATACTTCTACTGCTATTTCGTGTACGGGATGCATTGGAGCGGGAACATCATCTGCTCGCCGGCGGGCACGGCGTCCGCGGTGCTCTTACGGGCCGGGGAGATCATCCGTGGCGTCGAACTGGCCCGCTCCCGGCGGCCCGCCACGAAACGGGACGCCGACTTGGCCTCCGGCCCGGCCAGGTTGGCTGCGGCGCTGGGTTTGGCCCGTGCCGCGGACGGAGTCCGAATCCACGACTTGGCCGCGGACCCGAGTTCCGTCGAGGCGGCTGCGGCGCCCGGGCTCGGGCTCCGGCGGAACGCCCTGGCGGCTGCGGAGACGATCAGCAGCGGGCTCCGGGTCGGGGTCAGCGGGGCCGGCGGCACCGAGCAGTTTCCTTGGCGGTTTTGGATCTCGGGGAATCCGAGCGTTTCCAAATACAAAGCTGCGGTGCCCCGGAAGAGATCCGGGGCACCGCAGTCTGGTGCTTGATTGCGCTGATCCGTCCGGGCCGGAAAACCGGCCCGGCAGAACCAGTTTTCGGGGGTTACGGGCAGTAAACCGTCACGATGACCCGGGGCTCCGGCGCGCAGATCCACGGCTTCGGTGCCGGGTCTCCCGCCGCGCAGTTCGGCTGCGCTTCAGCCGGGGTCGAGTCGTTCAGGGTCTGCCCTGCGGAAAGGGGCTCGGATCCGCAGGTCCAGGACGTGGCATTTGCCGGGGTGGCGACGAACAGCGCCATGCCGGCCAAACAAACCACAGACCCGAGCGCGGCCGACCTCTTGAGCAGCTTCATGGAATATCCTCTCGAAAACGCCGTGCGGCATTCGCCGGCATCAGCTTGAGCAACAGGGTAGCCCAGCGGTGGGGATATGACCAGGGTCACTTTGTCTCCGGGATCAGCCGGAGCGGAGCCCGGTATGGCATTGTTGGTTTCCGGCAGTAGGGCTTTTCCGGGGCAGACCCCGGATCCGGCACCCGGACAGACGAGCATGATGAGTGGGAAACAGGGTTGGCATGCAGCACGATTCCAAGACGGACGAAACAGTCGAAGCGCGGATCAACCGGTTGTGCGCGACGGTCCCCGACTACCCGAAACCCGGTATTACCTTCCGTGACCTCACTCCGGTGTTCGCCGACGGGGCCACCCTGCGCGCCGTCGTGGATGCGCTGATCGAGCCATTCGAGGGGCAATTTGATGCGGTTGCCGGCGTCGAAGCACGGGGTTTCCTGCTGGCGGCGGCCGCGGCGTACGCCAGCGGCACCGGCGTGATCACGGTGCGCAAGGCCGGGAAGCTGCCCCGGGCCGTGTACACCGAAAGCTACGACTTGGAATACGGCAAGGCGGCTTTGGAGTTGCACCAAGACGATATTCCGGCGGGTTGCCGGGTGCTGATCCTGGACGATGTGCTGGCCACCGGTGGAACCCTGGCGGCGGCATCCCGGCTTTTCGCCAGGGCAGAGGTGAACGTGGCCGGCTATGGAGTAGTGCTCGAATTGGGCGAACTGCACGGCCGCGCCGCATTGGCCGGACACCGGGTGCGTTCGCTGGTCCGTTTGTAGTTCCATGAGCGGCCTCCGTTTCGCGCCTGTTTCATTTCAGTTCATTGAAATAGCTGTAGAATGGACGGTCTGCTGGCTGAAAGGATGCCCCAATGCTTGAGGCTGAACCAACACATCACCACACCGGCAAAGCCCGTGAAGAGCTGGCGCATGAGCGCGAGTACGTTGCCGGGCTGTATGCAAGGCTGGATGAGTTGCGCGAGGAGAAACTCGAGCAACTGGGGGAGGTGCGCCGCAACACCGCGGTGGGTTCGCATCAGAACCGGTCGGAGCGGGATGCCTTCGCGTCGTTGTACGAAGACCGGTTGGCGCAGTTGAACGCGGTCGACGACCGGTTGGTCTTCGGACGGCTGGACCTCGATTCGGGTGAACAGCGGTACATCGGCCGGATCGGTTTGTCCACCGAAGACCTCAAACAGCTCATGGTGGATTGGCGGGCGCCGGAAGCCGGCACGTTTTACCAGGCGACCGCCTTCGAGCGGCAAGGCGTCCGCCGTCGTCGGCATCTGATCTTGCAGAACCGGCAGGTCAAAGCCATCGAAGACGATGTGCTCGATCCGCAAATGCTCAGCGATTCCGAAGCCCTGCAGGGTGAGGGGGCGCTGCTCGCGGCGCTCAATTCCAAACGGACCGGGCGGATGAGCGACATCGTCGGCACCATCCAGGCCGAACAGGACCGGGTGATCCGATCGCCTTTGGCCGGAGCCCTCGTGGTGCAAGGCGGCCCGGGGACCGGGAAGACTGCAGTCGCGCTGCACCGGGCGGCTTATTTGCTGTACACCCACCGGGATCGGCTGAAGTCCGCCGGAGTGCTCCTGGTGGGTCCGTCCTCCTCGTTCATGACCTATATCGAAAGAGTGCTGCCTTCGCTCGGCGAGACCGGTGTGGTGATGGCGAACCTGGGCCGCTTGATGCCGGGCATCAACGCCGTCGGCACCGAAGCCCCGGAAATCGCGGAGATCAAGGGCCGGGCGCTGATGGCCACGGTGATCGGCCGAGCGGTCGGGAACCGGCAGCGGATCCCGGCCGAAGACCGGGTGCTGGACGTGGAGGGGCAGAAGATCGTGCTGACCCCGAAACAGGTGCGCCGGGCCCGTGACAAGGCGCGGGCCACTGGGAAGCCGCACAACGAAGCCCGGCTGACTTTCGTGAAGATCCTGTTGCGTGAGCTGACCGAACAACTGACCGAGATCGTGGAAGGCAAGTCGATCGGCAACAGTGCTGACCGTTCGTATCTGGCCGAAGACGTGCGGGCATCCCGGGATGTGCGGATTGCTTTGAATTTGGCGTGGATGCCGATGTCGCCGGAGAAGCTGGTGACCGAGCTGTTCGCCAAACCGGCCTTGCTCGAGGCCGCGGCGCCGGAATTGGGTGCGGCAGAACGCGAAGCGCTGTACCGGGAACCGGGCCGGCCGTGGACCGAGGCGGATGTCCCGCTGCTCGACGAAGCTGCGGAACTGCTCGGTGAATTGGATGCCTCCGGCGGCCGGGATGCGGCAGCCCGGGAAGCCGAGCGCAAACGGGACATCGCCAATGCCGAGCGGACGCTGGAAAACGTCCAGCAATCGCTCGAAGACGTGGGGGTGGACGGCGTGCTCAGCGCGGAGGACCTGGCGGAGCACAATGCGGTCCAGGCCGAGCAGTTCACCGCTGCCGAGCGTGCCGTGCTGGACCGGAATTGGGCCTTCGGGCACGTGGTGGTCGATGAGGCGCAGGAACTCTCCGCGATGCAGTGGCGGTTGTTGGTCCGGCGTTGCCCGATGAAATCCTTCACCATCGTCGGCGACATTGCGCAGACCTCGGCCGCGGCCGGGGCTTCGTCCTGGCAACAGGCCCTGTCGCCGCATTTCGGCGATCGGTGGCAGCTCGAAGAGCTCACCGTGAATTACCGCACGCCGGCCCAGATCGCCGAGGCCGCCGCGCGGATGGCCAATGCGGCCGGGCAAGTGGTTTCCGCACCGAAGGCCGTGCGCGACGGCGTGTGGCCGCCGATCATCGATCGGGTCGCCGATCTGCAGCAAGCATTGTTGACCGCGATGCCGGAGGAATTGGCCGCAGTCGACGGCGGACTGCTCGCGGTGATCGCCGCGCCGCACCGGGTCGCCGGTTTGGCCAAGGCCCTGCGCGCCGAATTCGGCAAACGGGTGGGCCATGGCGCCGGTTCCCTGGAACAGGACATCGTGGTGATCGATCCGCACGAAGCCAAAGGACTCGAGTTCGACGGTGTGGTGATCGTGGAACCGGCCGAACTGGTTTCGGCGGGCCGGGTCGGCGATCTCTATGTCGCGATGACCAGGCCCACGCAGCGGTTGCGTCTGCTCAGCAGCACCGCGCTGCCGGCCGGCATCGAGTCCTGAAGCTTCCCGCAGCGCGCAGTCGGCAGCTGCTGCAGAGCGCTGCTACGGTTGTCTTGTGTCACAAGCAACCGAATTCACTGCACAGCAGAACGATGCCAGTTTCGACAATATCTGGCAGGAACTCCTCTGGCGTGGCCTGATCCAGGTCTCCACCGATCAGGCCGAGCTGGAAAAGACTTTGAGCACCGAATCGGTGACCTACTATTGCGGTTTCGATCCGACTGCGGCGAGCCTGCACCTGGGGCATCTCGTCCAGTTGCTGCTGATGCGCCGGCTGCAGTTGGCCGGACACAAGCCGTTGGCCCTGGTCGGCGGCTCCACCGGGATGATCGGCGACCCCCGGCCCACTACGGAACGTTCCATGCAGACCAAGGAACAAGTCGCGGAATGGGTAGCCGACATCCAGGCCCAAGTGCAGCCTTTCCTCTCCTTCGAAGGGGACAACGCCGCCCGGATGGTCAACAACCTGGATTGGACCGCTCCGATGAGCGCGATCGACTTCCTGCGGGAAGTCGGCAAGCACTACCGGGTGGGCACCATGATCAAAAAAGACATCGTGGCCTCCCGGCTGAACTCGGACGAAGGCATTTCCTACGCCGAATTCAGCTACCAGATCCTGCAAGGCCTGGATTTCCTGGAACTGTTCCGGCAGTACGGATGCACCCTGCAGACCGGGGGATCGGACCAGTGGGGGAACCTGACCTCCGGAACCGAGCTGATCCGCAAGGCAGCGGGCGGATCCGTGCATGCCATCGGGACGCCGCTGATCACGAATTCCGACGGCACCAAATTCGGCAAGAGCGAAGGCAACGCGATCTGGCTCAATCCGAAAATGACCAGCCCGTACGAGTTCTACCAATTCTGGCTCAACACCGCCGACGCCGACGTCGCCGAGCGGCTGCGGATCTTCACCTTCCGTTCCCGGCAGGAGATCGAGGAGCTGGCCCGGGCCACCGAGGAGCGGCCGCATGAGCGCGCCGCGCAGAAAGCGTTGGCCTGGGATGTGAACAGCTTGGTGCACGGGGTCGAGGCGACGGAGAAGGTCATCGCTGCCTCGGCTGCGATCTTCGGCAACGGCGAGTTGTCCGACTTGGACGAGAGCACGCTCCGGGCCGCGACGGCGGAATTGCCGCACACCGAGGTAGCACAGTCCGGTTTGGGCATCGTGGAGCTATTGGTGGCTTCCGCTTTGGTGGACAGCAACTCGGCGGCCCGCCGGACGATTGCCGAGGGCGGAGCGTACGTGAACAACCGAAAAGTCACCGACGCCGACGCCGTGATCGACCCGACGGCCTTGCTGCACGGACGCTACCTGTTGGTGCGGCGCGGCAAGCGCACCATGGCGATCGTCGAAGTGCTTGGCGGCTGAACATCCGCACTCGAGAGCAGCAGCGTTTCAGATAGTGTCCCGCTCTTGCGATAGCGCGCTGGCTGACAGGCGGCTATCGCAAGAGCGAAACACTATCCAAAAGCCCGAGATTCCGCGGATTTTCGACGTGGCCGGAGCTCGATTTGCACGAGCGTCGGAGAGTGTGTAAAGTTTTCTGAGTCGCCCGCTGAGGGGCACGGATACGACGGTCTGGAACATGACCGGGTAACCTGCCGTAGCGGAGGCCAAACCCCTTCCAAATCTAGTTGCGATTCTGTGTGCGCCATTGCGGCCAAGAGCAGATGAGCTTCAATTTTTGGTGGGTTCATTTATGAATTTCTGGTAAATTCCGATGAAAATCGCGGATTTGACAAGAAAGAAATGAATGAAATAAGCTAGTAACAACGCAGCAAGGAAAACTGAAGAAAAGAAAGTTTAAATAACTTTCGAATTATTCAGAGAATTACTTGGATGTGCCTGTTGTTTGAGAACTCAATAGTGTGTTTTGTTTTTTGTTGATACCAATTGTTTTGTTTTTTGGTATTTGCTCATGGTTGTCACACCCCGTGTGGCAAGTTGTGGGTTGATGCTGGGAAAGAGTTTTTTGTAATGAATTTTACGGAGAGTTTGATTCTGGCTCAGGATGAACGCTGGCGGCGTGCTTAACACATGCAAGTCGAACGATGAACCTGTGCTTGCACGGGGGATTAGTGGCGAACGGGTGAGTAACACGTGAGTAACCTGCCCTTGACTTCGGGATAAGCCTGGGAAACTGGGTCTAATACTGGATACGACCTCTCATCGCATGGTGTGGGGGTGGAAAGTTTTTGCGGTTTTGGATGGACTCGCGGCCTATCAGCTTGTTGGTGAGGTAATGGCTCACCAAGGCGACGACGGGTAGCCGGCCTGAGAGGGTGACCGGCCACACTGGGACTGAGACACGGCCCAGACTCCTACGGGAGGCAGCAGTGGGGAATATTGCACAATGGGCGAAAGCCTGATGCAGCGACGCCGCGTGAGGGACGACGGCCTTCGGGTTGTAAACCTCTTTCAGTAGGGAACAAGGCATCATTTTTGTGGTGTTGAGGGTACTTGCAGAAGAAGCACCGGCTAACTACGTGCCAGCAGCCGCGGTAATACGTAGGGTGCAAGCGTTATCCGGAATTATTGGGCGTAAAGAGCTCGTAGGCGGTTTGTCGCGTCTGTCGTGAAAGTCCGGGGCTCAACTCCGGATCTGCGGTGGGTACGGGCAGACTAGAGTGATGTAGGGGAGACTGGAATTCCTGGTGTAGCGGTGGAATGCGCAGATATCAGGAGGAACACCGATGGCGAAGGCAGGTCTCTGGGCATTAACTGACGCTGAGGAGCGAAAGCATGGGGAGCGAACAGGATTAGATACCCTGGTAGTCCATGCCGTAAACGTTGGGCACTAGGTGTGGGGGACATTCCACGTTTTCCGCGCCGTAGCTAACGCATTAAGTGCCCCGCCTGGGGAGTACGGCCGCAAGGCTAAAACTCAAAGAAATTGACGGGGGCCCGCACAAGCGGCGGAGCATGCGGATTAATTCGATGCAACGCGAAGAACCTTACCAAGGCTTGACATGAACCGGAAAGGCGTAGAAATACGTCCCCCACTTGTGGTCGGTTTACAGGTGGTGCATGGTTGTCGTCAGCTCGTGTCGTGAGATGTTGGGTTAAGTCCCGCAACGAGCGCAACCCTCGTTCTATGTTGCCAGCACGTGATGGTGGGGACTCATAGGAGACTGCCGGGGTCAACTCGGAGGAAGGTGGGGATGACGTCAAATCATCATGCCCCTTATGTCTTGGGCTTCACGCATGCTACAATGGCCGGTACAAAGGGTTGCGATACTGTGAGGTGGAGCTAATCCCAAAAAGCCGGTCTCAGTTCGGATTGGGGTCTGCAACTCGACCCCATGAAGTCGGAGTCGCTAGTAATCGCAGATCAGCAACGCTGCGGTGAATACGTTCCCGGGCCTTGTACACACCGCCCGTCAAGTCACGAAAGTTGGTAACACCCGAAGCCGGTGGCCTAACCCCTTGTGGGAGGGAGCCGTCGAAGGTGGGACTGGCGATTGGGACTAAGTCGTAACAAGGTAGCCGTACCGGAAGGTGCGGCTGGATCACCTCCTTTCTAAGGAGCACCAAACATCTGGCTGGTTTCCGCATGGATTCTGGTGTGGGTGTGAGGAGTTAAAGCCCATTGCGAGGACGTATGTTTCTCGGTGGGTGCTCAAGGGTGGAATATCAACAAAATTTTACTGAAGCGCTGGTTTTGCTGGTGTGGAGGTTTTGCTTCTGGGATTGTTCTCGGGTTGGTCGCTTAGTACGCTTTTTCCTTCGGGGAGGGGTTGGAACGGTGGTTGGTTTGGGAGGTTCTAGGGGTTACAGAACACACTGTTGGGTCCTGAGGCAACAGGCGCCCTGCTGGTCTTTGCTGGTGTCGCCCTTTTTTGGGGTGGTGTTGGTGGGGGTTGTGCGGGGTTTGTTGTTTCGTTTTCCCTCTCTGCTGATCAATCTGTTGAAGCCTGTTTATTCGGGTGGGTTGTGTGTGGGGGTGGGGTTGTTGTTTGAGAACTGTATAGTGGACGCGAGCATCTTAAAGACAAAGCAATTTGTCATTTAGAGCAATTTTTGCATCATGGTCTGGCATCTTTCGGGGTGTCCGGGGTGTGGTGCGAGTTTTAGCTCTGGTTTTTGTGGTTCAAGTTTTTAAGAGCACACGGTGGATGCCTTGGCATTAGGAGCCGAAGAAGGACGTAGGAATCTGCGATAATCCTCGGGGAGTTGATAACCGAACTTTGATCCGAGGGTGTCCGAATGGGGAAACCCCGCTGCCTGTTATGGGTAGTGACCCACATCTGAACACATAGGGTGTGTGGAGGGAACGTGGGGAAGTGAAACATCTCAGTACCCACAGGAAGAGAAAACAATAGTGATTCCGTCAGTAGTGGCGAGCGAACGCGGATCAGGCTAAACCGTTCATGTGTGATACCCGGTAGGGGTTGCATGGTCGGGGTTGTGGGACATACCGTTCCAGTTCTACCGGACTGGTGAGGTGAGAGTGTAGGCATAGGTGAACGGTCTTGAAAGGCCGGCCAGAGAGGGTGTAAGCCCCGTAACCGAAATGTTTGTACACCGCCTGGAATGTATCCCAAGTAGCACGGGGCCCGAGAAATCCCGTGCGAATCTGTCAGGACCACCTGATAAGCCTAAATACTCCCTAATGACCGATAGCGGACAAGTACCGTGAGGGAAAGGTGAAAAGTACCCCGGGAGGGGAGTGAAATAGTACCTGAAACCGTGTGCTTACAATCCGTCGGAGCAACCTTGTAGTTGTGACGGCGTGCCTTTTGAAGAATGAGCCTGCGAGTTAGTGCTCAGTGGCGAGGTTAACCCGTGAGGGGCAGCCGTAGCGAAAGCGAGTCTGAATAGGGCGAATGAGTCGCTGGGTCTAGACCCGAAGCGGAGTGATCTACCCATGGCCAGGTTGAAGCGACGGTAAGACGTCGTGGAGGACCGAACCCACTTCAGTTGAAAATGGAGGGGATGAGCTGTGGGTAGGGGTGAAAGGCCAATCAAACTCCGTGATAGCTGGTTCTCCCCGAAATGCATTTAGGTGCAGCGTTGCGTGTTTCTTACTGGAGGTAGAGCTACTGGATGGCCGATGGGCCCTACAAGGTTACTGACGTCAGCCAAACTCCGAATGCCGGTAAGTGAGAGCGCAGCAGTGAGACTGTGGGGGATAAGCTTCATAGTCGAGAGGGAAACAGCCCAGACCACCAACTAAGGCCCCTAAGCGTGTGCTAAGTGGGAAAGGATGTGGGATTGCTCAGACAACCAGGAGGTTGGCTTAGAAGCAGCCACCCTTGAAAGAGTGCGTAATAGCTCACTGGTCAAGTGATTCCGCGCCGACAATGTAGCGGGGCTCAAGTACACCGCCGAAGTTGTGGATTTCATATATTGGTAAGCCTTCGTGGTTCAGCCGTATGGAGTGGTAGGGGAGCGTCGTGTGGGCAGTGAAGTCGCGGTGTAAACCAGCGGTGGAGCCTACACGAGTGAGAATGCAGGCATGAGTAGCGAAAGACGGGTGAGAAACCCGTCCGCCGAATGATCAAGGGTTCCAGGGTCAAGCTAATCTGCCCTGGGTAAGTCGGGACCTAAGGCGAGGCCGACAGGCGTAGTCGATGGACAACGGGTTGATATTCCCGTACCGGCGAAGAACCGCCCATACTGAGCAGGTGATACTAACCGCCAGAAGCATGACCGATCACCCTTGTGGTGTGAGGTTTTTTGTGGATCGCGGGACCTGAGCCTGGGAGGTAAGCGTATTAACAGGTGTGACGCAGGAAGGTAGCCGAGCCGGGCGATGGTTGTCCCGGTCTAAGCAGGTAGGCCGTTTCCTAGGCAAATCCGGGAAACATTAAGGCTGAGACGTGATGGGACCCCCTTACGGGGGAATTCGGTGATCCTATGCTGCCAAGAAAAGCATCGACGTGAGGTTCCAGCCGCCCGTACCCCAAACCGACACAGGTGATCAGGTAGAGAATACTAAGGCGATCGAGAGAATTATGGTTAAGGAACTCGGCAAAATGCCCCCGTAACTTCGGGAGAAGGGGGGCCCGGACCGTGACACACACTTGCTGTGTAGAGCGGGCAAGGGCCGCAGAGACCAGGGGGAAGCGACTGTTTACTAAAAACACAGGTCCGTGCGAAGTCGCAAGACGATGTATACGGACTGACTCCTGCCCGGTGCTGGAAGGTTAAGAGGACCGGTTAGCTCTTCGGAGCGAAGCTGAGAATTTAAGCCCCAGTAAACGGCGGTGGTAACTATAACCATCCTAAGGTAGCGAAATTCCTTGTCGGGTAAGTTCCGACCTGCACGAATGGAGTAACGACTTCCCCGCTGTCTCAACCATAAACTCGGCGAAATTGCACTACGAGTAAAGATGCTCGTTACGCGCAGCAGGACGGAAAGACCCCGAGACCTTTACTATAGTTTGGTATTGGTGTTCTAAGTGGTTTGTGTAGGATAGGTGGGAGACTTTGAAGCCGACACGCCAGTGTTGGTGGAGTCATCGTTGAAATACCACTCTGGCCACTTGGGACTCCTAACTTCGGCCCGTAATCCGGGTCAGGGACAGTGCCTGATGGGTAGTTTAACTGGGGCGGTTGCCTCCTAAAAAGTAACGGAGGCGCCCAAAGGTTCCCTCAGCCTGGTTGGCAATCAGGTGACGAGTGTAAGTGCACAAGGGAGCTTGACTGTGAGAGCGACAGCTCGAGCAGGGACGAAAGTCGGGACTAGTGATCCGGCGGCACATTGTGGAATGGCCGTCGCTCAACGGATAAAAGGTACCTCGGGGATAACAGGCTGATCTTGCCCAAGAGTCCATATCGACGGCATGGTTTGGCACCTCGATGTCGGCTCGTCGCATCCTGGGGCTGGAGTAGGTCCCAAGGGTTGGGCTGTTCGCCCATTAAAGCGGTACGCGAGCTGGGTTTAGAACGTCGTGAGACAGTTCGGTCCCTATCCGCTGCGCGCGCAGGAAATTTGAGAAGAGCTGTCCTTAGTACGAGAGGACCGGGACGGACGAACCTCTGGTGTGTCAGTTGTACTGCCAAGTGCATCGCTGATTAGCTACGTTCGGAAGGGATAACCGCTGAAAGCATCTAAGCGGGAAGCCCACTTCAAGATGAGATTTCCATACACTTTATGTGTGAGAGGCCCCCAGCCAGACCACTGGGTTGATAGGCCGGACGTGGAAGCAAGGACTAACGACTTGTGAAGCTGACCGGTACTAATAGGCCAACAACTTACAACCACACCTCACTGGTAAACCCATCCTTCAAAAGGGGTTCACCATCAACGGTGGGTAAAAAACCTGCATGCACGCGTCCACTCTACGGTTCCCAACCAACAAACCCACCACAAGGGTTTCAACCACCCAAGGGAAACACAAAAAAGCACGATACAATTACATACACGCAACACCAAAACACTTCACACCACCCACCCCACACACGGGAACCGGGCCGGTGAAAAAGAGTTACGGCGGCCATAGCGTGGGGGAAACGCCCGGACCCATCCCGAACCCGGAAGCTAAGACCCACAGCGCCCATGGTACTGCACTCGCGAGGGTGTGGGAGAGTAGGACACCGCCGGACAACACCACACGCGAAGACCTTCCAGCAAAGACGCCGGAAGGTCTTCGCCATTTAAACAACACCACCCACCACCCACCACCCACCACCCACCACCCACCACCCACCACCCACCACCCACCACCCACCACCCACCACCCACCACCCACCACCCACCACCCGGCCACGGCCGGGCGCAATTCGCGCAGTAACAACGACGGCCAGCCGCGAACTAAGTGGTCTCCAGCACGGCCGGCAACTCGGCGGAGTTCACCGTGGAAGCGGAGGCTGCTTTCGGATTCGCCCACCGGGGGTACCGGGTGCCGAATTCGCTGGACACCAGATTCGCGATCGCCAGCGGAACCAAGGGGCTAACCGCGTTGGCCGTGGCCGGGCTGATCCGACTGGGCATACTGGATTTCAACACTCCGGCCCGACAGCTGCTGGGCCGCGACCTGCCGTTGATCGACGACCAGGTGACGGTTGGCCAGGTCTTGGCGCACCGGTCCGGGACCGACGACTATTTCGATGAAGAAGCGGCCGGCTCGATTACCGACTATGTGCTCCCGGTGCCCGTGCACCAGCTGGTGGGAAGTGAGGACTACCTCCGGGTTTTGGATGGGTTCCCGCAGAAGTTCCGCCCGGATGAACGTTTTTCCTACTGCAACAGCGGCTATGCGGTCTTGGCCCTGCTGGCCGAGCGCGCGAGCCGGTTGCCCTTCGCCGAGCTGCTCGAGAGTTTGGTCTGCCGACCTGCCGGCATGCTGCGGACCGGGTTTGTGCGTTCCGACGAACTTCCTGCCGACGCGGCAATCGGGTATCTGCCGTTGCCCGACGTCGACCGCAGCAATGTTTTCCACCTGCCGGTGCTAGGCAGCGGGGACGGCGGGCTCTATTCGACGAGCGGAGATCTCCGCCGGTTCTGGTCCGCGCTGTACTCGGGTGCGATAGTGCCGGCAGAGCTGCTCGGCGAACTGTTTCAGCCGCAGAGCGAGATTCCGGACCGCGGACTGGCCTACGGACGGGGATTCTGGCTCCGTCCGGAGACCGGCACCGTGATCTTGGAAGGATACGACGCGGGGGTTTCGTTTCGGAGCTGGCGTGATCCGGTGGCCCAGCGCACGGTGATCGTGCTGGCGAACAGCTCCGATGGCGCCTGGCCGATGGCCGCCGCGATCGCGGACTTCTTCCGCTGACTTAAGCTGGATCCATGGATGGCTTGTTTTCCCATGCTGCGGCAGCCGATCAGCCGGTTCCGGAGCATCGCACCCGCACCGTCGCCGTTTCGGTGCCGGTGCCCCCTGCCGAAGCTTTTGCCGCGTTCACTGATCTGATCCATCTTTGGTGGCCGATGGAACTGCACAGCGCCTACGGCCCGGGCAGCCATCTGGGCTTCGAGGCGCAGGCTCTGGTCGAAGAGTCCGACGACGGACGGGAGCAGGTCTGGGGCGCCGTACGGAGCTGGGCACCGCCGTCGTCCTTGGTCCTGGACCTGGGGTTCGGCGTGGGGCCCGGCGAACCGAGCCGGGTGCGGGTCGACTTCGACGCCGAATCGGGCGGAACCGCGGTCGCGGTCGCGGTGGACGGCGGATCGCGTACTGCGGGCAGCGTGGACTGGGAACCGGTCTTGCGCCGGTTCGCCCGGTTCATGGGGGTGGCCGGGGCATCGCTTAGAATAGACCCGGAAGAGTGACGATAGATCAATAGGGGAGAACCAGTCGGCAGGCTGGATTCGCAGGACGAGGAGCAATCATGACTGAGCACAATGGCAACGACCGGGGGCAGGGCCCCCGGCGCGGCGGTGAGCGTTCTTCGTCCGACACACCCCGGGGCGGCCGCGAATTCTCCGGGAAAGCGCCGCGGCAAGGCGGTGGGCGGCCGGCGAAAACCGGCCGGGACAACGCCGGCCGAGATCAGCCGGGCCGCGGCCCCTGGAAGCCACGCACCGGGGACGCTCCGGGATTCCGCAAGACCGAGCAGGATCGTCGGGGCCGGACGGAAGGCGGGAGCGCATCTGGGCGCCCGAGCCGCGACGGCGAACGATTCGGCAAGCGCCCGGACCGTGAATTCCCGGCCCGCTCCGAGGGGCGCCGGCCCGAACGCAGAACCGACGAGCAGCCGGAACGGGCCGGTGGTTGGAAACCGCGCAGTTCCGAAGGTCCACGCGGCGGCGGTTCGGAACGCCGGAGCTTCACCCGCGATTCGAATGGCTACGGCCGGCCCGGGTCTGCCCGGGACCAGGCCGGTTCGGGTCGGCGCAGCCAGGCCGCGGACGGCCCGCGGCGCGAGGGCTTCAAGCGGGACACGCCGGATCGGGAAAATCGCAACCGGGACGGCCAGAGCCGCGACGGGCAGCGGAGCGCGCCATGGAAATCCCGCAGTGGCGACCCGTCGGCTGCGCCCGGGCGCGAACGGCCCTTCAAACGCGATGCCAATGGGTACCGCAGGCCCGACGGCGACGAACCGCGTGCCTCGGAGGCACGTGCCGAACGTGCTCCCCGCGATGACCGGCGTACCGATGACCGGCGTACCGATGACCGGCGTACCGATGACCGGCGTACCGATGACCGGCGTACCGATGGCCGGCGCACTGATCCGCCGGCCCGGGTGCACAACCCACGGGATCTGCGCAGTGCCAACCGTCCGGATCGCGAGCGGTCTCCGGAAATCGACGAGGGTGTCACCGGGGCAGAGCTGGACCGGGTGACCCGGGCCCAGCTGCGCACCCTGGAATCGAAAAACGGCGAATGGGTGGCCAAACACCTGGTCATGGCGGGCCGATTGATCGACGATGACCCGGAATTGTCCTTCCAGCATGCGCTGGCCGCCAGCCGCCGCGGCGGACGACTGGCCGCGGTGCGCGAAGCGGTGGGCCTGACCGCCTACGCGGCGGGGCACTATGCCGAGGCGTTGCGCGAGTTCCGCACCTACCGGAGGATCTCCGGATCGAATGTGCATTTGCCGTTGATGGCGGACAGCGAACGCGGTCTCGGCCGGCCGGACCGGGCCCTGGATGTGGCCCGTAGCGAGGAAGCCAACCAGTTGGACAGCGCGGGCCAGGTCGAACTGGCGATCGTGGTGTCCGGAGCCCGGGCCGACCTCGGACAGAAAGATGCCGCGCTGGCAGCACTGGAAATCAGCCAGCTCGACAAGAACCGGGCCTTTTCCTATTCGCCGAGGCTGTTCCGGGCCTATGCAGATGCCCTGGCCGCAGTCGGTCGGGACTCCGAAGCAGCGTCTTGGCGCAGCCAGGCAGCTTTGGCGGACCAGGCCCTCGGCGCAGATCTGGAACCGGAGATCATCGACCTGGACGAAGCGGCCGATGACGACTTGGACGCCGGATCGGATGCGGATCCGGCAGTTGCCGAACGCTGAGCGGAAGGCCGGCAACAGATGACCGAGGCATTGATCAGCAGGTTCGACGCGCTCTTGAGCGACCTCGACGGCGTGGTGTACGCCGGTCCGGAAGCCATCCCGGGCGCGATTGCCGCCTTGCGCGCGCTGGCCCCGGCCGGCGTCGGGCTCGGCTACATCACGAACAACGCCTCGCGCTCCCCGGAAGCCGTCGCCGCGCATCTGCGTGAGCTCGGCGCGCCGGCAACGGCCGGCCAGGTGACTGGATCCGCCCAGGCGGGCGCGGCGCTGCTGGCGGAGAATCTGCCGTTCGGCGCGAAGGTGCTGGTTGTCGGCGGCGGTGCCTTGCGCGACGAAGTGGCAGCCCGGGGGTTCCAGAGCGTCGCCGGAGCCGGTGATCTCCCGGACGCGGTCGTCCAGGGCTTCGATCCGGAGCTGGGCTGGCGGGATCTGGCGGAAGCCGCGTTCGCCATCCATGCCGGGGCGTTGTGGGTGGCCACCAATACGGATCTGACCATTCCGGTAGCACGCGGCATCGCTCCGGGAAACGGTTCGCTGGTCGCGGCGGTGCGTAATGCCACCGGGATCGAGCCGTTGGTGGCGGGCAAGCCCCAGCCGGCGATGTTCGAGTTGGCTGCCGCGTCCTTGGGCGCACAGCGGCCGTTGGTGGTCGGGGACCGCCTGGACACCGATATCCTGGGCGGCAACCGGGCCGGGATGGCTACTGCCGCGGTGCTGACCGGAATCGACAACGTGCGGACGATTCTGGCGGCGCGTACCGCGGAACGGCCGGAATACCTGATCGAAGATCTGAGCGGGCTGCACACGCCCTATCCGGACGTGCTCAACGATGCCGCCGGAGCCCGGTGCGGAGCCGCAACCGCAGTGCTGCGCGGCGGCCGGATCGAACTCAGCGGGCATCCGGACGATCTGGACTCCTGGCGCGCGGCCTGCGCCCTTTGGTGGGCGGCGAACCCGATGCTGGAAACCGCCGTGCTGCCGGAGATCGACTGGCGCTGAGCTGCTGCTCCCAGGACGCCGCTCCCAGGACCCCGCTGAACGCGGCGATTGGACGGGCGTGGCTTGGTATGGCGCGCATTCCGCAGCGTTGCCGAGCTCGAAGCTAGACTGGAGGCATGTCGGAGAACCCCGGATCGCAGCTGCCCGCCGAGCAACGTTCGTTGCTGGATCAGGGGCCGGCGCATTGGCCCGAGGGGCTGACCGCGACCGGTGATTTGGGCGTGGACCGAGCCTTGGGCGTTTTGGACGCGTTGCCGGAAACTGCGACCGCCGCGCACCAAGGCATCTATGAAGAGGTGTACGAGAGTTTGTTGGCCGAGTTGGAAGCGGGTCCGGAAGAAACCGGGCCAACGCACTGAAATGCCGCGTCTCGACCGAGAACTGACGATTCGGGGTCTGGCCCGCTCCCGGACCCAAGCAGCGCAATTCATTTCCGAAGGCGCCGTGTCCGTGGCCGGGGAGCCGGCCCGCAAAGCTTCCCAAGAAGTCGCTGCGGACCAGGAAATAACGGTACGGCTGAGCCGCTCGGACGCTTATGTCTCGCGGGCCGCGCACAAATTGCTCGGTGCCCTGGCCGAGTTCCCGGAGATCGCCCCGGCGGGCAAGCGGTGCCTCGATGCCGGCGCATCGACCGGCGGATTCAGCCAAGTGCTCCTGGAAGCCGGTGCCCGGGAGGTGTTGGCCGTGGACGTCGGGCACGGCCAACTGGTGCCGGAACTCCGGGCTGATCCCAGAGTGCAGGTGCACGAAGGGCTCAACGTCCGGGATCTGGTTCCGGAGCTGATCGGCGGGCCGGCCCAGCTCACCGTGGCGGACTTGTCCTTCATTTCGCTCCGCCTGGTGCTGGCTGCTCTGGCCGGTGCCACGGCGGCCCCGGGAGATCTGCTGGTCATGGTGAAACCGCAATTCGAGGTGGGCCGGGATCGGCTGGCCAAAACCGGTGTGGTCGGATCGGACCAGGAACGGCGGCGCGCGGTTTCCGGGGTCGCCGCGGCTGCGCTCGAAGCTGATTTGGCGCTGTGCGGCTTGGCTCGGAGCCCGTTGCCGGGACAAGATGGCAATATCGAATATTTCCTCTGGCTGCGCAAACCGGGGGCGGGCGGGCAGTCTAAGCTCGGAGTGCAGGCACCTGGAGCGGACGGTGCCGAAGGATTCTTGCGACATTGGTGGCCGGGCGAACGGAAGAGCGGGTGAACATGCAGCGGTACGTCTTGATCCTGGCCCATACCGGTCGGGAAGATTCGATGGTTGCCGCCTTGCAGGTCTGTGAGCAGTTGCGGGCGGCCGGCGTCCGGGCGGTGATGACCGCTGAAGACCTCGCGGACATGACCACGCACTTCGGCCCGTTGAACGTGCCGGCGCAGGAGCTGGACGACGGCGTGACACTGGCCGAGTTGGAGCTGGTGATGGTGCTCGGCGGTGACGGGACGATCCTGCGTGCCGCCGAACTGGTCCGCGGCCTGGAAGTTCCGTTGCTGGGCGTGAATCTTGGCCACGTAGGATTCCTGGCCGAAAGCGAACGTGCGGACTTGGCGCAGAGCGTCGAATGGGTCGTGCGCCGTGAGTACACGGTCGAAGAACGGATGACCATCGATGTCACGCTCTGGGTCGCCGGTGCCAAAGCCGCGCATACCTGGGCGCTGAACGAAGTATCGGTGGAGAAGAGCGACCGGGAGCGGATGCTCGAGGTGGTCACCGAAGTCGATGGCCGCCCACTGAGTGCGTTCGGCTGCGACGGCGTCGTGATGGCCACGCCCACCGGATCGACGGCGTATGCTTTTTCCGCGGGCGGGCCGATCGTCTGGCCCGAAGTCGATGCCATGCTGATGGTCCCGATCAGCGCCCATGCGCTGTTCGCGCGACCGCTCGTGGTATCGCCGCAGTCCACCTTGGCCGTCGAAGTCCTGGACCGCACCGGGGCGCACGGCGTGATGTGGTGCGACGGCCGACGTTCTTGGCCGCTGCCGCCGGGCTCCCGGATCGAGGTGACCCGCTCGGCGACTCCGGTCCGGCTGGCCCGGACCCGCCAGGTGCCCTTCTCCGCGCGGTTGGTGCGCAAGTTCGAGTTGCCGGTGCAGGGTTGGCGTGGCCCGGTACCGGACGCGGCGTCCGCCGGCACCGAACCGATCCCAGTGGTCCAGGCGAAACGCCGGATCGCGCCCGGCGGGCTTCCGCTCAAACAACCGAAGAACATCGGAAGGCAGGACTGACTCAGCCGTGATCGAAGAAATCCGGATCCGAGACATGGGCGTGATCGCCGAAGCCACCCTGCCCCTGGGGCCCGGGTTCACCGTGGTGACCGGCGAAACCGGCGCGGGCAAGACCATGGTGGTGACCGCCGTCGGGCTTTTGCTGGGCGCCCGTTCCGACGCCGGCGCGGTCCGTCTGGGCGCGAAGTCGGCTGCCGCTGAAGCGACGGTGCAGCTGCCCACCGGGCATGCTGCCCTGACCCGGGCCGCGGAAGCGGGCGCGGAGGTGGAACTGTTCGACGGCCGGGCGGAGCTCCTGCTGGCCCGCAGCGTGGCCGCGGACGGCCGGAGCAAAGCCTTCGTCGGCGGCCGCAGCGCTCCGGTGGGCGTCTTGGCGGAAATCGGCGCTGAGCTGGTCGTGGTGCACGGCCAATCGGATCAGATCCGGCTCAAGAGCGCCGCCGCGCAGCGCGAGGCCCTTGACTCTTTTGCCGGCGCCGATTTCTTGGCGCGATTGGTGCAGTACCGGGCTCGGTTCGAAGCCTGGAAAGCGGCGCAAGCCGAGCTGAGCCAGATCCTCGAGCATGGCCGGGAACGGGCGCGGGAAGCCGAGGAGTTGGCGGCTGCACTGGCGGAAATCGATGCGCTCGACCCGCAGCCCGGTGAAGACGATGCGCTCAAGGCCGAGTCGATCAAGCTCGCGAATATCGAATCGCTGCGGCAAGCCGCGGCGCAGGCCCACGAGGCATTGATTTCGGAAGAGTACAGCGCCGCCAACCCGGCAGACGCGACCACCTTGGTGGACGGTGCCCGGCGCGCGCTCGAACAGGTGGCCGAGCACGACGAGGTCTTGGCCGGGTTGGCCGGGCGGTTGGCCGAGGCCGGGTATCTGCTCGCCGACGCGGCCGGCGAGCTGGCCAGTTACGCGTCCACGCTCGACGCCGAGGGTCCGGGCAGGCTGGCCGCGCTCGAGGACCGCCGCGGCCAATTGGCGGGGCTGACCCGCAAATACGCGCCGACCATCGACGAGGTGTTGGCCTGGGCGGAATCGTCCCGGCTGCGGTTGGACGAGTTGCAGGACGATTCGGCGAGGGTGGGCGCATTGCAAGCCGAAGTCGATGCCGCCGATGCCGAGCTGACCGCGTTGGCTGCGGAATTGAGCAGTCTCCGGCAGGCAGCCGCAGTCGAACTTTCCGACCGGGTGACTGCTGAGCTCAAGGCGCTGGCCATGGCCGATGCGCGGTTGCAGATCGAGATTTCCGCGGCGCAGCGAGGACCGCACGGCGCCGATGAGATCGCCTTTTTGCTGCAACCGCATTCCGGAGCACCTGCCCGACCGGTCGGCAAAGGCGCCTCCGGCGGCGAATTGTCCCGGGTGATGCTGGCGCTCGAAGTGGTGCTGGCCGCCGTCGACCCGGTTCCCACTTTCGTCTTCGACGAGGTCGATGCCGGAGTCGGCGGCAAAGCGGCGGTCGAAATCGGGCGTCGGCTGGCTGCTTTGGCCCGGCACGTCCAAGTTCTGGTGGTGACCCACCTGCCTCAAGTGGCCGCGTATGCGGACAACCACGTCCGGGTGCTCAAATCGGCGGACGGCGGTTTCACCGAATCGGACGTCCGGGCCTTGGACTCGGCGGAACGGGTCCGCGAGTTGGCCCGGATGCTCGCGGGGCAGGAAGATTCAGCCAGCGCGCAAGCCCACGCCCAGGAATTGCTCGAGGAAGCCGGGCAGCCTGGCAGCTGAGCCTGCCGCTCGGTGCTGCGGACCGGCGGAACCGGTCCGCAGCACCGAGACCGGTTCAGCCGATGTTGACGTCGACCGCCTGATAGAAGGCATTCTCGGTGTCCGCGACATCCCAGACCGCGTAGACGACGTGGTATCCGGAACGGTTCGACGGGATGTTCACGGTGTGCGTGAGGTTGTTCGAGGCCGGGCTGCCGTTGTGCGGCACCGTAGTGATCAGCTCGAGTTCGGCCCTGGTCAAGGGCGCGTTCTGGTTCCACCCCTGCTTCGTGATGTAGTAGCGCCACTGGCTCGTCGCATGCGGCGCGGTGTAGGTCCAGGTGAATTTCTGGGCGCCGGTTTTGATGTCGTTCTTGTACCAGCGGGTCGAGGTCTGCTGGTCCAGGATTCCGCCGAACTGGCCGCCGGCCGAGGCGAGTTTGCCGTCCGCCGGGCCTTTGGCCGGGAACCCTTTGGGTGCTTCCAGGCTCTGCGGCTCGTATTGGATTGCGCCGCAGTTCTGGTTCAAGCCCAGCTTGCAGGCTTCGGAACGGCTGTGCGGGCCGGAAATGTAACCGTGCGCATTCGCTGCGGCCATGCCGCCGAACATCAAGGCCAGCGCGACGACCGCGCCGGCAAACACTTTGACCATGTTTTTCACTGTTTTTCTCCTCGGTGAGACTCGTGATGTCTTGGCTGTCGGAAGGTTCTCCGGTTGCCCCCAAAGGCGTGCCCAATGCGCGTCGCCGCCTGTTCCGCGACCGATGCGCCCCCTGGACCCCGAGCGTTGCGCTTGAAGTCTATGAGCCAGCTGAGCGGCTGAACAGGCGGGGAATCACGTACGTGATTCCCCGCCCCAGCGCAGTTCCGGCCACCGTGTCGCGACGCAACGGCGCGTTCGGAGGCAGTTGCATGCTATTCTTGAATTCCGTGGTGCAGCGATCATTTTCCCGGTTATCAGGTCCCTCCAACGGCTCTTCGGCGGCTTCTTCCCGCCATATTTTCGTCACAGGCGGTGTCGCCTCCTCTTTGGGCAAAGGCCTGACCGCCTCAAGTTTGGGACATCTCCTCCGAGCCCGTGGTCTTTCCGTGACCATGCAGAAGCTCGACCCCTACCTCAATGTCGATCCCGGCACGATGAACCCCTTCCAGCACGGCGAGGTCTTCGTGACCGAAGACGGCGCGGAGACGGATCTGGACATCGGCCACTACGAGCGCTTCCTCGACGAGAGCCTGGAAGGCTCCGCCAATGTGACCACCGGCCAGGTGTATTCGACGGTGATCGCGAAAGAGCGTCGCGGTGAGTACCTCGGCGACACGGTCCAGGTCATCCCGCACATCACCGACGAGATCAAACGCCGGATGCGGCTGCCCGCGGAGGGCGCGAAAGCCCCCGATGTGATCATCACCGAAATCGGCGGCACCGTCGGCGACATCGAATCCCAGCCGTTCCTGGAAGCGGCCCGTCAAGTCCGGCAGGACATCGGCCGTTCGAACGTCTTCTTCCTGCACGTTTCCCTGGTGCCGTACATCGGTCCGTCCCAAGAACTCAAAACCAAGCCGACGCAGCACTCGGTGGCCGCGCTGCGCTCGATCGGCATCCAGCCGGACGCCATCGTGGTCCGCTCGGACCGCCAGGTTCCGGACGCGATGCGGGCCAAGATCGGCCGGATGTGCGATGTGGATACGGATGCCGTGGTGAATGCCGCGGACGCGCCGAGTATCTACGACATTCCGAAGACCCTGCACAGCCAAGGCCTGGACGCCTACATCGTGCGTGCTCTGGACCTGCCGTTCACCGACGTGGACTGGACCACCTGGGACAAACTGCTGGTCGCCGTGCACAACCCGGCGCACGAAGTCGAAGTGGCCTTGGTCGGCAAATACATCGACCTGCCGGATGCCTACCTCTCGGTCACCGAAGCCTTGCGCGCCGGGGGCTTCGCGAACAGTGCCAAGGTCAACATCCGTTGGGTGCCCTCGGACTTGTGTTCGACTCCGGAGGGCGCGGCCAAAGCGCTCGACGGCGTCGATGCGATCTGCGTCCCCGGCGGCTTCGGCATCCGCGGCCTGGAGGGCAAACTGGGCGCGCTCAAGTTCGCCCGGGAAAACCAGATCCCGACGCTGGGCCTGTGCTTGGGCCTGCAGTGCATGGTGATCGAATACTCGCGCAACGTGGTCGGACTGGCCGGCGCCTCGTCCTCCGAGTTCGAACCGGATGCGCCGCACCACGTGATCGCCACGATGGAAGAACAGCTGGACATCGTCGACGGCAAGGGCGATCTGGGCGGAACCATGCGTCTGGGCCTCTACGAAGCGAAGCTGCTCGAAGGCTCCGTGATCGCGGAGACCTACGGCGCGCTGACCGCGAGTGAGCGGCACCGGCACCGTTACGAGGTGAACAACAAATACCGCGAGCAGATCGCCGCCGCCGGTCTGGTGTTCTCCGGAACCTCTCCGGACGGCAAGCTCGTGGAGTACGTGGAGCTGCCGCGCGAGGTGCATCCGTACTACGTGGCGACCCAGGCGCACCCGGAACTGGCCTCCCGGCCCACCCGCCCCAACGCCATGTTCACCGGCCTGGTCAAGGCCGCACTGGCCCGGCAGAGCGAGTCCCGGCTGCTGGAGGTCTGAGATGTCCCCGGTGCCGGCTGAATCGACGCATCAGGCTGAACCGACAGAGCCGGCCGGGCTTGCGGACAGTCCGGATTTCCGCCGGGTCCTGGAACGGCAGACCAAGTTCCACGGCATGGTCTGGGACGTGGTCGGCGAACGCTTCGAGCTTTCGCCCGGCGAACCGCCGATCACCCGCGAATACCTCGACCATCCCGGCGCGGTAGCCGTCGTGGTACTGGACGAGGCCGGCCGGGTCCTGCTGATCAAACAGTACCGGCACCCGGTCCGGGCCTCGCTGTGGGAGATCCCGGCCGGCTTGCTGGATATCGCCGGCGAAGACTTCCAAGCCGCGGCCGCGCGGGAACTCGTGGAGGAAGCCGATGTGCGCGCCGCCGATTGGCGGGTGCTGCTGGACGTCTACAATTCTGCCGGTTCCTCGTCCGAGGCGGTGCGGATTTATCTGGCGCGCGGAATCTCCGAGGTGCCGCCCGCCGAACGGCACGTCCGGACCGAGGAGGAATCCGAGATCCAATTCCGCTGGGTGCCGCTGGCCGAGGCGGTGCGGGCTGCGCTTTCCGGCGGTCTGCACAGCTTCAGCGCGGTGAGCGGGATCCTCGCGCTCGCCGCAGCGCAAGGCGAGGGTCTGGACCGCTTGCGGCCGGCGGCTGCGCCGTGGCCGGAACACCCTTCGCAGCACCCCATCCAGCCGGAACCGCGCGCGCAGCAGCCGGGCGAATGACTCCGGGGCCGGAAGCGGAAGCCGTGCTGCCGCCGGCTCTGCTGCGGGCCCAGCGCGAATACCTGCAACACCTCGCCGTCGAACGCGGTCTGGCCGCGAACACGATGGCGGCATACCGGCGCGACATCGGCAGATATCTGGCTTTCCTGGCTGCAGCCGGAGTCAAGGCACCGGCAGAGATCGGCCGGAAGCAGGTGACCGACTTCGCCCAGGTGATTTCCACCGGTTCGGACGGCGGCAGTCCGCTCAGCGTGCGCTCCGCAGCCAGATGCATCGTCGCGGTGCGCGGCATGCACAAGTTCTGGGCGCTGGAAGGAATCGCAGCAGCCGATCCAGCGAGCGAAGTTCATCCGCCGATGCCCGGACGCCGGCTGCCGAAAGCGATCAGTGTGCCCGAAGTGATCCGCATCCTGGAGGCGAGCGGGAGCGACTCGCCGACCGGCTTGCGCGACCGGGCCCTGCTGGAGTTCCTGTACTCGACCGGGGCCCGGATTTCCGAGGCGATCGGCCTGGACGTGGACGATGTGCTCGGCAGTTCCGCCACCGAAACCGGACCCGCCGTCGTGCGGCTCTTCGGCAAAGGTTCCAAGGAGCGGGTGGTCCCGCTCGGCTCCTACGGGGCCCGCGCCGTCGAGGCCTATCTGGTACGCGGACGGCCGCTGCTGTCCGGGAAGGGCAAACCGACGCCGGCGCTGTTCCTCAATGCCCGCGGCGGAAGGCTGAGCCGGCAGAGCGCTTGGACGATCCTGAAAGCCGCGGCGGAGAAAGCCCAGATCGGCAAAGCGGTTTCCCCGCATACCCTGCGGCATTCCTTCGCCACGCATCTCTTGGAAGGCGGGGCGGACGTCCGGGTGGTGCAGGAGCTGCTGGGCCACGCTTCGGTGACCACCACCCAGGTCTACACCCTGGTCACCGCTGATACCTTGCGCGAGGTCTATGCCGCGGCGCATCCGCGGGCGCTGGGCTAAGGTAGCCTTTTCGGGCTGGGTCGGCAACGATTACTTGCTCAAGATGGGGCGGCGGATTGGGCTGCTGACAGCAGGACCGTCATGAGCGCGGAATTCACCGGGCTCAGTTCCAACCGGTGCGTGACGCTCCTATGGCCGTCAAGCCCGTTACGCGAAGCCAGTACGGCGATTCGGCCTGTTAGTTAAGCCAGCGAAGTCTTCGGAGCCAAAATAATATTTACAACTGCACTCTTGTTTCTTCCTTGGATTAATGGACTAATTTAACCTATGGGGGAGTTCGCCCGGCTGTCCGTCTGGTATCGACGACGATCAACGAGGATCGTGGTCGTAGTTTCTGCGGCGACTTTGGCAATTATCGGTCTCATGGTGATCGCGCTCTTCTATCCTCTGTCCTACGACATCAGTTCGTCGAGTTCGTCGGCATGTGACGGGACCATAACGACCTCGGAAAAATCTTGCAATGATGGCGGAGGCGTACCGATCCGGCTGATTGATGTCATCATCGGCAATCTGAACGGAAAGTAGATTCAATGCAACGTCGCATTTTTTCGGTCGTTTTGGCTACCGGTGTCCTCTTCTCTTTCAGCGTTCCATCGGCAACGGCTGAAACTTCGGCCAGAATGCTTCCATGTAATACAAGTCAAACTGTCCAGCTAGGACAACTGTCTTTGCTCGAAGATCCAGCCTGCGATTACAAGAACGCCAACATTGATATCGATGGATCGGGCCGTTCTTTCGCGGTCCCGCCAGCGGGACTGAGTGTCGCTATGAACGAACTTCGTGTGGACGGAACTGGAAGCTCTGGTGATGTCGTGGTCTTCAGATCCGAAGCGGGCGAAATGGCGGTGAAGACCTCCATCGGGCTTTATGGAAGTGAAAAATCGAGAGCATCCTTCAAAGCTGCTGAAATCTCTATACAAAAAACCTTGGCCGAAAAATCAAGCCCGGCTGGGCCAACCTCCAACAAGGCCACGACCCCAGCGCCGATTCTTTATGCCGGTAGTAACGGCTGCAACAACTCTGCGTACCAGTATGCCGGCTGGAAATGGGTGACCCCTTTTGACTGGCAATACAACGCTGCCGGCCAGCCAAGCGCCGATGCTTTGGGAATCATGCAGAATGCTGGTAAGCGATGGACGGGGTCGATTTCGGCGTGTAACCAGAACTCTTCAAGCTCTGCTTCACAGCGTTTTCAATATGGAACATCAACCCGCCCGCAGGTTCGTGAAGATGGAACGTGCGGCAGTTACGACACAGAGAACATCATTGGTTGGGGCGTCTTTAATGATTCGAGGACGCTAGCTCTTACTTGTACTTGGTACAGGACAAGCGACGGTAGGGCCTTCGCCTCCGATCAAAACTACAACGTTAACAAGCCTTGGTTCACCAGTGGGACCTGCAACGCGCGATTCGATCTAGAATCAGTTGCGGTTCACGAATGGGGACACACCTACGGATTGACCCACGTTGACCAAAACACCGGACAAGTGATGGTTCCGGAGTTCAACTATTGCCAACCGGAATACAGGTCGCTTGGCCGAGGAGACGCACTGGGGATCACCGGCCTGTACCCAAATTAGTTAGACAGAGAAGCTTCTGTGGGACTCACGAGCAGTCGTAGGAGCTAGGCTCGGTTTTCTGGGCACTGTGCCTGAGACGATGATCTCGGGATGTGGCTTGTGGTGCCTGCTGCGAAGTTCTGGGGTTGATTGTTGGATTTGTGGACGGCTGACGTTCACCGAAAAAAATCCGAAAAATCTTTGACAGCAGTGTAATAAGGTTGCCACTTGGCGAAACTCATCAGTTGACGAACGAAGGCGTTGACTGAGAGGGGGTCCGAGTGTTGATGGAACACGAAAGTACGTTCGTGGCATTGCACAAGCAGTTCCGTGGGCGGGTGCTGAACTATATCCGCCGGCGGATCTCTTCCGAGGAGACGGCCGAGGAACTTGCCGCCGACGTTTTCCGGATCGCCTGGGAAAAATCCGAATCCGTGCCCGAGCCCACCCTGGCTTGGCTGCTCACCGTAGCCCGCAACCTCATCGGCAATGAATACCACGGCCGGCAGTGGGCTCAGGAGCTGCTGGGCCACGCCTCGGTGACCACCACCCAGGTCTACACCTTGGTGACCGCCGATACGCTGCGCGAAGTCTATGCCGCGGCGCATCCACGGGCGTTGGGTTAGCACTGGGCGAGTTCCACGGCGGCCGAGGATCTGGCCAGTTCCAGAAGGCCGAACTTTCTTTTCGTAAAGTGTAAAGAAATATAGTCCTCGCGAAACTCTACAGGTATTGGACAACGATCCACCTGAGAGGAGCCCCTGGTGACGACGGAACGTGAGCGCGGCTTTCTGGTGTTGCACGGCCAGTACCAAATTCGAGTGCTCAATTACATCCGACGCAGGATTTCTTCTGAAGAAGTCGCCGAGGAACTCGCGGCGGATGTCTTCCGGATCGCTTGGCAAAAATACGACGGCGTGAAGGACTTTTCGATTGGCTGGTTTTTGACCGTGGCCCGGAACCTGATCGGCAACGAATACCAGGGGCGCTGACGGGCTCAGCAACTGCAAGAGCGCTTGGCCGAGGCCGAACGACTCAAGTACCAAGCCGGCCAGGCGCCAGAGCCGGCAGGACGCGCCGAAGCACTGGATTACCTGCGGGAAAAAGATCGCGAAATTCTGCTTCTGGCCTACTGGGACGATTTGAGCCTGGCGGATATCGCTGAGGTGCTTGGCTGCTCGGAGTCCGCAGCCGGCGTCAGGTTGTTCCGAGCCCGAAAAGCCTTCGCAAGAACCCTTTCGCAATTTTCAAGCATTGAGGTGGGTTGACATGGACCGAATTGAACGTATCCTCCGAGACATGAATCCGGTATCCGGTTCGGCTGCCGACAGCCAGTCGGCAGAATATCTTCCGGACATCTTCAAGAATGGATCTGGCCACCCCGAAGACATCAATCCAGTGGCCTCGCTGGCGGAACGCCGCAAGCGGCGTGGCCGGCTGCAGGTGGTGATCGGTACGGCCTCCGTTGCGGTACTCGGCCTGGTGGTCGCGGGTCTGTTCTTTTCCGCAGGCCAACAATTCGCTAGTCCCAGCCGGGCCGAGCGATAGCGGATCAAACAGCAGTTCGATGACTAGCACGACTAACCGGCCAACGCAGTCATCGCCGTCGCCTACGGAAACTCCTCAAGGGCTGTCCTGCAGTATGGGCAGCGTAACAGCGGTCCTGCCAGATCCTGCTGGCAATCCGTTACCGAACTATGTCGCCAGCAATCCGGAATTCTTCACTCCGTTGGGCTGCGCCGAAGGCTGGATGGCTTTTGAGCTCAATGATCGCGGGAGCGCCGCACTGGGCGTATCTCCCGGGCAGAACAGCTACAATTACTTTGCCCGGAAGAAGGGCGAGAAGTATGAATTCGCGATGCTCAGCTTGCAGAAGTACAACCGGAATACCCCGTCGGATCTGCAGATTCAGTTGATGGAGGAGCAATTTACCCGGATCGGTATTCCCGCCCAGCTGCGAGAGGCCTTGATCGGTAACCCACCAGTTTGAGCAGATGCGGCTCACCATGCTGCTCATCAGCGCGCGGGATCAAGAGCCCGGCTGCCGTCTTGGCCTCCGCTCCCAGCTAAGCTCATTCCATGGTTCCTGCCGCGGTGACTCTGGTGTTCTTGTTCCGGCCGCTTCCCTCGGGAGCTCCGGAAGTCCTGCTGGGCCTGAAGAAGACCGGCTTCGGCACCGGGAAAGTGGTGGGCATCGGCGGACACCTGGAAGCCGGGGAAACCGCAGCTGCTGCAGCGGTCCGCGAATTGTTCGAAGAAACCTCGGTCCGGCTCACCGAAAACCAGTTGGCCTACCGCGGTTCCGTGGCTTTCCGGTTCCCGGAACGGCCGGAATGGGATATGGACACCGACGTCTTCAGCGCCTCCGACTGGCAGGGCGAACCACGGGAAACCAGCGAGATCAATCCTGAGTGGCATGCCCTGGACCGGTTGCCGCTGCACCGGATGTGGCAAGATGCCGGGTATTGGCTGCCGGTGCTGCTCAACGGGCCGGAACAGCACTTCACGGTCCGAATGGCTGCGGACAATGAGGCAGTAGCCGAAGTGCTTACGGCACCAGCACGACCCTGAGCGCTTGACCGTCCCGCGCGGCGTCGAAGGCGGCCGCAATATCGGCCAGCGGCCGGGACTCGCTCAATAGTTCGGCGAACGGTTTGTCCGAGGCGGCCAAGAAGTCGATGGTCTGCTGAAGATGTTCCGGGCGGTAGTTGTGCACGCCCTGCATCGTGGACAACCCGCGAACCATCGCTTCGGGATCGACGGGGACGGCAGGCCCGGGGGAGACCGTTCCGGCCAGCAACAAGATGCCGCCGATCTCCAAGGCGGCCAGCGCCTCGGGGATGATCGGGCGGTAACCGGAGAGTTCGACGGCGATGTCGAAGCGCCGGTCTGCTTCCGGTCCGTCTGCCGTGTACGTGGCACCGAACCGCAAAGCCCGCCGGCGGCGCTCGGCCTGCGGCTCCCAGACGGTGACTTCGAAACCCTGCTCGGCGAGCACCGCGCAGGCGTAGAGCCCGAGCATTCCGGCGCCGATGACGAGCGCGGATTCACCGGTGGCGCCTTCCACGGCAGCCATGATGGTGGCTCCGGCGCAGGTGGCGGTTGCGGCTACCGCGCTCGGCAGCGAATCGGGGACCAGAGCAATCGGGGTTCCGGCTCGCAGCTGCACGTGGCTGGCAAAGCCGCCGGAAAGCGGCCAGCTCTCCCAGGCAGTGTGGCCGTATTTGGCCACATGGCGGCACTTCTGCGGCAGCCCCCGTGCGCAGCGGGTGCATTCGCCGCAGGAATCGGTGATTGACCAGACTACGCGGTCGCCAACCTGTACCGCCTCGTCCAGCGTGGTCCGGGGCGTAGGCCCCGGGCCCAGGGCTTCGACGACACCGCAGTATTCGTGCCCTAGCACGCTCGGCGCCGGGCTTTCCCGGCGGCCTTCCACGGTGTGCAAATCGGAGCCGCAGATGCAGGCGGATTCGATCCGGACCAGGGTCTGGCCGGGGCCGAGTTCTGGAGCGGAAAGCGTTCGGATTTCAAAGCCCAGGGCAGGGCCAAGCCAAACCGCAGCACGGATTCTGTCTACCATGCAGTGCAGGCTAAACCAGCGAGATGAACACCAAGCGAACCATCGCGTTCACCTCAGCGGCCGGACCGGAGTGGCTCGGCCGCTGCTAAACCACGAAAGCCGCCGATCTTGGTTGAGCTCGCGGAATATCCCCGGCGTCAACCAAGATCGACAGCGTTCTGGATTCCGACTAGGCCGTCTAGAGGTGCCGTTCGTCGACGCCGTTGTAGGCGCTCAACGGCCGGATCAACGAGTTCGCCGCCGCCTGCTCCATGATGTGCGCGGTCCAACCGGTGATCCGGCTGGCCACGAACAGCGGAGTGAAGGTCGGGGTGTCGAAGCCCATCAAGTGGTACGTCGGACCGGCGGGGTAGTCCAGGTTCGGTTTGATGTTCTTCGCCTCGCCCATCGCCGATTCCAGCGCGGAATACAGTTCCAACATGTCTTCGCGCTGATAGTGCGCCGACATTTTCTCCAGGGCGGCCTTCATGGTCGGCACCCGGGAGTCGCCGTTCTTGTAGACCCGGTGGCCGAAGCCCATGATCTTCTTCTTCTGCGCCAATGCATCATCCAACCAAGTCTTCGCGTCCACTCCGGTGGACTGGATTTCCTCGAAGGTGTGCATCACGGCTTCATTGGCGCCGCCGTGCAGCGGGCCTTTGAGCGCGCCGATCGCGCCGGTCACTGCGGAGTGCAGATCAGCCAGCGTCGAGGTGATCACCCGGGCGGTGAAGGTCGAGGCGTTGAAGGAGTGCTCCGCATACAGGATCATCGAGACGTTGAAGGCTTCGACCACCTCGGGCGCAGCTTCTTCGCCGAAAGTCATCCAGAGGAAGTTCGCCGAGTAACCCAGATCTTCGCGGGGCTCCACCGGGGCCAAGCCGTGCCGCCGTCGTTGGTCATAGGCGACGACAGCGGGCATTGCAGCGAAAAGCTCTTTGGCCTTTTGCAGATTGGCCGCCGGGGAAGAATCTTCCGCCAACGCATGGTTTGCGCCGATCACCGAGGTTGCGGTGCGGCAGACGTCCATCGGATGGCAGCTCGTCGGCAGCAAATCGATGGCCGCCTGGACGTTGCGGTCCAAGGCCCGGTTGGCCCGTTCCAAAGTTTCGAACTCGGCCAGCTCGGCTTCGGAGGGCAATTCGCCGTTCCAGAGCAGCAAAGCGACTTCTTCGAAGCTCTTGTCCGCGGCGAGTTCTTGCACCGGGTAGCCGCGGTAGAGCAGCGAGTTGCTCTCCGGGTTGACCTTCGAGACCGCCGTGAAGTCCACGACGACCCCGGCCAGGCCTTTCTTGATCTCCTGAGTCTGCTCAGCCATTGCTCTCCTTCGAGTTGAACTGCTGCGGCACTGAGAAGTTGAAGACCGCAGAGTCGAAATGGTTATATCCCTCGTAGTCTACGAGTTCGTACAAGCGGGCGCGGGTCTGCATCCGTTCCACCGCCGGCTGCTGGGTGCCGGCAGAACGAATCACGTCCAGGGTGCGCTCCGCTTCGCCCATGGCGCTGCGCAACAGGGTCACCGGGTAAATCACCATGTTGATGCCCGCCCCGGCCAGCTGCTCGGCAGAGAAGAGCTCGCTTTTGCCGAATTCGGTCATATTGGCCAGAATCGGCACGTCCACCGCTGTGCGGATCGCTTCGAAATCGGCGAGCGTGTGCATAGCCTCCGGGAAGATGGCATCCGCACCGGCGTCGACCAATGCTTTGGCCCGGTTCACGGCGGCCGGAGTTCCTTCGACGGCCGCGACGTCGGTGCGTGCCATGATCAGGAAATTCTCGTCGCGTCGCGCATCAGCGGCCGCCCGGATCCGCTTGAGCGCGGTCTCCAGATCCACCACCGCCTTGCCATCCAAATGTCCGCAGCGTTTCGGATTGATCTGGTCTTCGATGTGCAATCCGGCCAGCCCGGCGTCTTCGAACTCCTGCACACTGCGGGCCACGTTCATCGGCTCGCCGAAACCGGTGTCGGCGTCCACAATGGCGGGCAGATCGGTCATCCGGGCGATCTGCTTGGCGCGCGTCGCCACCTCGGTCAGCGTGGTGAGGCCGATGTCCGGCAAGCCCAAATCCGCGGACAGCACCGCGCCGGAGATGTACACGCCGTCGAAGCCCTTGTCTTGGATGAGTTTGGCGGAGAGCGGGTTGAAAGCTCCGGGGAACTGCTGGAGTTTTCCGGAATTCAGTTTCGCGCGCAGATCAATTCGCTTCTGCGCCGCGGTGGTCTTGGCGTACAGCATCTAGACCAGATCCTTTCGGTTAGAAGAGGCCGTCAGTGGCGTTCGTGACGACGAAGCCGTCCTTGGCCCGCACGTTCAGTTGGTCCAATTCGCCCGCAGCCAGCTCGGGCAGGCGCTCGACGGCGGCCAGGAAGCGGTCCAGCTCGGCCGGCTCGATGGCTTCGGCGGCCAAGGTGCGCAGCTTGTTCACGTAGTTTTCCCGGGCGAACGGCCGGGCGCCGAGCGGGTGCGCATCCGCGACGGCAATCTCGTCCACGATCTTGGTGCCGTCGGCGAGCTCGATTTCGACGCGGCCGCCGAAAGCCTTCTCCGCCGGGTCCAGCGAATGGTAACGCCGGGTCCACTCGGCGTCTTCGGCGGTGGTGATCTTGTTCCACAGGTCAACAGTGTCCGTGCGCTGGGCGCGTTCCGGCGTGTACGAATCAACGTGGTGCCAGGTGCCATCCTGGAGCGCAACCGCAAAGATGTACGGGATCGAGTGGTCCAGGGTCTCCCGGGAAGCGGTGGGATCGTATTTCTGCGGGTCGTTCGCGCCGGAGCCGATCACGTAGTGCGTGTGGTGGCTGGTGTGCAGCACCGCAGACTTCACGTTTGCCGGGTCGGTGAGCTGCGGGTATTCGTGGTGCAGCTTGCGGGCCAGGTCGATCCAAGCCTGCGCCTGGTACTCGGCCGAGTGTTCCTTGGTGTAACTGTCCAGAATTGCCCGCTTGGCCTCGCCAACTTCCGGCAACGGAACGTCGTACGAAGCGCTCGGTCCGTCGAGCAGCCAGGCGATCACGCCGTCTTCGCCTTCATAGATCGGCTCGGGCGAGGTCTGGCCACGCATCGTGCGGTCCACGGCTTCGATCGCCATCTTGCCAGCGAACGCGGGAGCGTAGGCCTTCCAAGTGGAAATCTGGCCTTTGCGCGACTGCCGGGTCGCCGTGGTGGTGTGCAGTGCCTGGCCGACGGCCTGGAAGATGGTCTCCGCGTCGAGGCCCAGCAAGGTGCCGATGCCGGCCACAGCCGAGGGGCCCAGGTGCGCCACATGGTCGATCTTGTGCTTGTGCAGGCTGATCGCTTTGACCAAGTCGATCTGGATTTCGTAGCCGGTGGCCAAGCCGCGGATCAAGTCCTGGCCGCTCTTGCCGGCGTGCTGCGCGACGGCCAGGATCGGCGGGATGTTGTCGCCCGGGTGTGAGTACTCGGCGGAGAGGAAGGTGTCGTGGTAATCCAGTTCGCGGACCGCGACGCCGTTGGCGAAGGCAGCCCATTCCGGGCTGGACGTCTCGGTGATGCCGAACAGGCCGGCGCCGTTGCCGTTCTTGGACGGTTCATGGGCCAGCGCCTGATCCCGAGCCGCGACGATCGGTGCCCGGTTGAGCGAAGCGATCGCCACCGAGGCATTGTCGATGATCCGGTTGATGATCATCTCGGTCACCTCGTCGGTCACTTCGACCGGGTCGACGGCGACCTGGGCGATTTTGTAGGCGAGTTGGTCCTCGCGGGCCAGATTCTCTTCGCTCTTGTAAACGCGGACGTGCTGGTTTTTCACTGTCCCGGGCCTTTCTGGTTGTTTGGCTTGCTGTCGAGGATGTGTTGCAGGGAGTTGTTGAGGTGGATCGTGGTGGCCGCTGCGGCCACCTGCGGTTTTCCAGCGGCGATCGCGGCGCAGATCGCCGAATGTTCCGCCGCAGTCGCCTGCAGGCGTTCCGGGTGTTCCTGGGCCATCCGACGGGCGCGGGCCAGCAACGGGCGGATGTTTTTCAGCGAGTTGACCAAAAAGGGGTTGCCGCAGGACTTGTCGAGTGCGGCATCGAGATTGCCGGAGAGCCGGTAGTACTCCTCGGTGGAACTGCCTGCGGCCAGACTGAGCCCGGCGGCGGCGAAATCGCGCTGCAGTTGCGCGAAGCTGCCGGAGTCGCCGCGCTCGGCGGCCAATGCGGCGGCTTTGGCCTCCAAGGTCTCCCGCAATTCGTAGAGTTCCCGCACGGTCTCCAAGGAGACATCGGTGACCACGACGCCGCGGCCGCCCTTGGCCGTGGTCAATCCTTCGGCGGTGAGCCGGGAGAGCGCTTCACGGACCGGGGTGCGGCTCACGCCGAGCCGTTCGGAAAGTTCTACTTCGCCCAAGACCGTGCCGGGGGACAGGCGCCATTGCACGATGTCCTGATGCAGGGCCTGGTAGGCCTTCTCGCTGGCGCGCATAACACCATTGTATACACAAAGGCGGAATATTTCCCTCGACGGGTTTTAATTGCTGATTTTTGTATACATCAAGTGATCAGTTTCAGCAATGCTGGATCAGGGGCCACGGCCACTGCGTGGCTCCACCGCCTAGCGAACCGTGTTGCATCGGCAGATCGCAAGACCATTGGTTGGCGCTCGGTTGGTCGACGCCCAGTCCCGTGGTTCGCTATCGGTCGGACTCCGGGTCCCCGGGTGCGTAAAAAAATGTCATCGTGGCTGCTCGGGGCATTGAGTATTCCAGGTTAATAATGGGTTCCACCATCGATGCGGATCTCGGTTCCGGTAATGAATTTTCCATCCGCGGAAGCCAGCATCGCCACGACGCCGGCGACCGCGTCGGGCTCCGCGAACCCCGGCCCTAGGGCGGGCGCGAGTTTGCCGAATAGCTCCATATTGGCGTCCTCGGGTAAAGCAGGTCCTTGGTTTTCGCGACTTTCGCCGGATCCATCGGTCATTCCGGAAGAAATGGACCCGGGTTGGACGGAGTTGAAGCGAATGCCGTCCTGCGAGTACTCGGCTGCCAGTGCGTGGGTCATCGACTGCACTCCGCCCTTGCTCGCTGCATATGCGGCCATGTAGGGGTGGGCGAAGGCAGCTGAGGTGGAGGAGAAATTCACCACTGCAGGCGCGTTGCCCGCACGGAGATGGGGAAGGGCTTCCCTGATGACGAGGAACGTTCCGAGGAGATTGACCCGGATGATCTGTTCGAACAGATCGAGCGACGTGTTCTCGGTGTGCGAGGATCGCAAGATGCCAGCTGCGTTGACCAGGGCGTCCAGTCCGCCGAGCGCCTCAATTGTCCGGGTTACGCCGGCCTTCACGGACTCTTCGTTGGCGATGTCCATGGTCAGTACGGTCAGCCGATCGGCCGAGCGACCCGCCGCTTCGCGGGTGGATTCCAGCCCATTTTCGGAGATGTCTGCCGCAGCTACGTTTCCGCCCTCTGCGAGGAGGCGTAGCGCGGTCGCTTGTCCGATGCCCGATCCTGCGCCGGTGATGAGAACCCGCCGTCGTTCGTACCGATTCATGGTGCCTCTCCCGATAATGCTGCCAATGCCGTGTGAATATGGCACGTTGTGCCATATTCACATCTTATGCCAGAATTTATTGGTGGTCTAGTCTCGGAGGATGAGCACTTTGAGGGGGCGGCGAACGGCTGCAACGAAGCTCGATATCGCCAAGACCGCGGTTGTCTTGTTTGCCGAGCATGGCACGTACAGTGTGACTGCCCGGGAAATCGCGGTTGCTTCCGGGGTGTCGCTGCGGACTTTTTATCGGTACTTCCCGACAAAAGAGGATGCAGTCGGGCCAGTGCTTTTTGCGGGAGCTGCCCAGTGGCAATCCGAGCTCGCCTCGCTGGACAAAATCTCGGCAGTCCATATGACGGGAGTGATTCGACAGATTTTGACGCCGGCCGATGCGGCGGAGGCAGATCAGTTGCGCATCATGGCCCGCCTGCTTCGGGTAGCACAAGAGGACCAACTGCTGCGGGACGTTTGGTCAAGGGTGAATCAACAATCCGAACGTGCCCTCGTGGACCTCCTCGAGGGCACGTTCGGTGCTGAGGTGATGAGTCGACGGATTGTGGCCGCCGCGGCAACGAGCGCGATAAGAATCGCTTTGGAAATGTGGGCTTTATCCGAGTTCACCGACGATACGAACGTCCCGGCGGCCTGGGCATGCGATGCCTTTGCGCGCCTGAGCCGGGGCGCGTGGCCAGAGCCTGCCGACGGGGCCGAAGCCAACTTGTAGCAGGCGTGGCCGGCGGCCCGGGCGCCGGTCCCGACGGAGAGCGTGCCGAGAAATTGCCCGCCACCCGGAATCGCGTCGCCAGCCGCGTGATATCGCGGGCCTGGCAGTGTTCAGCGGTCCCGGATCAGCGATCCAGGATCAATGTGCAGCATTTCGCGCCGCCGCCGGATTTGAGGAATTCGGAAACGTCGACCGGCACCGGAGTGAAGCCGTGCTCGGCCAGTTGCGCTTGGAAGTTCACCGCCTGCTCGGCGACTACCACGTTTTTGCCGTCGCTCACCGCGTTGAGGGCGAACCATTCGGCGTCCTCGACGCAGACTCGGATCTGGTCCAGGCCCAATCCGGCCAGGATTTCGAGCGAACGCGGGGAAAAGGCCTCGGGCACGAAGGCGATGGTGCGCTCATCCAGGATCGCGAGCGCGGTGTCGATGTGGTACCAGCGGGAGTCGACGAGTTCCAAGGTCTCGGTGGGCAATCCGAGCAGTTCAGTGACTTCCGGTCCGGCGCCGAGCTCGCTCCGGAAGCCACTGCCGCCCAGCATTACGCTTCCGGTCCAGAGGAAGTCGCCTTCGCCTTCGTTGACCAGCTCCGGCCGCACCACGTCGAAGCCCTGCGCCTGGAACCACTGGGCGAAGTACTCTTCTTCCGGCTGCCGGTATTCGGACCGGAATTTGCTGACCAAGGCCTTGCCGCCCTTGATGATCCCGGCATTGGCCGTGAAGACCATGTCCGGCAGGCCCGGCACGTCGTCCATCACCTCGACGGAGTGGCCCAGCCGGAGGTAGGTCTTGCGCAGGTTCTCCCATTGCGCCATGGCCAGGGCGGCGTCGACTTGGACCGTGACGTCCATCCAGCGGTTGATCGAGTAGTAGACCTCGAAGTTCCCGGGGCGGCACATCAGGAACCGCTGGGGCTTGGCTTCGCGCAGGCTGGGGTTCGCCGCGGAATCGGCGACGAGGGGTTCGAAATCGGAGGTTTCACTCAGTGTCTGGGTCATGGCAGGACGTCTTTCTCTTAGTTGCTTCTGGGCATGCAAATTACTGGGCATGGGTCTTGCGCCGGATCGCGACTCGGCCGGGCGGATTTTGACGCTGCCGCCGGCCGGCAGGTTCGCCCTGAATATGACGGCGAGTTTTAGGTTAGCTTATCCTAAGTTACTATGACAGCATGGTTGATGTGACTTCCCTCGCTGCGCTTTCCGGGCACGATCTGCACTTGTCCTACGGCACTCGACGAGTCGTGGATTCGGCGTCGCTGAGTTTGGCGGCCGCCAAGGTCACCTCGCTCGTGGGGCCGAACGGCAGCGGGAAATCGACCTTGTTGCGCTCCTTGGCCCGGCTGCACCGGGTGGATTCCGGAACAGTTGCGCTCGACGGGCATCCGGATGCGATGTTGTTGAGCCGGCGGGAATTCGCCCAACGGGTGACCTTGCTCGCGCAGCACCGGCCGAACCCTTCGGGAATCACGGTGCGCGATCTGGTCGGGTACGGACGTCAGCCTTATTTGCGCCGGTGGGGGCGCAGCAGTGCAGAAGATCTGCAGGCCATCGAGGAGGCCATGGCGAAAACCCGGGTCAGCGCGATGGCCGACCGTCCGGTCGACGAACTGTCCGGGGGAGAGTTGCAACGGGTTTGGCTGGCCTCCTGCTTGGCGCAGGATGCCAGTGTGCTGCTGCTCGACGAGCCCACGACCTTCCTGGACTTGCGGCACCAAGTCGAGTTCTTGGACTTGATCTGCGAATTGGCCGAACTGCACAATGTCGCAGTCGGCGTGGTCTTGCACGACCTCAATCACGCGGCAGAGGTGTCCGACACCATCGCGGTGATGCACCAGGGCACGGTTCGGATCGCAGGCAGACCCGAAGAGGTGCTGACTGCCGAGCTGTTGTCCGAGGTCTACGGAATCCAGATCCAAGTGAGCTTGGACGACGAGACCGGTGTGGTGCACACCCGCCCGATGGCCCGCCGGATGCGGTCTGCGCTCTCCTTGGCCTGACCGCCGCCATACATCACCGCTTTCGGTCCGGAGGTCCCGGGCCGAGCCTTTATAGAGACAAGAACGGAAACATCACAGTGAACAAATTTCGGCTTACCGGCGCGCTGCTCATCGGCGCGCTCGCACTTTCGGCGTGCGGCACCACGCAGCCTGCGGCCACCGCATCCGGTTCCGGCAGCGGAGCTGCGATCACGGTCAAGGACGATCTGGACCGTACGGTCTCGCTGGCCAAACCGGCTGAGCGCGTG
This sequence comes from Arthrobacter russicus, assembly GCF_031454135.1. Classification (NCBI taxonomy): domain Bacteria; kingdom Bacillati; phylum Actinomycetota; class Actinomycetes; order Micrococcales; family Micrococcaceae; genus Arthrobacter; species Arthrobacter russicus. Next base: position 3,328,031 of record NZ_JAVDQF010000001.1, read on the forward strand.
GTGACCACCGAATGGCAGCAGGCCGAAGACGTGCTCACCCTCGGGGTGACTCCGGTGGGGGTATCCGACATCGCCGGATACAAGGTCTGGGACACCGCGGAGGCGATGCCGGATTCGGTCAAGGACGTCGGAACCCGTCAGGAGCCGAACCTCGATGCGATTTTCTCGCTCAACCCGGACCTGGTGATCATCGAGGCCAATAATGAGACCCCGCTGGTCAAGCAGCTCTCCGACCGCGGCATCGCGGTGATGGTGTCTAAGGGCGCCGACGGCAAAGACTCGGTGGGCAAGATGAAGCAGACCTTCCAGATGATCGCCAGTGCGCTGGGCAAAGATGCGCAGGCGAAGCAGACCCTGGAGGCTTTCGATGCCAAACTGGCGCAGGCCAAGCAGAAGATCCAAGACGCCAATCTGGCGGACAAGGGCTTCCTCTACCTGGATGCCTACCTCGAAGGATCCAATATCTCGATCCGGATCTTCGGCAAAGGCTCGTTGATCGGCGATTTGGGCACCCAGTTGGGCCTGCAGAACCTCTGGACCGGAGAGGCCGATCCGGTCTACGGCTTCGCCGCCACCGATGTCGAGGGCCTTTCCGCGCTGAACCCGAACCGGATCTTCTACACCGCCGCCGAATCGAAGGACTGGTTGACCCCGCTGGAAGGAAACCAGCTGTGGCAGAACCTCGCCGCGGTCAAGAGCGGTTCGGTCAAGGCCTTCCCGGCCGGAATCTGGACCTTCGGCGGACCCAAGAGCAGCGAACAGGTCATCGATGCCTTCGTTGCCGCAGTAACCTCCTAATTCATGTCACTGGTTGAACTGTGAATCTGGCCACTGCGCCGGAACGGGCGGGGTGGAAATCCAGCTTGACCGGGCGGATTTCCGCCCCGATCGTTCTGCTTGGCGTGTTACTGCTGACGCTGCTGATCTCCGCGGTGCATTTGAGCCAGGGCAGCTCCAGCGTCGGAGCCGGGGACTTATTCCGTTTGCTGACCGGAAACGGCGATGAGCTGACCAGCAACGCCTTCATCGCGAGTCGGTTGCCCCGGCTGCTCGCCGGACTGATCGCGGGCCTTGCGCTCGGCGCCGCCGGCGCACTGCTGCAATCGATCTCGCGCAATGCCCTGGCCTCGCCGGACACCCTCGGCGTCACCGCCGGTGCTGCCTTCACGGTGACCCTGGTCGCCGCGTTCGGCATCGTCCTGCCGGTCTGGCTCGGCGGTCTAGTCGGCTTCTTCGGCGGCTTGGCCGCGGCCGCCGTGGTGTTTTTGCTGATCGCCGGGCGGAACACTTCGGTGACCAGGCTGGTTCTGGGCGGCTCGGCCGTGGCGATGGCCCTGCAGGCGGCGACCGCGTTGCTGCTGTTGCTCTTCGCGCAACGCACCATCGGCCTGTTCGCCTGGGGCAACGGGAGCCTGACCCAGATCGACTTGCGTGGGGTCTGGCAAGTGGGTCCGATCGTGCTGCTCGCATTGGCCGCCGCGGTGCTCTACGCGCACAAGTTCGATTTGCTGGCCCTGGGCGATGACGCGGTCACCGTGCTGGGCGTCCGGCCGGGCCGGATCCGCTTGCTCGGGATCCTACTCGCGGTGCTGCTCACCGGAGCCTCCGTCGCCTTGTGCGGACCCTTGGGCTTTGTCGGTTTGAGCGCACCTGCGATCGCCAAACTGCTTGCTGCGAAATTGCCCGGATTGGCAAAACACCGCTTCCTGATCCCGCTTTCGGCGCTGCTCGGCGCCGTCGTCGTGCTCGGCTCCGATGTCTTGATCCGCTGGATCGGCGGGGTCAGCTCAGGCATCGAGATCCCCACTGGTGTGAGCACCACGCTTTTGGGTGCAGTGTTCTTGATCTTCCTGGCCCGCCGGGTCAAGGACGCCGGCGCGGCGGGGCGTCCGGCCGCCGCTTCGGTGGGCCGCCCGGCTTCCCGGCGCAGGTTCCTGGTGATCTTCAGTTCGGCGAGCCTGCTGTTGACCGGGTCGGTCATCATCGGGATGCTCAGCGGCTTCACCTGGCTGCTCGGCGGCGACGTGCTCAATTGGCTGACCGGCCAGGCTCCGCCCGGGGTCTCATTCGCACTGGACGAACGGTTCCCCCGGGTTCTGGCCGCGGTCCTGGCCGGAGCCGCGCTCGCGGCAGCCGGTTCGGTGATCCAGAGCGTCAGCCGGAATCCGCTGGCCGAGCCGTATACCACCGGCATCACCGCCGGTGCCGGGGTCGGCGTGATCGGACTGTTGATTGCGGTGCCCACGGCGGCGGCCTGGCAGGTTTCGCTGGTCGCCCTGCTCGGCGCGGTGTTGGCCTTCGCGCTGGTCTACGGACTGTCCTGGAAAGGCGGCATCGATTCCGCCCGGATCATGTTGATCGGCGTCGGCGCCAGCGCCGGAGGCGGTGCGATCACCACGTTCTTGCTGGTCAAAGCGGATCCCTGGAACACGCCTCTGGCTTTGACTTGGCTCTCCGGGACGACCTATGGCCGGAGCCTGGACCAGCTGATTCCGGTGGGCATCGCCTTGTTGTTGCTGCTTCCGCTGCTGTTCCTGTTCCGTCGCGACATCGACGTTCTGGCCTTGGACGAAAACACGCCGCGGATCGTCGGGATCCGGCTGGAACCGGTCCGGCTGCTCACCCTCGGCGTCTCCGTGCTGCTCGCTGCGACGGCGGTGTCCGCAGTCGGCGTGGTGGGCTTCGTGGGTTTGGTGGCGCCGCATATCGCGCGTTCCCTGGTCGGCGCGCATTCGGCCAAGGTGCTGCCGCTCTCCGCAGTGATCGGCGCCGTGCTGGTCAGCGTCGCGGACACCCTCGGGCGCACCGTGATCGCACCGGCGCAAGTCCCGGCGGGGCTGATCGTGGCGCTCATCGGCACGCCGTATTTCGTCTACTTGCTGTACCGCACACGCTGAACCGGAAAGGTTTCGGGAGAAGGCTCCAGGTTAGGTTAGCCTTTACTTAGTTGGTATGCTGATGAGCATGACCCAAAACCCTTTCGATGATGATTCCGGCCGCTTTTTCGTCCTGCTGAACGCGGAGCGGCAATACTCGCTGTGGCCGGTTTTCGCTGCCGTCCCGGCCGGTTGGGAAATCGTCTTCGGCGAAGCCTCGCGCCAGGAATGCCTCGACTTCACCGAGCGGACCTGGACCGATATGCGTCCTGCCGTCCTGCAGGACTGAACCCCGCCGCCGGTCGTTTCGGCCATCGACCCCATCCACCCCCACAGCACTAAGCAACGGATGAACCGCTCATCCGTTGCTGAATGGAGCCCTGAACGTTCGATGGAGACTACGAGCTCAGCCCTGCAAGGCGCCCCGGCCATCTCGGCACCACAGATCTCGGAGATGGCCGCGGGACTCGGCGACCATGCCGATCCGGTGCTGGCTGCGACGGTGACCGTGGCCGCCGCCTATTGGGCGTCCGCGCAATCGGCCGCTGCGGCCGCGCCCGAGTTCTCCGCCGTGGTGGAAGCCGCCGACGGCGAAATCCTGCAGCTCCGGCTGGCCCCGCACACCGAACTGGCCGAACTCGCCGGGCAGCTCGCCGAGCATTTCGCGGTGGACGCCGGCTCCGGAGCGGTCAGCATCGGCGGGCAGCGCTGGACTCTGCAGCTCGAGGCGGCCGGGCAGGCGGACGGTGCCCGGTGGCGGTTGGGCACCCCGGACGGACTGGCCGTGCCGGAAACCCTGATCCAGAGCATCACCGACTTCCCCGACCGCCGACTGGGCACCCTGGACGTCGCCGATGACCTGGACCGGCTGGCCGCACTGGCCGCTTGGAATGACACCGCGCGGCCGCGGGAGCGGCCCACCCTGGTGCAGTTGGTGCAGGAACAAGCGCAGCTTCGGCCGGACGCCGTCGCGGTGCTGGACGGGGAGCGGAGCCTGAGCTACCGCGAATTGTCCGAACGTTCGAACCAGCTTGCGCACTTCCTGCTGGGCCGCGGCATCGAAGCGGAAAATGTGGTTGCGGTGTCCCTGCCGCGCAGCGCGGAAATGGTGGTGGCGCTGCTCGGGATCCTGAAGTCCGGTGCCGCCTTCGTCCCGCTCGACCCGGAATGGCCTGCGGAACGCCGGGCCCTGGTGACCGCGGATGCCGGGGCCGTGCTGCAACTGAGCGCACCTGGCGCGCGCCGGCCCGCCGAGCCTGCGCTGGTCGGACCCGACGTCGTCGAACCCGAAGCTGTGGACCTGGCGCTGGACGACTGGAAGTTCGGCGACCAGTCGACGGAACTTCCCGAGCTGAGCATCCCCGGCCCGGCCCTGGCCTACGTCATCTTCACCTCCGGATCCACCGGCCGCCCCAAGGGCGCGATGATCCGGCATGAGGCGATTTCCGAACGGATGCTGTGGCAATCAGCCGAAATCCTGCACTTCGGCAGCGATGATGCGGCGCTGTTCAAAGCGCCTCTGGCCTTCGACATTTCGATCAACGAAGTCTTCCTGCCGTTGGTCACCGGCGGCCGGCTGGTGATCGCCAAACCGGGCGGGGAACGCGATCCCGGCTATCTGCTCGGGCTGATCCACCGGCACGGAGTCACCTTCGCCTACCTGGTGTCCTCGATGCTCGATGTGCTGCTGGAAATGGCGCAGGACGGCGACGAACTGCGCAGCCTCCGCCATGTCTGGTGCGGTGGGGAGTTGCTCACCCGGGACCTGTACGACCGGTTCCGGAACCAGCTCGACATTCCGATGTACCACGGCTACGGACCGGCCGAGGCGACAATCGGCGTCTCGCATGTGATTTACCGGGGCGCAGCGGAACGGTTGTCGACCTCGATCGGCAAGGCGAATCCGAACACCGAGCTTTATGTCCTGGACCGCAAATTGCGACCGGTCCCGGTCGGCGTGGGCGGCGAGCTCTATGCCGGAGGTTTCCTGCTGGGCCGCGGATACGTCAATGCGCCGGCCCTGACCGCGGGCCGCTTCGTGGCCAATCCCTTCGGCGCACCGGGATCCCGGCTCTACCGCACCGGAGACTTGGCCCGATTCGCCCCGGACGGTTCGCTGGAATTCCTGGGCCGTGCGGACAACCAGGTGAAAATCCGCGGCATGCGCTTGGAACTGGAGGAGGTCGAGTCCAATCTCGCACTGCATCCGGGAATCCGGCAGAGCTGCGTGGTGGCCAAACAGAACAGCCGCGGTGGCAGCTACCTGGTCGGGTACCTGCTGCCGGCGACCGGCAGCGGTCTGGATCCGGCCGAAGTCAAGGCCTGGTGCCGCAACCAAATGCCGGAATACATGATTCCGACCCACCTCGTGGTGCTCGAGGAGTTCCCGTTGACCGCGAACGGCAAACTCGACCGGCGGGCGTTGCCGGAACCGGCTGCGGAAGCCCCAGCGGATCTGGAACAGACCACCGACCGGGCCGAGCAGCTGGTCCGCGAGCAGGTCGCCGAGGTGCTGCAGTTGCCCGCAGTCGGCCTGGAGCAGGATTTCTTCGACCTCGGCGGCGACAGCATTCTGGCGATCTCGCTGCTCAGCGCCCTGCGCCGCGGCGGTCTGCAGATCACGGTGACCGACATCTTCGCCCGGCGGACGGTCCGCGGCATCGCCGCTGCGGCGACACTGCCCACGGATTCCGGGGAAGGGCCCGACGCCGGCACCGGGCAGGTCGGCGGCCTGCCTATCGTGCGCTGGCTCGGCGAGCGGTCCGGCCGGGTGGACGGGTTCGTGCAGTCGGTGCTCTTTGATGCCCCGGCGGAACTCAGTGCCGCAGGCCTGGATGCGATCCTCGGCGCGATCATCGAACGGCACCCGATGCTCCGGGCGAAATTGCTCCGCAAGCGGCCCTGGGGCTTCGAGATTCCGCAACCCGCGGCAGAGCCGCGGAAGGGCTGGTGGCAGAGTGCCGGCCGGCGCGCCGGAGCCGAGGGCGCCGAATCGGCGGCGGAGCTGGAAGACAGCGCATTGCGCGCCGAGACCGAGGCGGCCATCGCCCGGCTCGACCCGGATGCCGGGACGATGCTGCAAGCGGTCTGGTTCCCGGAACAGCACCGGCTGCTGGTGGTCGTGCACCACCTCGTGGTCGACGGTGTTTCCTGGCGGATCCTGCTGGACGACCTGGAACAGGCTTGGCAGCAGTTCGCGGCGGGCGAGCCGATCCGGCTCCCGGAAACCGGGATGTCCATGAAGACCTGGACCGAGACGCTCGAAGCCGCTGCGACCGAGGCCTTCGGGGCGGATGACGGCTACTGGAACGCGCCGCTCCCGGGCGAAGACCAACTGATCGCCCGGGCGGCTTTGTCCGGGCAGACCGTGGCCGAAGAAAAGCAGCACACCGTGACCGTGGATCCGGCTACCACGGCGGCCTTGCTGGGCGAGGTGCCTTCGGCCTTCCACACCTCGGTCAACGAGGTGCTGCTGACCGCGCTGTCCCTGGCCCTGGCACGATGGCGCAAGCACCTGGGCCAAGGGCAGACTTTCGCACACATCGAGCTGGAAGGCCATGGTCGGGAAAACCGCGCCCTGGTGCCCTTCCTGGGCCGGGAAGCGGACCTGTCCCGGACCATCGGCTGGTTCACCACGCTGTTCCCGGTCGTCGTCGATCCCGGAAGCCACGACGCGGAACCCGGAACCGAGGCGCTGGTCGCCGCGCTGAAACGGGTCAAAGACCAGCTGGCTGCGGTGCCGAACCAGGGCTTGTCCTGGGGCGTCGGCCGCTATTTGGCGGAGCAGGGGAATCGTCTCGAGTCCCGCCCCGACTGCCAGGTGCTGTTCAATTACCTCGGCCGGTTCGGCAGCTCGACGCATGCCGGTGGACCCGACGGCGCAGCCAAGAACGCCGCGAAGGGCTGGCGGCTGCGCAGCAACTCCGGTCAATTGGGCGAACGGCGGGATCCTTCGATGGAGCTGCCCCGGGCGCTGGAATTCAATGCGATCGCGGAACCCGGCAGTACCGGGGAACACGAGTTGAGCACCGTGATCTCCTGGCCGGACGGGTTGTTCAGCCACACGGACATCGAAACCATCGCCGGCTATTGGCAGAGCGCGTTGCGGCAATTGGCCGGTCTGGCCGAGGCGGCTGAGGCCGGCGGGCACTCCAGCAGCGACTTCCCGTTGATCGGGCTGAGCCAAGACCAGGTGGACCAGTTCGACGGCCCCCGGTTGCTGGACCTGCTCCCGCTTTCCCCGCTGCAGCAGGGGCTGTATTTCCACTCCGTGTTCGATGCGGATTCCGCCGGACAGTATGTGGAGCAGCAGATCATCACCCTGCAGGGTCCGTGCGATCCGCAGCGGATCTCCGCAGCGGCCGGCCGGCTCTACGAGATCTTCCCGAACCTCGCCGCGCGGTTCGCCAGCCTGGCCGACGGCCGGCTGCTTTCGGTGCTGGAACGCGGGGTGGACCCGCAGTTGCAGAGCCTGGACTTCAGCGCCGAGCCGGATCCCGCCGCGGCGGTCGCGGCCTTCGCGGCGCAGGACCGACTGACCGGATTCGACCTGGCCGTCGCCCCGCTGATCCGCTACACCCTGATCCGGACCGCCGCGGAGGAGCACGTCCTGGTGCAGACCGTGCATCACATCATCGCGGACGGCTGGTCGGTGCCGACGATGCTCGATGCCCTGTTGGCGGAATACCACCGGCCGGGCAGCGTGCTCCGTCCGGTGGCCGGCTATGCGGCGTACCTGGCGTGGTTGCAGGAGCAAGACGGCGAACGGTCTGCTTCGGTGTGGCGTGAGCAATTGGCCGGCTTGCGGCAACCGAGCCTGGTCCGCCCGGGGCACGTGCCTTCCGAATCGTTCGCCGAAATGGGCCTCGACTTCGGCGATGCCGCTGCGCTGGAGGCTGTGCTGCGGGAATCCGGCAGCACGCTCAGCGTTGCCGTGCACACTGCCTGGGGGCTGGCGATGGCCAAACTCCTGCAGCGGCCGGATGTGGTCTTCGGCTCCACGGTCTCCGGCCGGGAGGCGGATGTCACCGGCATTGCGGAGATGGTCGGATTGTTCATCAACACTGTTCCGGTGCGCAGCTCCTTCGTTCCGGAACCGGAATCCGGCGGTGCCGGGATCAGCTTGGGCGAAGCGCTGGCCCGGATGCGCCGCCAGCACGACGCGGTCCGGCCGCACCAGCACGAGTCGCTGGGCACGATCCAGCGCGATGCCGGGTTGGGAACCCTGTTCGACACCTTGGTGGTGTTCGACCTGTCCGCGGACCCCGCCGGATTGGGCCGGCCCGGCGACCCGCTGCGGATCACTGCGATCGATGGCGAGGGTGCCCCGCATTACCCGATGACGCTCGCCGTGATGCCGCGGCAGAAGCCTTCCGGCGCGGGCCTGGAACTCGCCGTGAAGCTGATCTACGACGCCGCAGCGGTCAGCGGAGCCGAAGCTGCCGAGGCCTTGGCGGACTTTGCTGATGTGCTGCACCGGATCGGCCGGAATGAACTGGCGGCCGAGCTCGCTGCTGAGGAATTCAGCAGCTCGGAATCCAGGCCCGCGGGTTCCGGCAGCGCTGCTGCGCAGCTCGGATCCGCGATGGATTTGAACGCCCGGATCGCACCGTTGGCGGCACCGGAACCGGCGACCTTGGCGGATCTCTTCGATCGAGCAGCCGCCCAGTATCCGGGCAAAACCGCGTTGCGGATGTGCCGTTTCGGCCAGCACTCCGCGGCCGAGCGGTCTGCGGAAACGCTGAGCTATGCCGAGTTGGCGGAGCAGAAGCGGCGGATCGCAACCGCACTTCGCAGGGCCGGACTGCGTCCCGGCGAGTTCGCCGCAGTGGCCGCAGAACGGTCGTTGGAACAGATCGCGGCGCTTATCGGGGTGGTCAGCGCCGAGGCTGCATCGGTCCCCTTGGACCTGGCCCATCCGGACGAACGGCTCGCATTCATCCTCGGTGACGCCAAACCGCGCGTGGTTTTGACCACCGCCGGGCAGCAGGCGCGGATCCGGCGGTTGCTGGACCTCGCGGTGGCGTCCGGCTCCGATCCGGCGGAGCAAGCGGCCTTGGCGGCCACCGAGGTTCTGCTGATCGAAAACATCGTCCGGGAAACCGATCCCGATGCGGGGGCACCGGAAGCCGGCACGGAACCGAAGCCGGTGCAATGGCGCAAACCCGCGTACTTGATCTACACCTCCGGCTCCACCGGTCGGCCCAAGGGGGTATTGGTGGAGCACCGTTCGGTGGTCACCATGCTCGCCAGCGCCGGGGAGCTCTTCGACTATGGCGCCGATGATGTCTGGACCTTGTTCCATTCCTTCGGCTTCGATGTCTCGGTGTGGGAAATGTGGGGCGCATTGGCCCGCGGCGCCGAGCTCCTGATCCCGGATTACGCGCTGACCCGGTCCCCGGTGGACTTCCGCCGTCTGGTTCTGGAAGAGCGGGTGACCGTATTGGTGCAGAGTCCCTCGGCGCTCTACCGTTTCATCGAAGCCGACCAGCAGGAGCCGCTGCCGGGCGACTTCGCGCTGAAGTACATCTTCTTCGGCGGCGAAGCCGTGGCCAGCGAGCGGTTGCGGCCCTGGGCCGAACGCTACGGCACGGGCGGCCGGGGCAGCGGGCAGCCGAGCCTGGTGAACATGTACGGGTTGACCGAGAACGCTGTGAACATCAGCTACCGGATCCTGGATGCCGGGCAGCTGCTCGACGGTGCGCCGGTGACGCTCGGCGGCGGAATCCCGGGCACCGAGCTCTACCTTTTGGACGAAAAGCTGCAGCCGGTGGCGCCGGGAGCCGCCGGGGTGCTCTACCTCGGCAGTGTCCAAGTGGCCCGCGGCTACTGGCGGCGTCCATCGTTGACTGCGACCCGATTCGTGCCCAATCCGTTCGCCGCGGACGGATCACGGCTGTACAACACCGGCGATCTGGTCCGGTTGACCGAATCCGGAGAGCTCCAGTTCCTGGGCCGGGTGGACGATCAAATCCAGTTGCACGGATTCCGGGTGGAGCTGGGCGAGATCGAGGCCGCGGCCCGGGATGCCGCCGAGGTGCTCGACTGCGTCTTGGTGGTGTCCGCCGGGCAGGAGCAGCTGGCCGCCTGCGTGCTCTTTGACCCCGACGTCGTCGGAATCGCCGAGCGCGGGCCCCGGCTCGAGGCGTTGCGTGCCCGGATGGCCGGACGACTGCCGGCACACATGGTGCCGCAGCGTTTCGAAGCCTTCGACGCACTCCCGCTCACGGTCAACAACAAACGTGACCGGAAACGTCTGGCGGAAAGCATCTTCAGTACCGGCCAACAGCCTGTGGCCCCGGCCGGGCCGAGCGAACCGGTGGGGGCCGGCGCGCCGTTGGCCGTCCTGATCGGAATTTTCCGCAAGGCACTCGGAACCGAGGACGTCGAGGCGGATACCGACTTCTTCGCCCGCGGCGGCGACAGCATCGTGGCGATATCCGTGGTCAACCAGGCCCGGGCCGCCGGCATCGCCTTGACTCCGAGCGAAGTCTTCCTGCTCAAGACGCCGGCCCGGATCGCGGCGAAGCTGCCGGTCGGAACTGCGGATCCGGCTGCTGCTGGATTCGCCGCCGGAAGCGGGAATCCGGGTCCGGCGGATTGGGGTTCCGTGCCGCTGACCCCGATCATGCACCGCTGGCGCGAGCTGGAACCGGTTGCCGCGCCGGGCGGCTCGGCGTTGGCCAACTTCGTGCTGGCCCGGGCGGTGGAACTGCCTGGGAACACCAGCGAGCCGCAATTGCGCGGCGCGCTGCGCAGCCTGCTGCACAGCCACCCGGTGTTGCGCACCCGGCTGAGCACCGAACCCGCCGATCTCTGGTCTTTGGAGATCAGCGAGCAAGCGGCCGAACCGCGGCTGCAGGTCAGCCCGGCCTGGGAAGCCGGCGAGCTGCAGCGGGTGGCCGAGGCCGCAGCCCGGAGAATGCGTCCGGAGCACGGCGAGATGACCCAATTCGTCTGGATCGACCGGGGCGCTGCGCCGGGGACCTTGGTCGTCGTGGTGCATCATCTGGTCATGGACGCGGTGTCCTGGATCATCTTGCTGGAGGATCTGCACCGGCTGCTCGACGGCGGGACCGTCGCCGCGCCTCCGGTGTCCTACCGCGGTTATGCGGAGCGCCTCAATCAAGCGGCGCAGCGGCGCGAGTTCTTGGCCGATCTGCCGCATTGGCTCGACATGCTCGACGCGCCGGCCCTGCTGCCGGAGTTCCAAGCGCCGGCGGCCGGCACCTGGAATCTCGACGTCGACCTGCCGGAGGAAGCCAGCGCCGCGTTGCTCGTCCGACTGCCGCAGCGTACCGGTCTGGGCCTCACCGAACTGCTTTGCGGAGCTTTGCGCGCGGCGCTCACCGCGGTGCAGGCAGAGCCCACCGAGCTGAGCATCGAGCTGGAGCGGCACGGCCGCACCGCGATCGACGACGGGACTGATTTTTCGCACTTGGTCGGCTGGTTCACCGCGATCGCGCCGCTGAAATTGGCGCCGGCCGGCGATCCGTTGGCGGCGGCCCGGGAAGCGGCCGGCTTGCAGCTTTCGGATCGGCGGAGTCTGGGCTTCGGCATGCTGCGCTATCTGAATCCGCAGACCGCGCCCCGGCTGGCGGCCAAAGCCGCACCGCAGATCCTGTTGAACTACCTGGGCCGCGGCACCGAGTCCGGGGTGATCCAGCTGCCTGCCGACCCGACCGCGAAAACCGGCTATGCGGTGGAAGTCAACACCTGGGCCGAAGCCGGGGGACGGGGCGAGATCCTGCGTACCGGCTTCACCTTCGCCGGGGCCGTGTCCTTGGACTTGGGACTGCGGATCAGCGAAGCCTGGCTGGCGGCCTTGGCCCAGTTGGCCGAGGCGGCTTCGACTCCCGCCGGTGAACAGCAACTGCCGCTCGCGCCGTTGCAGCGCGGGCTGTACTTCCAGGCGCAAATGGCCACCGAACCTGGGCAGTACCTGGCGCAGAACTACTTCGCCTTCGACCGGGAACTCGACATCGCGGCACTGGCCCGGGCCGGAGCCGCCCTGCTCGGCCAACACCCGCTGCTGGCGGCCGGGTTCCGCACTGCGGAATCCGGGGAGCCTGAAACGGTCGGGCGAATCGTGCAGTTCTTCGGTTCCGCGGACGGTTCCCCGGCCGCGGTGCCGATCGAGGTGCTGGATCTGCGCAACGAGTCCGAGGCGGTCGCCGCGGAACGGGTGGCGGAGTACCGGGCCGACGACCGGGCGCGCGGTTTCGACCTGCTGCAGCCGCCGTTGATCCGGTTGGCCGTGTTCCGGATGCCTTCCGGAGCGGATGGGCTGCTGCTGAGCAACCATCTGCTGCTCTGGGACGGCTGGTCGCACCAGCTGGTGCTCCGCGATCTGTTCGCGGCGTATCAGAGCGCGTTGACCGGAACCGAAGCCGGGGCATCCGAGCCTGGCCCGGGTTTCGCCGAATACATCCAAGCCATCGAGGCGAAGGACGCTTCAGCCGCAGAAGAGTTCTGGTCCGACCGTCTGGCGGATCTGCCAGCGCCGACGCTGCTCGCCGGAGAACGCGTGCCGGCGTCGGCCAGCCGGGCCCCGGAGAAAGTGGTCCGGACGATCGGTGCGGAGCAGAGCGAGCAGCTCAAGCAACTGGCCCGGAAGCACGGGGTCACGCTCAACTCGGTGCTCAGTGGCGGCTTCGCGTTGTTGCTCGGCGAGTACAGCGGCAGCCAGGACGTGGCGTTCGGCCTCACCGTTGCCGGACGCACCGATCCGGCAGAGGCCGGCGCGGACTATTCCGGCGCCGTCGGAGTCCTGCTCAACACGATTCCGCAACGGGTCCGAGCCGAAGCGGCAATGAGCCTGGACGAGTACTTGACCGCAGTGCAAGCAGAACGGATCGAGGCGATGCCCTACGAGTACCTCGAACTCGGCGAGATCCAGCGGCTCAGCGGACACGAGCAACTGTTCGACAATCTGTTCGTGCTGCAGAACTTCTTGGACGGCGAAGCTTCGGCGGAACTCTTCGCGCAGCACGGCATCGTCGACTCGGAGTCCGAGGACGCCACGCACTTCCCGTTCACCTGGGTGGTGCTGCCCGGGACCGAACTGCGGATCACCTTGGAGTACCGCCCGGAGCTCACCGGAGCCGGCCGGGCCGAGGAACTCGTCGACCGGTTCGTGGAGATCCTGCAGCAGTTTTGCGCTGCGGGTCCCGGGGCGCGGATCGGCGCGATCGGACGGACTGGACGTCCGCCGGCGCAGCAAGCCCGGGAGTTCCCGGCGCTGAGCATCCCGGAGCTCTTCGATCGGGCGGTGGCGGTCCGCCGGGACGAACGGGCTCTGGTCTGCGGCGACGCGGCGATGAGTTTCGGCGAGCTGCAGGCCCGCAGCGTGCAGTTGGCGCGGCGGCTGGCGGAACACGGCGTCGGCCCGGAGACCTCGGTGGCGATCGCGGTTCCGCGTTCGCTGGATTCGATCGTGGCGTTGTTCGCGGTACTGCGCTGCGGAGCCGGTTACGTACCGCTGGAATTGGACCACCCCGATGAACGCCTGGCCGCGATCCTGCAGGATGCCCGGCCGACGGCGGTGCTCACTGTGCCGGCCGTGGCGCCCCGGGTTCCCGGGTTCCCGCAGCTCCTGGTCGGCGGGTCGGAAGCCGCCGATGCCGGGTTCGGCACCGAGGCGGACCTGGCCGGCTTCGAACCCGGCAACGTCCACCGGCTGCGGCACAGCGCCTACACGATCTACACCTCCGGTTCCACCGGGAAGCCCAAGGGCGTGGTGGTCGAGTATGCCGGATTGACCAATATGCTGCTGAACCATCAGCGCCGGATCTTCGAACCGGTGCTGGCCGCGGCCGGCCACCGGAGGTTCCGGATCGCGCACACCGTGTCCTTCGCTTTCGACATGTCCTGGGAGGAGCTGCTGTGGCTCGCCGACGGACATGAAGTGCACATCTGTGACGAAAATCTGCGTCGCGATCCGGCGGCCCTGGCCGACTACCTGCAGCGCGAGCAGATCGACGTCATCAATGTCACGCCGACCTTCGCGCAGCAGCTGGTTTCCGAGGGCTTGCTGGAGGAGCACGATGCTGCCGGGGCGAAACACCAGCCTGCACTGGTGCTGCTCGGGGGCGAAGCGGTCTCCGCGCAGCTGTGGACGCAGCTGGCCGAACATCCGAAGGTGGTCGGCTACAACCTGTACGGTCCCACGGAGTACACCATCAACACGCTGGGCGTCGGAACCTTTGATTGCGCCGATCCGGTGGTCGGCACGCCGATCGACAACACCGACGTCTACGTGCTCGACGAATGGCTCCGCCCGGTGCCGGATTCGGTGCCCGGGGAATTGTACGTCTCCGGCGTCGGTTTGGCCCGGGGCTACCTGGGCCTGCCGGGCATGACCGCGTCCCGGTTCGTGGCCTGCCCGTTCCGGCCGGGGGAGCGGATGTACCGCACCGGGGACCTGGTCCGGCGCCGGCCGGACGGCAATATCGATTACTTGGGCCGGACCGACGACCAGGTGAAGATCCGCGGCTACCGGGTGGAACCGGGCGAAATCGAGGCCGTGATCGCCGGTTACCCGGCGGTGGCCTTTGCCGCGGTTACCGTGGAAACCGACCCGGCGACGCAGCAGAAGCGGCTGCATGCCTTCGTCGGGCTGCGCCAAGCCACGGCGGAGGATCCGGGCCAGGAGTTGGCCGGCTTGGTGGCACATCTTTCCGCGGCCTTGCCGGACTACATGCTGCCGAGCCATTACGCGGTGCTGGACAGTTTGCCGCTGACCGTCAACGGAAAGCTGGACGTCCGGGCGTTGCCTGCGGCGCAACCGATCGGCACGCTGCTCGGCTTGCAACGGACCGTTCCGGGCACGGAGACCGAGCAGATCGTCTGCGAAGCGTTCGCCGAGGTGCTCGGCCTCGATGACGACGAGGTCCGGCTGGAGGACGATTTCTTCGGCCTGGGCGGCTACTCGATGATCGCGATCCGGCTGATCGGACTGCTGCGTGCGGAATTCGGCGAGGTGGTGAGCATCAAGGATCTGTTCGGCTTGCGGACCCCGGCTGCGCTCGCCGCGCAGATCGACGCCGCCAACTAATGTCGAGCGGCCAGATCTGCAGGTTATGCCAGGGATTTAGGATGCGGATCTGGCCACTCGATGGGAACGCCGGGGGGTTAGTCGGCGCGATTCAGCAACCAGGCGACGTCGCGGAGCAGGGCGGACCGCCAGCTCGACCGGTCGTGCCCGGCCGCGGAAAGCTCGGACCGCACCGTGGCGCCGCGCGCCTGGAGCAGACGGCGCACTTCGGCCTGGTGTTCCAGCATCCGGCCTTCATGCTGCCCGACGTCGAACGCCAGCGTGACTCCGGAGAGGTCGGGGATCGCCGATGGGTCGTCTGCCTGGGCCTTGATCAGCTCACCCAGTGCACCGCCGGCCGGGCCGGCCAGGGGATCGCCGTCGGCCGGTGCCGGGTACCAGAAGGAACCGGACTGGCAGGCCGCGAAGCGGAAGACCTCCGGCATGGTCACGGCGGCGAAGAGCGCGGCGAGCCCGCCATAGCTCTGCCCGGCCAGTACCGTCGAGGCCGGATCGACCGGGCGGCCGAGCTGTTCCGCCACGAGTGGGAGCAGCTCGTCCCGCACGGCTTGCCAGAACAACGGGTTCAGCGCGAGTTCTTCGCGGCGGCGGTCCCCGGCGGGCGAAGGCAGGAAAACCAGGGTGCAGGGAGGCAGCTCACCGGCCCGGTGTGCTGCTTCGAAAGCCATTCCGGCCGGATGCAGGTAGATCCAATCGTCGCCGTCGAGCAGGAACACCACTGCTCCGGAGGCTGCAGCCTCCGGGCCGATGGATTGCATCCGGACGGTACGCCGGGCGCCCAGCAGTCCGCTGTTCCAGCGCAGCCGGATCGGCGGCAGCGGCAGCAGCGCATCGGCGGCATGCTGCGGCCAGAACGGTTGCCCGGCAGCATCCGGGGTTGCTGCGATGGAACGCATCGGGCCGGCGCCGTCCGGATTGAGCGGATCCGCGATGCCGCCCGGGGCGTCCGCGGACTCGAAACCGTAACTCACCCGGAACGGCGCCGGGAATCCGATCACCGCGAATCGGAATCCGCCCAGGCCCTGGCCGGGATGCAGCTGCATCGGCACCGGCTCGGCCCGGTCGTCGAAGCGGAGCAATACTTCGTCTTCTCCAGGCTGCAGGAACAATGCCTGCCAGCCGTCGTCGGTCCGGGCGAAGAACGGGGCGCGGGCCCGCGCCTGCTGCCAGAACGAGGCTGTTCCGGCCGGTTCTGAAAGGCCGAATTCGATGAAATCGCCGTGCATGTAGATTCAGTGCTCCTGCTCTGCCGGGACCAGACCGATCCCCAAGGCAATCAACATAGGATAGCATTACCTTACTTAGATAAGGCTTGCCAAAAAACAGTCGGTTGACAGCCGCTTGATGTAGCGCGTCGTCTGGCGGCAAGCACCATTTCGAAAAGAGGATCTCTTTTGCCGCACGAGGTTTTTGATGTCGTAGGGGTCGGTATGGGCCCGTCCAATTTGGCGTTCGCGACCGCGGTCGACGAACACAACGAGAGTCTAGCGGCAGGGGACCGGATCTCCGCGGTTTTCCTGGAGCAGAAGCCGGCGTTCGCCTGGCACCCGGGCATGTTGCTGAGTGGTTCCACGATGCAGATTTCCTATCTCAAGGATCTTGCCACCCTGCGCAATCCCCGGAGCCGGTTCACCTTCGTGAACTATCTGCAACAAGCCGGGCGCTTGATCGATTTCATCAACCACCAGACCTTCTTCCCATCCCGGATCGAGTTCTCCGACTACCTCAATTGGGTGGCTGCGTCGATTGAATCCGCAGTCCAGTACCAGCGCACGGTGACCGAAATCGAACCGTTGGGTGAGTCCTCGGCCGGCGGAGCCCGCTACCGGGTGACCGCCACCGGGCCGGACGGCGCCGAAGAATACTTCGCCCGTACCGTCATCGCTGCCACCGGTCTGACCGAAAAGCTGCCGAGCTGGGCCACCGCCGGGCGCCGGCTGTTCCACAACCACCGTCTGCTCGAACACCTCGAAGGGATCGGCAAAGTCTCCGAGAACCGCTTCCTGGTGCTCGGCAGCGGGCAGAGTGCGGCCGAAGTGGTGCAGCACCTGCACCGGAGCTATCCGCAGGCCGTGGTCGAATCCGCGTTCAACAGCTTCGGCTTCAGCCCGGCAGACGACAGCCCCTTCGCCAACCGGGTCTTCGATCCTTCCGCAGTGGACGACTTCTACTTCGCCCCGGACGGCGTCCGCTCCGAACTGATTGCCCGGCACCGCAGCACCAACTACTCCTGCGTCGACCTGGAATTGATCAACGAGCTGTACGCGATCGAATACCAGGAAAAGGTGCAGGGCCCGCGCCGGCTGGTCTTCCGGCCGGGGACCGAAGTCCTCGAAGCGGTGGAAAGCGACGCCGCGGTCTCCGTGACTTTGCACGACCGGATCAAAGGCCAAGCCGAAAACCTGCGCTACGACGCCGTGGTCTGCGCCACCGGCTTCACCTCGGACGGGGTCAGCGGCCTGCTGCGCGGCGTCGGCATCCCGGCCGCCGGGGCCCCGGGGTTCGCCAGGGATTACCAATTGCTCCTGGACGGCGAGCCGATGACCGGGCTCTTCGTACAGGGTCCGACCGAAGCCACACACGGCCTGACCTCGACGTTGCTCTCGAACGTCGCA
Organism: Arthrobacter russicus; assembly: GCF_031454135.1. Taxonomy (NCBI): domain Bacteria; kingdom Bacillati; phylum Actinomycetota; class Actinomycetes; order Micrococcales; family Micrococcaceae; genus Arthrobacter; species Arthrobacter russicus. The sequence goes on from NZ_JAVDQF010000001.1 coordinate 3,345,577, forward strand.
GTGCGCGGCGGCGAGTTGCTCAACTCGGTGCTGGCCCTGCGTGAGCGCCGCGGCGCCCTCGTCGATCAGGGAGCATGATGCGGGTCATCACCTTCGGTTACCAGACCTGGGGGCACCGGACGCTTTCCGCGGTGCTCGAATCGCGGCACGAAGTGGTTTTGGCGGTCACCCATCCGCCCAGCGACAACCCCTACGAGCAAATGTGGTCCGACTCGGTGGAAGAGCTGGCCCGGCAGCACGACGTGCCGGTGCACATCGCCAAGCGACCGGACGCCGCTTTGCTCGATGCCGTGCGCGCGGCGAATGCGGACATCATCGTGGCGAACAACTGGCGCACCTGGCTGCCGGCCGAAATCTACAACGCGCCGCGCTTGGGCACCCTGAACATCCATGATTCGCTGCTGCCCAAATATGCCGGTTTTTCGCCGTTGATCTGGGCCTTGATCAATGGCGACTCGCACGTCGGAGTAACCGCGCACTTGATGGACGAGGGATTGGACACCGGCCCGGTGATCGGGCAGCAATCCGTTCCGGTGGGGCCGAAAGACCGCACGGTCGACCTTTTCCACCGCACCATCGACGTGATCGCGCCACTGGTGCTCAATGCCCTGGACAGTCTGGAAGACGGCACTGCGCAGACCATCGAGCAGGACTTGTCCCAGGCGAGCTACTTCCACAAACGCGCTGAGCAGGACAGCCACATCGATTGGACCTGGCCCGCGGACGCCATCGAGCGTCTGGTCCGGGCGCAATCCGATCCCTACCCGAACGCTTTCGCGTTCCACGGAGGCAAGCGGTTGCGGATCCTCGAAGCCGACGTTTCCCGGGGCCGTTTCGGCGGCACCCCGGGGCGGTTCAGCATCGAGGCGGAGGGCGGCGTCGTGGTGGTGGCCGGTCCGGATGCTTGGCGCGGGCGGAATCCCGCCGTGATCCTCAAACGGCTCCGGCTCGACGACGGCACCGAAGTCCCGGCCGCTGAATACTTCGCCGGCCGCGGCGGTTACCTCAGCTAGCCCGCACCGCAACGGCCCGGCAGTCTCGGCTGGCCCGGGCCGTTGCGGTCAACTGCCGGATTCGGTCAGCCGGCAGATCTGGTCAGCCGGCCGATCTGGGCGCGAACATGATCACCGCGACGCCGAGCAGGCAGATGGTGGCGCCGATCAGGTCCCAACGGTCGGGTTTGAATTTGTCGAAGACCATGCCCCAGGCCAGCGACCCGGCCACGAACACCCCGCCGTAGGCCGCCAGGATCCGGCCGAAAGAGGCGTCCGGTTGCAGCGTCGCGATGAAGCCGTAGGCACCGAGCGCGATCACCCCGAGCCCGGCCCACCACCAGGCTTTGCCTTCGCGGACGGCTTGCCAGACGAGCCAGGCGCCACCGATTTCGGCGAGCGCGGCAAGGGCGAACAAGAGCACGGACCGGGCGATTGTCATGCTTCCATTCTCGCAGTGCGGCCAGAACCTCGGCCGCGGCCATTCGGCTGGCTCCGAAAGGTCAGGAAAGCACCGCGAGCGCGTCGATCTCCACCAGCATGACCTCGTGCGGCAAGTCCACGAAGACCGTGGTCCGGCTGGGCAGCGCGCCGGAGGGCACGTTCGTCTGGATGAATTCGGCGTAGACCTCGTTCATCGCGGCGAAATCATCCCGGGTGGTCAGATACACCCGGAACATCAGCACGTCCTCCACCGAGGAACCGCCGGCTTCCAGGATCGCCTTGACGTTTTCCAGAGTCCGCCGGGTTTGTTCCCGGACGTCTCCGGCGCCGATGTACTGGTTGCTCGCCGGGTCCATCGGGCCCTGACCGGAAACCTGGAGCAGGCCTCCTTTGCTGACGCCTTGCGAGAAAACGTGGGCCGGGGCCGGGGCATCCGGGGTCAGGACGACGGTCTTTTTGCTCATCGGGTGGTTCCTTTCGGTAAATGGCCGAGTTCGCGGGAAACCGCGTCGGCGGAGCTTTTCAAACCGGGCAGCAGGCCGAGCAGGCCTTCCCGGTCCAACAACACGGTGGGCACCGAGGTCGAAACGGCGGCGACTACGGTTCCGCTGGCATCCCGGACCGGTGCGGCGATGCAGTGCACCAACGGCTCGTGTTCGCAATCGTCGTGGGCCCAGCCCTGCTGCCGGACCAGTTCGAGCTCGGCCAGTAGGGCGGGCGGTGTCAGAATGGTGTTCTCGGTGGCTTTGACATAGTCGATCTGCCCGGCGATCGCGGCGCGCCGTTCGGCCGGCAGGTCGGCGAGCAGCACTTTGGCGACCGCGGCCGAATGCAGCGCCGCAGTCAATCCGATCCGGGAATACATCCGGACCGGGTGCCGGGACTCGAACTTGTCGATGTACACCACCTCCCGTCCTTCGAAAGCCGCCAGGTGCACGGTGTGCCCGGTCGCCTCGTTGAGTGCGGCCAGATGTGGCCGGGCCACCGCGCGGATGTCGCGTTGTTCCAGCGCCCGGGCGGAAAGTTCGAAGATCTTCGCGCCGAGCCGGTACCGCTGCTGCCCGTCCCGGAACACGAAGCGTTGTGCCTCCAGGTCGTGCAGCAAGCGCATCACCGTGGTTTTGTGCACCGCGGCTCGTGCCGCGAGTTCATCCAAGGTCGCAGGCTGGCCGGCCAGCTGGCTGAGCAGTTCGAGGCCGCGGATCAGGCTCTGGCTCATCGGAGCACACTGCTTCCGGCCGGGATCGGCCGTCCCGGTAGAACCGCAGGTGCCGGCAGGGCCGGCGATTCGATCCGCCCCGGAGCCACCGAGGTGGCACGCCACTGCGCCTCGCTGGACCCCAGCAGCGCCTCGATCACCGCTTCTTCCGGCAGCGCCCCCCGGTCTCCGGCGACCGTGAGCGTGCAGGCGGCGGCCAGGTGGCCCCGGCGGAGTCTGGAAGTTTCGTCCAGGCCGGCGAGCAGCCCGCTGAGATAACCGGCGGCGAAGGAATCGCCGGCGCCGACCGGTTCCAGCAATGCCACCGACAAAGCCGGGACTTCGGTACGCGACTCGCGGCCGGTCGCCGGATCCCGGTGCAGCGAAACCGCGGAATCCGCGGCCTTTTTGAGCACCAAGGTCTCGGGGCCGGGGAGCAGGGTGCGCAGTTCGGCTTCACTGCCGGTGCCGAAAGCCTGCTCAGCTTCGTCCGCACCGAGGAGCAGCACGTCGGCCGAGTCGGCAAGCCCGCGCAAAAGCGAGGCGTCTTGCCCGTGCCACAGCCCCGGGCGCCAATTGAGGTCGAAACTGAACACCCGGCCGTCGCGCGGCAGCCGCAACAGCTGTTCGCAGAGCGCCCGGCAACTCGGCGAAAGCGCCGGAGTGATGCCGCTCAGATGCACCAGTCCGGCACCGGCCAGCAAGGCGGCGACTGCCGGGTCGGCCAGCAGATCGGGTGCCATCGCAGCGGCCGCCGAGCCCTGCCGGTAGTAGCGCACGCTGTGCTCCGGCTCGGCCGCGGGGTCTTTGAAGTACAGTCCGGTGGGCCGTTCCCGGTCGATCTGCACCTGGGCCACATCGACGCCGTGTTGGGCCAGGGCGGCCAAGATCTTGCGGCCGAATCCGTCCTCGCCCAGCCGGCTGATCCAGGACACCGGCACCCCGAAGGCGGCCAAGCCCATGGCCACATTCGATTCCGCACCGCCGATGCCGCAGCTGAACCGGTCCGCGGCGGCCAAACCGACGGGCGGATCCGGGCTCAGCACCGCCATGGTTTCTCCGAGGCACAGGGCCGAACGCACGATGGTTCCCCTTCCGGCCCGGCGTCCGGGCCTTCCTCGAATCAATGCTGGACCGCAGTGCGGTGGGACCTTGACGGTCGAATCTGAGTCATGTTAGACATGGCTCACAATTTTTTGCAACATGCGTTGCAGATTACGCAACATCGAAGGAATCATATGAGTTTCCCTGCCCCCGACCCCATCGGACGACTGTCGGAACAACCGTTGGATTGGCGGTTCAAGGCGGCGCCGGTGGCTGCCCAGGGGTTGACCGTCCGGGAGTTCCTGGCAACCGGGCCGCGGCTGGCCGATCTGCAAACCCCCTTGCTGAGTTTGGACGGGCAGGCGCTCACGGCGAATCTGGAACGGATGGCGCAGTGGTGCCAGAGCCAGGGGGTAAGCCTCGCGCCGCACGGCAAAACCACGATGGCCCCGCAACTGTGGCAGCGTCAGCTGGAGCGCGGTGCCTGGGGGATCACGCTGGCGAACCTGGCCCAAATGCGGGTGGCTTCGGAATTCGGCATGCCCACGATCATGCTGGCGAACGCGCTGGTCGATCGGGAAGCCATCCGTTGGACTGCGGCGGCGGTGGCGGCCGGCACCCGGATCGTGTCCTGGGTGGATGATCTGCAGACCGTGCAACGGATCGATGCGGTGCTGGCCGAGTTGCCGGTGGAAATGGTCCCGAGCGAACTGGAAGTGCTGGTCGAACTCGGCGGGGCCGGCGGCCGGACCGGTGCCCGGGGAATCCAGGCCGCGCTCGAGGTGGCTGCGGCGGTCGCCGATTCGCCGCGACTGCGGCTGGCCGGCGTCGCCGGCTACGAGGGATCACTCGCGCACGATGCCTCGGCCGCCGGTCTGGCTGCGGTGCGCGACTATCTCAGCGAATTCGCCGGGCTGCACGAGGCCCTGCTGGCGCAAGGCTGCTATGCCCCGGGCCGTCGGGTGATCCTCAGCGCCGGCGGCAGCGCCTACTTCGACCTGGTCCTGGAAGCCTGGGGCCAGTACCGTGCCGAAGGCGTCGAAATCCTGCTCCGCAGCGGTGCCTACCTGGTCCACGACGACGGCTTCTACCGAGGTGTTTCGCCGTTCTCCCGGGCCGATCAGGGGCAGCCGTTCGCGGCCGGAATGCACGCCTGGGCCAGGGTGGTTTCGCAACCGGAGCCGGGGTTGGCAATCCTCGACGCCGGAAAACGGGACCTGCCGTTCGATGAAGGGCTGCCCGAACCGCAGGGGATCGCGGTGGAGCTCGGCGCCGGGCTGGCGCCGCTGCCCGGTGCCACGATCACCGCGGTCAACGACCAGCATTGTTATCTCGCCTTCGATCCGGCGTCGACCGAAGTCCGGATCGGCCAGGTGGTCCGGTTGGGCCTTTCGCATCCCTGCACGGCCTTCGACAAGTGGACCCTGATCCCGGTGCTCGACGGCGACCGGGTGGTCGACCTCGTGCGCACGTTCTTCTAGGCCTCCGGTGACTGTCCACGCCGGGCCGCCGGCCGGCCGGGTACTGTTCCGCCGGGCCACCGTGATCGACGGGACCGGTGCGCCGCGCCGGCTCGCCGACGTGCTGGTGTCGGGCGGAGTCATCCGGAGCATCGAACAGCCCGGTTCGCTGCGCGCCGCGCAGACCATCGAGGCCGACGGCCTGGTGCTCGCCCCGGGTTTCATCGACATGCATGCGCATTCGGATCTGCATCTGCTGACCGAACCCGGGCACCTCGCCAAGCTGAGCCAGGGCGTCACCACCGAGCTGCTCGGCCAGGACGGCTTGTCCTACGCACCGGTGGACGACGCCACGCTGGCCGGCATCCGGCAGAAGATCGCCGGATGGAACGGGGATCCGGAAGGGTTCGATTTCAATTGGCGCAGCGTGGCCGGATACCTGGACCGGTTGGATGGTTCCGGAATCGCCGGCAATGCCGCCTACTTGGTGCCGCAGGGCAGCGTACGGGCGCTGGTGATGGGTTTCACGGAAGGCCGGCCCAGCGGTGGCCAGCTGGTACAGATGTGCCGCCTGGTCCGGGAAGCGATGCAACAGGGCGCACTCGGCATGTCGTCCGGGCTGACCTATCCGCCGGGCATGTACGCGGACCAGGCGGAACTCATTGCGCTCTGCCGGGTGGTCGCGGAGCTGGGCGGTTTCTATGCGCCGCACCACCGTTCGTACGGGAAGGGTGCGCTGGCCGCTTATGCGGAGATGATCGGGCTCAGCCAACAAACCGGATGCGCCTTACATTTGGCGCACGCCACGATGAACTTCCCGGAGAACCGGGGCCGCGCCGGCGAGCTCCTGGCACTCATCGACGCGGCGCTCAACGAAGGCGTCGACATCAGCTTGGACAGCTACCCGTACTTGCCGGGGGCGACCACGCTGTCGGCAATCCTGCCCAGCTGGGCGACGGCCGGCGGGGTGCCGGAGATCCTGGCCAGATTGGCGGATCCGGAATCCCGCGCGCGGATCCGCGAGGCGGTTGAAATCCACGGCTCGGACGGTTGCCACGGAGTCGTCGCGGATTGGCACAGCATCGAGATCAGCGGGGTGCAGAATCCGGAACTGGACCCGATGGTCGGCAAAACCATCGCCGAACTGGCCGAACGCACCGGCGCCGAGCCCTTCGACGTGTTCGTCGGAATCCTGCAACAGGACCGGCTGGGCACCGGCATCCTGCAGCACGTCGGCGACGAAGCGAATGTGCGGCTGATCATGCAGCACCGGGCGCATACCGGTGGCAGCGACGGGATCCTGACCGGGCGCAAACCGCACCCGCGGGCCTGGGGGACCTTTCCGCGCTACCTCGGCCATTACAGCCGGGATCTGGCCTTGCTGGGCCTGGAAGAAATGGTGCACCACCTGACCGGACGACCCGCTGCCCGGCTCAAATTGGCCGAGCGGGGGCTGGTCAAAGCCGGCTACGCCGCCGACCTGGTGCTTTTCGACCCGCTGACCGTCGCGGACCGGGCCAGCTTCGCCGAGCCGCGCCGCGCCGCGATCGGAATCCACTCGGTGTACGTCAACGGGCAGGCCGCGATTTCCGAAGGGCTGCCGACCGGGGTCCGCGCCGGTCGGGCGTTGCGCCGGCAGGCCGATGGCCGGGCCGCGGCGAAAACCCAAAGCCGGCGACGCCACAATGACCAATCCCAAAACCGCCGACCCTGAACCGCCGGCGCTGCACCGCCGCAACGCCCCTACTATCGAAGGACCCGCCATGCCTGCTGAAAACTTCCGGCAACTTTTGCGCCAGGACCGCGCCGTCGCTGTGGTCCGGGCCGATGCCGTGCCGGACCCGGCTGAGCTTTGCCGGGCGCTCGTCCGCGGCGGCATCCGCGCCGTCGAACTGACCTTCACGATCCCCGGGGTCCTCGGCCTGATCGAAACCGCGGCTGGGAGCGCCGCGCAGCACGGCGCTACCGTCGGCGTGGGCACGGTGCTCGACGGCGAACAGGCCCGGGCGGCGATCGATTCCGGGGCCCAATTCCTGGTCACCCCCGGGCTGCGCCCCGAGGTCGCGGAGGTCGCGGTCCGGGCCAGCGTGCCATTCGCCTTGGGTGCATTGACCCCGAGCGAAGTCGGCCAGGCCCTCGACCTGGGTTCGACCGTGGTCAAGATCTTCCCGGCCCGGGCCATGGGGCCGGGCTACCTGAAGGATCTGCTGGGCCCGTTCCCCGGAGTGAAACTCCTGCCGTCCGGTGGAATCGACGCCGGGAATGCCGCGGACTACCTGCGTTCCGGGGCTTTCGCCGTGGCTTGCGGCACCTCGGTGGTGCCGCCGGCCGCCGTCGCTGCCGGCGATTGGGCCGCAATCACGGACCGGGCCGGCGGATTCGTCGCAGCGTTGCCGGCCGGACCGGCCGGGGACCCGCGCTGATGGCCGGTTTCATCGCCTGGCTGCAGCACGATACCGCAGGCTTGCTGCTGCTGGCCGGTGCCGGCATCGCGCTGTTGCTGTTCCTGATCATCAAGGTCAGGCTGGAACCGTTCATCGCCTTGCTCGGCGTGGGTGTGCTGGTGGCGTTGGCCGGCGGGGTGTCCGTCGAGGCGTTGGTCGGCACCGCGACCAAAAGCGGCGATTCGCTGCTGGAAAAGGGATTCGCCGGAATCCTGGGCCACGTCACGGTGATCATCGGACTGGGCACGGTGCTCGGCGCGGTGCTGGAACGCTCGGGCGGCGCCGAGGTGCTGTTGGGCAGGCTGGTCCGGATTTTCGGCGAAAAGGGCACTCCGTTGGCGATGGGCGTCACCGGCTTCGTGCTCGGAATCCCGGTGTTCTTCGACATCGGCATTTTCGTCCTCGCGCCGCTGGTCTACATCGCGGCGATCCGCGGCGGGCTCTCCTTGCTGCGCTATGCCCTACCGATGCTCGCCGGGTTGTCGGTCACGCACGCGTTCCTGCCGCCGCATCCGGGCCCAGTGGCTGCCGCGGGCTTGTTCCAGGTGGAACTCGGTTGGGTGATCCTGATGGGCCTGGCCTGCGGAATTCCCGCCTGGTTCGCTTCCGGCATCCTCTGGGGCGGCTGGATCGGCAAACGCATCATGGTCCGGGTGCCCGAAGACCGGGTGGTCGGCAGCGAACGCGCGGAGGACGGCAAACCGCCGTCGATCTGGGTCGTGCTCCTGGTCATCGGATTGCCGATGCTGTTGATTCTGGGCGGCACTTTCGGCAATGTGCTGTTGCCGTCCGGCGGCGTCCGGACAGTCTTGCAGTTTTTCGGCACCCCGGCCATCGCGCTGACCGTCGCGGTATTGCTGGCCATGTGGTTGCTGGGTCTCCGGCGCGGGATGTCCGGCAAAGAACTCTCCGAACTGAGCGCTGCGTCGTTGCGCCCGGTGGGCATGATCTTGCTGGTCGTCGGGGCCGGGGCATTCTTCGGCGCAGTGCTTTCGGCGACCGGCGTAGGCCAGGCGGTGGCCGGATCATTGGCCCAGCTGGGCCTGCCGTTGATCGTCTCCGCCTTCGTGATCTCCTCCGGGCTGCGGATCGCCCAGGGCTCGGCCACCGTGGCGATCGTGACCACTGGCGGGATTCTGGCGCCGGCGATCCTGGCCGGTGGATTCTCGCAGCCGCAACTGGCGTTGATCGTGATTTCGATCGCCTCGGGGTCGATCATCGCCAGCCACGTCAACGACGCCGGTTTTTGGATCATCGCGAAGTACTTCAACCTCACGGTCAAAGAGACCCTGGCCAGTTGGACGGTATTGGAAACCGTGCTTTCCCTGGTGGGGTTCGGCATGGCCCTGCTGCTGTACCAGTTTTTCTGAGCCGCCCGCTGCGGGGCCGCAGCTCCTCTGAACTGCTGCCCCCAGCCGGTCAGATGCTCGGCGCGCGGACGGTGCAGGGCGCGATGTCCAGGATGCCGTTGCGGAATTGCGGGTTGAGTGCTTTCTGGACGAAATAGATCGCCCGCGGGCTGTTGACGATGTTCAAATGGTCGGAGGCATCGACCTCGCAGCCGTTCTGCAGCGTGATGTTGTTCACCGTGGCACCCGGACCGGCCTCCAGGAAGCCGGATTCGTAGGGCGTGACCACTTGATCGTACTTGGTCACGATCACGGTGTAGTTCACTCCGGGCAGGGTATCGCCCCCGGCATTGAGCTGGTTCAGGAAATCCGAGCCGGCGGTTTGCTGCTCCGCGGCTTTGCCGGCGATCGCCTGGGTGACGCCGAACCGGCTCAACTGCCCGATGAGCTTGCTCGTGCCGAACCCGGTGGTGCCGTGGCTGGAGGGGGCGATGCCGACCAAGTTCTGCACTTTGGCCGCGCCGCCTTCGGCTTTGAGGTACTGCCGGGGCATCATGCCGCCTTGCGAATGGCCGACGATATCGACTTTGCCGGCGCCGGTGGCAGCCAAGACCTTGTCCACGAACCCGCCGAGTTCTTTCGCCGAGGCGGCAATGTCTCCGGTGCCATTCACCCCCGGAGGGATCGCGGCGACGCTGTCCCGGTTTTTCCCATAGTCCAAAGAGAAGACGCAATAACCGGTGCGCTGCAGCACTGGAGCGAGGTTGGACCAGTCGGCATATTGGTTTTCGAAGGTGCCGTGGACCAGGACCACGGGGCGCGGGTTCTGCTCGCTGGGCTTGCAGGACCAGTTGTTAGATCCAGTGGGTTGGACGCCCGGATTCAGCTGTGAATAGGCATAGGTGGCCAGGAAATCATCGGATTGCGGCCCGATTCCGGATGCTTGGGCAGGCATCCCGGTGGCCCACACCAAGGCAGCGCTGGCGGTGAATACCGCAAGCGTGGACGCTACTTTTTTCATCGGAATCAGCTTCTCTCGTCGTTGAGCTTTCTGGATCTATGGAAGAACAGGGGAAATCAGGGAATGGCTGGACGGCCGGGTTCCGGCACCGCAAATAGCACGGTCCCGGAACCCGGCCGGATCAGATCGCCAGTGGGATCGGGTCAGACGCCCGGCAGGCGCGGAGTGCAGGGTGCCACGTCCAGGATTCCGTTCCGGTAGTTCGGGTCCAGGGCTTTCTGCACGTAGTAGATGACCCTGGGGCTATTGACCATGCTCAGATGGTCGGAGCGGTCGATGCTGCAGCCATTCTGCAGGGTGATGTTGTTGACCGTGGCGCCCGGGCCGGCCTTCAGGAAGCCGGATTCGTACGGGGTGACTATTTGGTCGTATTTGGTCACGATCACGGTGTAGTTGATGCCGGGCAGGGTATCGCCGCCGGCATTGAGCGTGCGGACGAACTCGGAGTCCGCAGTCCATTGGCTGATCGCCTGGCCTGCGACCGCCTGGGTGACGCCGAACCGGTTCAGCTGACGTACCAGGGTGTCAAATCCCTGGAAAGTCGAGCCGTTGTTCGTGGGCGCGATGCCGATCATGTTCTGCACTTTCTTGGCACCGCCTTCGAACTTCATGTACTGCCGGGGCATCGTGCCGCCTTGCGAGTGTCCGACGACGTCGACCTTGCTGGTTCCGGTGGCAGCGAGCACCTTGTCGACGAAAGCCCCGAATTCCCGCGCGGAATCCCGAATGTCGCCGGTGCCGTTGACCCCCGGAGGAATCGAGGCCAAGCTCTTGTCGTCATTGCCATAGTCCAGGGAGAAGACGCAGTATCCGGTGCGCTGGAGCACTGGGGCCAGCTTGGACCAATCGGCATACTGGTTTTCGAAGGTGCCATGGGCCAGGACCACCGGTCGGGGCTTATCGGCACTGGGTTTGCAAGACCAGTTATTGGAACCGGTGGGCTGGACGCCCGGATTCAACTGCGAATAGGCGAAAGCTGCCATTGTGTTGTCGGTTTCCGGGCCGGTGCTGGCCGCCTGGGCGGACAAACCGGTTCCCAAGATCAAAGCAGTGCTAGCAGTGAGGACCCCAAGGATTGAAAGAAATCTCTTCATGTGCACGCGAATTTCTCAATTCTGCTCTAGTGGGAAAAGAGGAAAAAATATCAAGTTATTGCTTCAGAATAGATTCATTGAGCGCTCCGGTCCACTACGAAAAATTCAATGAAAGAACTGTGAACTTGGCGGAACCGACAGGATTTTCCGCCCGGAGCGGAGTCAAATCCAGGAATACTCGTTTTCCGGCCGCCCCGGGGTGCCGTAACGCGGCGTCCGACGGGCCGAACCCCGCTCGGCCAAATACTCCAGATAGCGCCGGGCAGTCACCCGGGAGATGCCCAAAGCTGCGGTGACTTCCTGTGCGGAGACCGAACCCGGGGCGTTCTGCAGCAGACCGACGACGGCGGCGAGGGTTTCCGGGGCCAGGCCTTTCGGCAGCGCCAGTGCGGCGGGCGCCGGTGCGCGCAGGCTGGCGAGTGCCTGATCCACCTCGTGCTGGCCGACTTCGGGCCGTCGGGCGGCATCCGGGCGGCCGGCTGCGGCGGCCAATTGTTCCCGGAACGTCCGGTAGTTGCCGAGCTTCTCGGCAAACGAGGCGAAGCTGAAGGGCTTGATCAGATACTGCACGATGCCGGCCGCGATCGCCCCGCGGACCACCTCCAGATCGCGCACCGCGGTGATCGCCACGATGTCCACCGGCCGGCCAGCGCTGCGCAGCCTGCGGGCGACATCCAGACCGTGCAGATCCGGCAGATTCATATCCAGCAGCAGGACGTCGACCAGTTCCGGATGCTCCGCGACGAAGCGCAAGGCGGCCTGCCCGTCATGCACGGTTCCGGTCAGCTCGAAACCCTCCAGCCGTTGCACGTACAGGGCATGCGCCTCCGCCATGATCGGCTCGTCGTCGACGACCAGGACCCGGATCACGCCGGGCCTGCCGGTGCGGTCCGGGGCACGGTCACGGTGAACTCGGCGTCGGGGGAGATCTGCAAACTGCCGCCCAGCTGCAGCACCGACTGCTGCACCAGGGCCAATCCGATGCCCCGACCGGTGGCATCGGCCGCCTTGGTGCTGAAGCCGCGCTCCAAGATCGTCGCCGGCTCGGCTCCGCCGAGGCCGGGCCCGCTGTCGCTGACCCGCAGCCGCAGAGCGGACTCGTCGTGCGCGACGGCCAGTGCCACCCAACGCGGCGGGGTACCGGAGCGGGCCGCATCCATCGCATTGTCGAGCAGGTTGCCGACGATCGTGACCACATCGTGGGCGCTGAGCAGCTCGAAGCCCGCAGCACTGTCCCCGGTGTCTCCCTCGACGCGCAATTCGATGCCGAGTTCCGCTGCCTGGGCGATTTTGCCCATCACCAGCGCGGCGAGCACCGGTTCACGGTCGGCGTCGACGACTTCGTCGACCAGCTGCTGGCTGAGCCTGAGGTCTTCGGTGGCGAAGGCCAGGGCCTGTTCGGTGCGGCCCAACTCCAGCAGCGACACGACGGTGTGCAGCCGGTTCGCGTGTTCATGGGTCTGGGCGCGCAGCGCATCGCTGAGCGTTCGGGTGGAACTGAGCTCATCGCCCATTCGCCGGAGTTCGGTGTGGTCCTGCAGCGTCGACACCGTGCCGTACGACGTTTTGGCTCCCGGCATGCTGGCCGGCTCCTGGCTGACCACCAGGAGCCGGTCTTCGATCACGTGGATCTCGTCACGGACGGAGCGGCCGCTGAGCAGCAGTTCCTTGAGCGAATCGCGAACCGGCAAGGCCTCCAGCGGAAGCCGTGGCACGCCGTCGGCCGGGCGCGGGATGCCGAGCAGATCGGCGGCCTGATCGTTGTACATCACCAGTTCGCCCTTGCGGTCCACCAGCAGCAGGCCGTCGCGGACCGAATGCAGCACCGATTCGTAATAGGAAAACAGCTGGCCCATCCGCTCCGGTCCCCAGCCCAAAGTGACCCGTTTCAAATACCGGCCCAGTAACCACGAGGTCAGTGTGCCCACGGCCAGCAGGCCGGCGCCCAAGAGCAGGATGAACGGGATCCGGCCGCTGGAGGCAATGTCCAGAGCGGAAACCGTCACGCCCACGGAAACCATCGCCTGGACCGCCCCGGCGCGGTCCAGGACCGGCACGATGGTGCGCAGCGAAGGCCCCAAGGTGCCGGCGATGGTCTCGGTGTAGCGGTGTCCGGAAAGCGCCTGGTCCACCGAGCCGATGTACGGCAGGCCGATTTTCTCCGGGTTCGGATGCGTCCACCGGGTCCGGTCCGGAGCCATGATCGTGATGAAGTCGACTTTGGTTTCCTGGATCACGGCCTCGGCGTAGGGTTGCAGCAAGGCGGTGGGGTCGGGGCTCGCCGCGGCTTCGAGCAGCAAGGGCGAATCCGCCAGGGTGGCTGCGATCGAGCTGGTGCGTTCGGTGGCCTGGCTGTAGGCGCGGTCGCTGGCGTCGAAGTAGGCCGCGGTCACCACCCCGGCGGTCAGCAGCAAAATGAACAGGAACTGGCCCAGGAACAGGCGGCGGGCGATGCTCCAGTCCCGCATGCCACCCCTCCTCTTCGTGGTCCGGATGCCGGCTTCCGGCAACTGCGGAACCGGCACCTCGGCGACAGCCCGGCAGTGAAACCGCGTCATGAACAATATGACCGCAACAGTGACCCCAGTCACAATCCCGGGCAGTCTGGATCCTGGAAAACGCTGGGGGGCGATCGCCGTCCAAGGATATCGGAGGAATCAACATGAGCTCTCAACGTGGAGAAGCAACTGTGCCGGGGGAGAAGCGCAAGCGCCGGCTCGACAAGACCCATTGGCTCTACATCGCGGTGATCGCCGCGGTGGTGCTGGGCGTCGTCGTCGGCCTGCTCGCCCAGGCAACCGCGCCGCCCGGGCAGGAGACCAAGAACTTCGCCACCTCGCTCAAGCCTTTGGGCGACATCTTCGTAGACTTGATCAAGATGCTGATCGCACCGGTGATCTTCTGCACCATCGTCACCGGGATCGGCTCGATCGCCAAAGCCGCCACGATCGGCAAGGTCGGCGGCCTGGCGTTGGCCTACTTCCTGGTGATGTCCACGTTCGCGCTCGCGATCGGTTTGGTGGTGGGAAACTTCCTGCACCCCGGCGAGGGACTGAAGCTCCAGGCCTACAAGCCCTCGGGCAGCGGGGGCACCGGCAATGCGCTCTTCGACTTCCTGATCGACATCATCCCGCCCGGAATCCCGGTGCTTCCGACGCTTTTCGTGGCGATCCTGGTCGGCTTCGCGGTGCAGCGAATGGGCAAAGCCGGCGAGCCGATCCTCCGCGCGGTCAAAACCGCCCAGGCTCTGGTCTTCCGGATCCTGATGATGGTCATGTGGATCGCGCCGATCGGCGCTTTCGGCGCGATCGCCGCAGTCGTCGGAGCCACCGGGTTCGAGGCGGTGAAGTCGATGCTGGTCCTGATGCTCGGGTTCTACGCCACCTGCATCGCTTTCATCGTGCTGGTGCTCGGCACCGTGCTCTATGCCGTCGCCCGGGTCAATATCTTCAAGCTCATGAAGTACCTGGGCCGGGAGTACCTGTTGATCTTCTCCACCTCGTCGTCCGAGGCGGCGCTGCCCCGGTTGATCGCCAAGATGGAGCACCTCGGGGTTTCCCGCCCGGTGGTCGGGGTCACGGTGCCCACCGGCTATTCGTTCAACCTGGATGGCACCGCGATCTACCTGACCATGGCGTCGCTCTTCGTGGCGAATGCCATGGGCGTGCAGATGGGCGTCGGCGAGCAGGTTTCGCTGCTGGTCTTCATGATCATCGCCTCGAAGGGGGCTGCCGGTGTGACCGGTGCCGGTCTAGCGACCCTGGCCGCCGGCCTGCAGGCGCACCGTCCGGAGCTGCTCAACGGCGTCGGCGTAATCGTGGGCATCGACCGTTTCATGTCCGAGGCCCGCGCGTTGACCAACTTCACCGGAAACGCCGTCGCGACGGTGCTGATGGGCACCTGGGTCAAGGAAATCGACCGGGCCAAAGTGGACCGGGTGCTTTCCGGATCCGAGCCTTTCGACGAGGCCAGCATGAATGCCGACAACCACGCAGCGGCCGCCGAACCGCAGGAGGCTTTGGCTCGGGTCTGATCGCTGGGCTAACTGCCCATGATCCCGCGCGAGTGCACATTTGGTGCGGATGTTTTCGGAAAACACCCGTACCAAATGTGCACTCGCGCGGGGTTTTGGGGTGTTGATCGAGTCGGAAGATTCAGGTTAAGGCTGAAGGTTGAGGCTTGAAAATGCTCCTGCGGCAATTGCCTTGCCTGCCGTTCGCCGAGCGGTAACGTTGTGGCTAAGCATTGCAAGAGTGCCACAACGAGGAAAGTGTGAACAGGTGAGCAGCGAAACCTTGGACGGAACGGATCTGGAAACCGTGCTCGGCCCCACCGGCCGGCCGATGACGGAATTCCCCGAGCCTCCGGTGCTGACCTCGCACGGCCCCGCCCGGGTGATCGCGATGGTCAACCAGAAGGGCGGCGTGGGCAAAACGACGTCGACCATCAACCTGGGCGCCGCGCTCGCCGAGCTCGGCCGCCGGGTGCTGCTGGTCGACTTCGACCCGCAGGGTGCGCTTTCCGCCGGTCTGGGCACGAACCCGCATGAACTGGACCTGACCGTCTACAACGTTTTGATGGACCGCAAGGTGCACGTCAAAGACGCGATCCGGCAGACCGAAACCGAAAACCTCGACTTGCTGCCGGCCAATATCGACCTGTCCGCGGCCGAAGTCCAGCTGGTCAACGAAGTCGCCCGCGAGCAGGTGCTGGACCGGGCGCTGCGCAAGGTCGAAGACGAATACGACGTGATCCTGATCGACTGCCAGCCCTCTTTGGGTCTGCTCACCGTGAACGCGCTCACCGCCGCGCACGGCGTGATCATCCCGTCGATCTGCGAGTTCTTCGCCCTGCGCGCAGTGGCGCTGCTGGTGGAAACCATCGAGAAGGTCCAGGACCGGATCAATCCCCGGTTGCAGATCGACGGCGTGCTGGCCACGATGTACGACGCGCGGACCCTGCACAGCCGGGAAGTGATTTCCCGCCTGGTGGAAGCCTTCGGGGACAAAGTCTTCGAGACCGTGATCAAGCGGACCATCAAGTTCGCCGACGCCACGGTCGCGGCCGAGCCGATCACCTCGTACGCCGGAAACCACCAGGGCGCGGAGGCTTACCGCCGCCTGGCCAAAGAGCTGGTGGCCCGTGGCGGAGCTCCCTGAGATTGCTGCGGTCGAAACCGAGCCGGCCGGGTCGGCCGACGCCGGATCGGCCGGCCAGGCCCGCTTCGAAGTCCGGCTGGACAACTTCACCGGACCGTTCGACCTGCTGCTGGGGCTGATCGGCAAGCACGAGCTGGACATCACCGAGGTGGCCTTGGCCACGGTGACCGATGAGTTCATCTCCTACATCCGGGCAATGCAGCGCCAGGACGGGCCCGACGGCGGCAAGACCGCATTGTCCAGCGGGGCCTTGGACGAGGCCAGCGAATTCCTGGTGATCGCGGCCACTCTGCTGGACCTCAAAGCGGCGCGATTGCTGCCGCAGGGCGAGGTCGAGGATGAAGAAGACATCGCCTTGCTCGAAGCCCGGGACCTGTTGTTCGCCCGGCTTCTGCAGTACAAGGCGTTCAAACAGGTGGCATCGCTGCTCGGCGGCACCTTGGCGCAGGAAGGCCGGCGCTTCCCGCGTCAGGTCAGCTTGGAAGCGCCGTTCGCCGCACTGCTGCCGGAATTGGTCTGGAAGCACACTCCGGAACAGTTCGCCGCGCTGGCCGCGAAAGCGCTCACCCCGCGGGAAGCCTTGCCGACCGAAGTGGGCTTGGCCCATCTGCATGCCCCGCCGGTGAGCGTGAAGGAGCAGGCGGAAATCATCGGAGCACGGCTCAAAGCCGGCAAACCGTTGTCCTTCCGCGCGCTGATCAACGATGCTGACGGCACTCTGGTGGTGGTTGCCCGTTTCCTGGCGCTCTTGGAGATGTTCCGCGACGCCGTGATCGCCTTCGAGCAGGCCAGCCCGCTGGGCGAACTGACTATCCGCTGGACCGGGGCGCAGCAGGACTGGACGGCGGAGAATCTGAGCGAAGAATACGAAGATATGGAGCCGGTGCCGGATGAGCCACGCTGAAATCGAATCTGAAGCCGAAGCCGGGGCCGGCTCGCCGAAGCCGGAGCCCGAAATGTTCGACGTCGACGCGGTGCCGGGCGGCTTGCCGGCGGCGCTCGAAGCGGTGCTCATGGTGGTCGACGAACCAGTCGACGAGGTGACTCTGGCCAGTGCGGTGGGCCGGCCGGTCGCCGAGGTCGCCCGGGCCTTGGCCGATCTGGTGCTGGAATACAACGGGTATACTGGTACCGATCCGGACGCTGCGTTGCAGGCCGAAACCCCCGCCAAGCAACCGAGGGGATTCGAATTGCGCAATGTGGCCGGTGGCTGGCGGTTTTACTCGCGCAGCGACTTCGCGCCTCTGGTGCAGCGGTTCGTCCTGGAAGGCCAGACGGCGCGGCTGACCCAGGCGGCACTGGAGACGCTCGCGGTGATCGCCTACCGGCAGCCGGTATCGCGGGCCAGGATTTCCGCGATCCGGGGGGTCAATGTCGACTCGGTGGTCAGGACGCTGACCCAACGCGGACTGATCACCGAAATGGAGACGGATCCGGAGACCGGAGCCATCCTCTACGGGACCACTGGCTATTTCCTGGAACGGTTGGGACTGGGCAGCGTTGAAGAGCTGCCGAAGATCGCACCGCACCTGCCAGGGCTGGAAAACCTGGAAGATTTTGACGAAACAAACCACAGCTGAGAAGTTGCGAGATTAAGGACGAACCATGACACCGACCCCCAGATCCGGCGGACAAGGCCGAGGCGGCAACGAGGGAGGGCGTCCCAAGCGGCCGCAATCCGGAGGCAAGCCCGGCGGAGCCGGCAGCAAATCGTTCGGCGAACGCGCCGCCAAGCGGGCCAGTGGAGCCGGCAAAGCCGGAACCCGGCACACCGGCGGCAAAGCCGCTGCCCCGAAAAAGGGTGCGCCGAAGTCCCGGCCGTTCGGCAAGGAACGGTTCGGCCAGAACCTCGGCCCGGTGAAGAATCCGCCGTCGCGCAACCGCGCCAACGACGGCCAGGACATGCACGATCCGGACGGCGTGCGGCTGCAGAAGGTGATGGCCTCGGCCGGCGTCGCATCGCGCCGGGTCTGCGAAGAGATGATCGAAGACGGCCGGGTGGAAGTCGACGGCCGGATCGTCACCGAACTGGGCCTGCGGGTCAATGTCGAAACCGCGATCATCGCGGTCGACGGGATTCGGCTGCAACTCAAAGAGAACATGCTCTACCTGGTCTTCAACAAGCCCAAAGGCGTGGTCTCCACAATGGACGACCCGGAAGGCCGCCGCAATATCAGCGACTTCCTGAAAAACAAATACGCCCATGAGCGGCTGTTCCACGTGGGCCGGCTGGACCAGGCCACGGAAGGCCTGCTGCTGTTGACCAACGACGGCGAGTTGGCGAACCGATTGACCCATCCGAGCTACCAGGTGCCCAAAACCTACTTGGTGCAGACCAAGGGCCCGATGGAGTCCGGGATCAGCAACCAGATGAAAAAGGGCGTCGAGCTCGAAGACGGGGTCACCAAAGTCGATGCTTTCAAGCTGGTCGACTCCACTCCGGGCCATGTGCTGGTCGAGGTGGTACTGCACTCCGGCAAGAACCGGATCGTGCGCCGCTTGTTCGACGCGGTGGGCTACCCCGTGGAGCGTTTGGTCCGCTTGCAGGTCGGGCCGATCCGCTTGGGCGATCAGAAGCAGGGCAGCATCCGCGTCCTCGGCCAGCAGGAAGTGGGTCATCTGCTCGCTTCCGTCGGGCTCTGACCTGTTCCCTATCGCGAGGAGTGTGAGCCGGGATGGCTGAACACAATGCCCAGCTGCCCAACAGCTACCTGAAAGGCCCGGTGGTGGTTTTCGGCACCGGGTTGCTCGGCACCAGCATCGGTCTGGGGTTGAGCCAGCGGGGTCTCCGGGTGCTGCTTTCGGATCCGTCGCCTTCGGCGCTTTCGGTGGCGGTGGACATCGGTGCCGGGATTCCGCTCGGCACCGATCCCGGCGTCTGGCCCGAGCTGGTGGTGGTCGCCGCGCCGCCGGACGTGTGCGCCCGGGTGGTGGCCGATGCGCTGGAACGATTCCCGGCCGCCTTCGTGGTCGATGTTGCCAGCGTCAAGGGCGCGATTCTGCGCGAATTGGCCGAACTCTCCGCCAAAACGCCGCTGGACTTGAGCCGCTACGTCGGCACGCATCCGATGGCGGGCCGGGAACGTGCCGGGGCGGTCTCGGCCCGCGGCGAACTGTTCAACGCGATGCCCTGGGTGGTCTGCCCGCATGCGGGCAGCAGCGCGGCAGCGGTGCAGGCCGCGCAGAACCTGGGTTTGGACCTCGGTGCGGTGTTGAGCCAATTCAGTCCGGAAGAGCACGATGAGGCAGTTGCCCTGGTTTCGCACCTCCCGCAGATGATGGCCTCGCTGGTCGCCGCCCGGTTGCAGGATGCCGCGCCGCATGCGCTCTCGCTGGCCGGCAACGGCTTGCGCGATGTCACCAGGATCGCAGCCTCCGATGCCAGCATGTGGGTGCCGATCATGTCCGCGAACGCGGAGCCGATCGCAGCGATCCTGCACGCCGTGCACGAGGATCTGATCAAGCTGATCGGAACCTTGGACGGGCCGGCTGCGCCGGGGGCCAGTCTGGCCATGGCGAAGCTGATCAGTGCCGGCAACGCCGGTCAGGCCCGGATCCCGGGTAAGCACGGCGGCCCGGCCCAGCCCTATGCCTGGTTGAGCGTGCTGGTGGACGACGAGCCCGGCCAGATCGCGCAATTGCTCACCGAGATCGGCGAAATCGGGGTGAACCTGGAAGATTTGCGCCTGGACCACTCCTCAGGGCGGAACGCCGGGATCGTGGAGATCTCGGTGTTGCCCGCGAAACGGGACGTGCTGATCGACGAATTGGCCGTGCGTGGTTGGAAGGTGTTGCAATGAGCGAACAGGACGCATCGCAGATGTTGCGGATCGGCCGTTCCCTGGTGATCGCGATCGACGGCCCCTCCGGTTCCGGCAAATCCTCGGTAGCCCGGGAAATCGCCCGCCGGCTGGGCCTGGCCTACCAGGACACCGGGGCGATGTACCGGGCGTTGACCCTGGTGTGCCTGGAGAACGGGGTTTCGGTGCAGAACCAGGCGGCCGTCGAGGAGCTCGCCGAACGGTTCTACTTCGAGCAGTGGTTCGACCCCGGAGTGGGCATGGTCGCCGCCGGGCTCGATGCCGAACGGGCGTTGGATGTCACGGATGAGATCCGTGAGCCAAGGGTGTCCGAGGCGGTTTCCGCGGTCGCCACCAACCTGGGCGCGCGTACCGAACTGATCCGCAGGCAGCGCGCCGCGATCGAATCGGTGCGCAACCGGATGGTCGTCGAAGGGCGGGACATCACTACCGTGGTGGCCCCGAAGGCCGAAGTGAGATTGCTGCTGACCGCCTCCGAGGCGGCCCGGCTGGCCCGCCGCGGCGCCCAGCTGGCATCCTCGGGGGAGCAGCAGTCGGCGGAGCAGCTGGCGCAGCAAGTGCTGGCCCGGGATGCCAAGGATTCCACCGTGGTGGACTTCCAACGGGCCGCCGACGGCGTGGTGACGATTGATTCGTCGGATTTGGATTTCGATCAGACCGTGGCCGCCGTGCTGCGTCTGGTGCACGAAACGGTGGGGGGATGAAATGATCGCAAGCGCTCCGGATGGAAGTACCCGGAAACGGAATGCGCCGGCGGCCTGGCGCACCTGGTGGTCCCGGCCGTTGGGTCGGATCCTGGACCATGTGACCTACCGGACCGCGGTGTACGGGAAGCCGGGGATCCCGCGCGAGGGCGCGGTGATTTTCGCCGCGAACCACCTGAGCTATCTGGACGGCCCGGTGATGGTCGGCGCCAGTCCGCGCTATATGCACGTGCTGGTGCGGGACACCATGTTCAAGGGGTTCCTCGGCTGGGTGCTGCATGCCTCGGGCCAGATCCCGATCGACCGGGCCGGGGACCGCGCGGCGCTCCAAGCGGCCAAAGCGGTGTTGGAACGCGGCGAGTGCATCGGAATCCTGCCCGAAGGGACCCGGGGCAGCGGCGACGCCGCCTCGGTGAACAGCGGGGTGGCTTGGCTGGCGCTGAACTCGGGCGCCGTGGTCGTGCCGGTTGCGGTGTTGGGCACCCGGGTGACCGGCGAGCACAAAGACAATATCCCGCCGCTGCGCCGGAAGTTCTCGGTGACTTTCGGCGATCCGCTGCGGATCGAACGGGTGCCCGGCCTTTCCGGGCGTGCTTCAATGGATGCGGCGGCGGAGCAGATCCGTGCGGCGCTCGCGCGCAATGTGCGCGAAGCGATCGAACAGACCGGGCAAGAGCTGCCGGCAGACGACAAGGTTGACAATGACTGACGAAGAATACGTACCCACCGGCGACGACCAGATTCTGGAAAAGCTCGCTGCCCTGGACGAGGACGATGCCGAGCAACGCGCCGAATCGCTGCGCGCCGGCTTGGCCGACTATGAGCTGGACGAAGACGATGCGGCCTTGCTGGCGGGTCTCGATTCCGGCGATTTCGACGACGCCGACGGCGGCTTGGCCCCGGTGCTGGCCATTGTGGGCCGGCCGAACGTGGGCAAATCCACGCTGGTGAACCGGATCCTGGGCCGCCGCGAAGCCGTGGTCGAAGACACCCCCGGGGTGACCCGTGACCGGGTGATGTATTCGGCGGAATGGAACGGCCGTCCGTTCACCGTGGTGGATACCGGCGGTTGGGAATTCGACGCCAAAGGGATCCACCAGCGGGTGGCCGAGCAGGCCGAAATGGCGATCGAGCTGGCCGATGCGGTGCTCTTCGTGGTCGACGCGACGGTGGGCGCCACCGCGATGGACGAGTCCATGATGAAAATGCTGCGCCGGACCAAGAAACCGATCATCCTGGTCGGCAACAAAGCCGATGACCCGCGTACCGATTCGGACGTCGCGACGTTGTGGGGCTTGGGCCTGGGCGAACCGTGGGCGGTTTCCGCGCAGCACGGCCGCGGGGTAGCGGATCTGCTGGACAAGATCATGGAGGTCCTGCCGGAGTTCTCCGAAGTGGAGACCACCGACCGCCGGGGCGGCCCGCGCCGGATCGCGCTGATCGGCCGGCCGAACGTGGGCAAGTCGTCGCTGTTGAACAAACTGGCCGGGTCCGACCGGGTGGTCGTGGACCCGATGGCCGGCACCACCCGGGACCCGGTGGATGAGTTCATCGAGCTCGGCGGCCGGACCTGGCGTTTCGTGGACACTGCGGGCATCCGCCGTCGTCAGCACATGGCGCAGGGCGCGGACTTCTACGCTTCGCTGCGGACCCAATCCGCGCTGGAAAAGGCGGAAGTCGCCGTCGTGCTTCTGGCGGTCGACGAGGTGCTTTCCGAGCAGGACGTGCGGATCTTGCAGCTGGCGATCGAATCCGGCCGGGCGCTGGTGCTCGCTTTCAACAAGTGGGATCTGCTGGACGATGAGCGCCGCCGGTACTTGGAACGCGAAATCGAGCAGGACCTGGCGCACGTCGACTGGGCGCCGCGGGTCAACATCTCCGCGAAGACCGGTTGGCACAAGGATCGGCTGGTGCCCGCCTTGGACACCGCCTTGGAATCCTGGGACAAGCGGATCGCCACCGGACGGTTGAATGCCTTCCTGGGCGAATTGGTTGCCGCGCACCCGCACCCGGTCCGCGGCGGCAAGCAGCCACGGATCCTCTTCGGCACCCAGGCGTCCTCGCGGCCGCCGAAGTTCGTGCTCTTCACCACCGGCTTCCTGGATCCGGGTTACCGCCGCTTCATCACCCGGCGGCTGCGCGAGACCTTCGGTTTCGAAGGCACGCCGATCGAGGTCTCGATGCGGGTGCGCGAAAAGCGCAAGCGGCCCCGCTAGTTCGCTTGCACTTCTGCTCACTGTTCATTGCGAACAGTGAGCAGAAGTGTCTATAGCTCATTATTCGGCTCGAATGGTGAGCAGGGATGTCGACCCAGGCGAGAGGTTGCAACGGATGACGGAGACCCGGCTCGAGGTGAGCCGAAACGGCAAGGCACTGTTGTTGCTGGCCACGGTGGTGGGCGGTGTCTCCTTGGGCGTCGCGTTGCCAGTGTTTTCGCGCTGGATCGCAACCTGGCAGTGGGCTCCGGCACAGAGTGTTTTCAGGTTCATCGGGAGCACCGATCAGTGGTGGATCATCGTTGGATTGCCGCTTCTGGGCCTGCTCGCCGGCCTCGGCTTTGCGCGCTACGTCCTGCACCGGACTCCGGCGTTGTTGATCTCCGACCAGGAAGTCCGGATCACGCAGGACGGTCAGAGCTGGGCGATCCCGCGTTCGAAGGTAACCGGAGTGCGCCGGGAGAAACGGAAGACCGTCATCGAAGCCAGTGGAGACGGGGAGTCGTTCGAAGGGGCGGTGGTGGGTTCCCCGGAAGAAATCCGGGACGCCTTCCTGCGGCATGGCTACCCTTGGGCAAGCGAATAGCCCAAGAGCAATAGTCTCAGCGCAGACCTAGTGAATTCTGGGCGGCACAGCCGTATTCTGAGGCCATGGAGCACGATCCGCTAAGCCCAGAAGGCCCAGAAGACCCCGCTCCGGCGAACA
This sequence comes from Arthrobacter russicus, assembly GCF_031454135.1. NCBI lineage: Bacteria > Bacillati > Actinomycetota > Actinomycetes > Micrococcales > Micrococcaceae > Arthrobacter > Arthrobacter russicus. The sequence continues at coordinate 3,369,229 of NZ_JAVDQF010000001.1, forward strand.
AGTTCGCTGCACTGCCGGAGCGGACTCCGCCGGAAGAATACATCCAGGCGGTCGAGGTGGACGACGTCGACTATGCCGAGCTCGATATGAATGACTGGCTCAAAAGGGCCGGCGGCTGATTCGGGGTCCTAGCGCCGGGGTTCCCCGCGTGCTCAGCCGATGACGCTTTGGCTGCCCAGTACCCCGAGCAGGGCAAGCTTTTCGGCGTCTTCAGTGCCCGGTTCCGCGGTGTAGACCATGATCCGCAGGTCGCTGCCAGCGACGCTGAGCAGATCGCAGTCCAGAACCAGCGCACCGAGTTCTGGATGGTCGATGGTCTTGCGCCCGGCGTGAGGCGAGCCGACCCCGCCGGAATCCCAGATCTCGGCGAATAGCACGCTCTTGGCCTGCAGCTCCGCGATCAGGCTGCGCAGCTGCGCATCAGCCGGATAGCGGTTTGCGCTGGCTCGCAGATCAGCGACCTGGGCAGTTTGCAATTCGCGCAGCGACTGCGGGGTATGCCGGACCCGGTTGCCGGAGCCCAGGAAATTCCGCCAGACCGCATTGCGTTCCTTGCCGGGTTGTTCGCCCATCAATGCGGTGTACTGCGGATTGGCGAGCAGCAGATTCAGTGCCGCATCGAAGACCGCAACCGGGGTGCCGAGCAATCGATCCAGCATCCGCTGCACGCTCGGGGCGATGAAGACGGGTACCATGCCGCGGCCCGGGGGCACCAGGCCGGCAGTGTGGAACAAATGCTCCCGCTCTGCAGCGTTGAGGCGCAGCGCACGGCCGAGCGCTTCGACAATCTGGCCAGAGGGGTTGCTAGCCCGGCCTTGTTCGAGCCGGGTCAGATAGTCGACCGAGATCCCGGCCAAGAAGGCGAGTTCTTCGCGCCGCAGCCCGACTGCCCGCCGATGGCCGCCGGCCGGCAGTCCAGCGGCTTCCGGGGGAACCCGATCCCGCCAGCGCCGCACCGCATTGCCGAATTCCGACGTCGTCATGCCGACCAGCGTACTCTGCCGACCGCCGCGCAGCCTGGCCCTGGCGGTCCCAGGATGCGCGGGGTGCTGGTTGGCTCAGCCGGGCAGGAACAAGCTGGAGGCATGAAAAAGATTCTGATCACTGGAGCAAACAAGGGCATTGGCTTCGAAACCGCACGGCAGCTGATCGCGGCCGGGCACACCGTGTACCTCGGCAGCCGGGATGCCGAGCGCGGGCAATGGGCGGCAGCGGAATTGGGTGCGCGGCTGGTCCAGCTGGACATCACGGACGATGCTTCGGTGGCGGCTGCGGCGCAGGCGATAGCGGCCGACGGCGGTTTGGACGTACTGGTCAACAACGCCGGGATCGAAGCGCGCACCGAAGGCAACGGCGTGGTCGACGCCCGGAATGTCACGGCGGACATCATGCGTGAGACCTTCGAGACGAACGTCTTCGGCACCGTGCGGGTGCTGCACGCCTTCATGCCGCTGCTGGAACGTTCGGATTCGCCGGTCATCGTCAATGTCAGTAGCGGACTGGCCTCGCTGACCGCGCTGAGCAACCCGGAATTCCTGGGAGCCGGCTATCCCGGGGTGGCCTATCCGGCCTCGAAAACCGCGGTCAATATGCTCACCGTGCAATTCGCCAAAGCCTTTCCGGCAATGCGGATCAACTCGGTGGAACCGGGGTTCACCAAGACCGACCTGAACGGGAACACCGGAGTCCAGACCGTGGCGCAAGGCGCGGCGATCATCGTCAAGATGGCTCAGGTAGGCCCTGACGGTCCCACCGGGGGTTTCTTCTACGCAGAAGGCGAGCTGCCCTGGTAGCTCCGGCGTTTTTCGCCGAACCTGCGGCTGACAGCAGGCTAAAATAAACGGAATGACGACGCCTGAGCCGAGAGCAGCAGTTGCTGCGCCCGGAATGGTCGCCGCCGCCCGGATCCCGCTCGGTGCCGGAGTGCTCGCCTCGCTGCTTCTGGTGTTCGGTTCGATAGGGGTCGGCTGGGTCGGCACGTCCTCGGTATTGTGGCGGAACCCCGCGTTCACTTGGATCCGGACCGAACCGGTCGGCGTGACGCTGGCGATCTGCAGCCTCGCCGTCGGCGGGTTGTTGCTGTTCTGGGCCTGGCTCAGACTGGGCCAATGCGCTCAAGGCTGGCCGCCGTCGTCGGGCCGTTTGGTCCGCTGGGCGATGGTGCTCTGGGGATTGCCGATGATGTTCGCGATCCCGCTCTCCAGCCGTGATGTCTACGCCTACATTGCGCAAGGCCGATTGGTGCTCTCCGGCGTCGATCCTTACACCAATGGCATCTCCTCCGGCGCCAATTGGTTCGGACTGGGGGCGGACAAGTTCTGGGCGGAAGCGCCGACGCCGTACGGTCCGGTGTTCTTATGGGTCGAGCATGCTGTGGTCTGGCTCAGCGGCGGAAGCCCGGAACTGGCGGTTTTCCTGTTCCGGTTGAGCTCGGTCATCGGCATCGTGCTCTGCGCGTACTACGTGGTCCGGCTGGCCGAGTTGCACGGAGTCAACCCGCACCGGGCGGTGTGGCTCTCGGTGGCCAATCCGCTCTTGCTGATCAACTTCATCGCTGCGGTGCATAATGACGGGCTGATGATCGGGCTGGCACTCGCCGGACTGTACTACTGCGCCACTAAGCGCGGTTTGCTGGGCGTGGTTCTGATCACGCTGTCGATCGCGGTTAAGCCGATCACGGTGATCCTATTGCCCTTCGCCGGGCTGTTGTGGGCCGGCAAACGGGCCGGCTGGCCTCGGAAGTTCGGATTCTGGGCGATGACCGCGCTGGTTTCGTTGGGTCTGCTGGCGCTCATGGGCTTGCTCAATGGCTTCGGCTTCGGCTGGATCAACGGACTGGCTGCGCCGGGCAGCGCCTGGCTTTGGTATGCGCCGATCGGCGCGTTGGGGTTCATGAGCATGACGGTTGCCTCGTTCTTCGGCGCCGACGGTTGGGGGACCGCCTACTTCGTCTGGAACGCGGCGAAAGTCGCCGCAGTGCTGCTGGCCCTCTGGCTAATCTTCCGGGGCAGCTACGATCAGCTGGTTCGCCGGCTGGCTTTGGCCTTCGCGGGCGTGGTGCTGCTGGCCCCGATCATCCAATCTTGGTATTTGGCCTGGCTCATCCCGCTGTTCGCGGTGACCGGGATCCGCGACGGTTGGCAGAGCAAGACCCTGTATTTCACCTTGGCGTTCTTCTCGGTCTACATGATTTCGGACCAATTGAGCATCTACCCCTATCTCAGTGAGCGCGGCGGAACGCTGACCACGGACAACGCCTGGATGCTGGCCGGCGGGATCGGCCTGGTGCTGGCGGCGTACATCATGGTGTTGGACCGGAATACCCGGCGGCTTTTCCTGCCGCAACGCTGGCTCAAAGACCGGGGTTGACCCGGAAAGCCAGGCACTTGGGCGCAGTTGTGCAGGGTTACGCTTCGATCTACCCTGCACAACTGCGCCCAAGTGGCTCGTGGGTTCCTCGGCTAGGTCTTTGTCTCGGAGCTAGCCCTGCGGATCGTGCAGGTGGGCGCGTTCGCCGTCATGGTCGAGGATCGAGATGATCTCCACCGGGCCGCCATGCGCGCCGATCACGTGCGGCACCATGGTGGAGAACTCAGCGGCCTCGCCGGCGCGCACCAGGAGCGTCCGATCGCCGAGTTGCAGCCGGGCGGTGCCGGAGAGCACCGCGAACCAATCCCGGCCCGGATGCACTTTCCGGTGTTCCGGCTGGGCCGGCCGTTCCGCGGTGATCCGCATTTTCGCCACCGTGGCGCCGCGCAGGGTTTCCCGGGACAGGATCCAGGTGGTCAGTCCCGGAGTGTGCTCGGGTTCGGGGCGGATCACCACATCTGGTTCGTCGGAAGATTCGACCAGCTCGTCCAAGCTCATGCCGAGCGCTTTGGTGATCGGCACCAGTTGGTCCAAGGCGATCCGGCGGTTTCCGGTTTCAATCCGGCTCAAGGTGGACGGGCTGATGGCGCACTTGGCGGCGAGGGATTCCAAAGACCAGCCGCGGGCCAGCCGGGATGCCCGGATGCGTTGCCGGATCATGCCCTCCAGGTCGATTTCTTGCGTCATACGCAATAGTGTATGCCGTTTGAGCAGGTTTCGGTTAGCGTGGCTGATATGACACATGATGCGCACCGGGACCATCCGGGTCACCGGCACCAGCCAGACGACGCCGGGTTGCTAGAAGTCTTGGAATTGGACGCGACGCTGTCCGGTTCGCAGATCGAGCAGATCATCGGGTGGTTGTCCCCGTACGCCCCGCAGCGCGTGCACTCGATCGTCGATGTCGGCGCTGGGCTGGGCGGTGGAAGCGTCGCCTTGGCGGAACAGTTCCCCGAAGCCTGGGTGCAGGCGGTCGACCGTTCCGAACCGATGTTGGCGCGGGTCCGGGAGAGCGCCGGGGCCCACGGGCTGGCGGATCGGATCAGCACATTGCCGGCGGACCTCGACCAGGAGTGGCCTCGGGAGGCAACCGGCGCCGATGTGGTCTGGGCGGCGTCTTCGCTGCACGAGGTCGCCGACCCGGAACGGACTTTTGTCCAGATTCACGCCGCCTTGCGGCCCGGCGGTTTATTGGCCGTCGTCGAACTGACCGGGTTGCCCAGGTTTTTGCCCGACGACGTCGGCCTGGGTGAGCCGGGGCTGGAGGCCCGGTTGCGCCGGGTGCTCAGCGGCTTGGGCTGGAATCGGCAACTGGAGTGGGAGCAGCTGATCCAGGCTGCGGGCTTCGAGCTGCTTGGAAAGGCCGGATTCTCCGCGGGCGGCGGGCACAGTGCCGAGGCGGCCCGGAAGTATGCGCGGACTTCCCTGGCCCGGATCCGTCCTGCACTGCAGGCCGGCGCGGCAACGGCCGACTTGGCGACGCTAGATGCGATCCTGGCCGGCGAAGATCCCGGCGCGCTCCTACAGCGGGGCGGGCTGGACGTGCGGGTGGACCGGGTGGCCTGGGCAGCGCGCAAGCGTTGAGCGGAAGCGCAGGCACGCCTGCGCGGGCCCTGGCAGGGTAGGCCCGGAGCCGCCCCGGGTTCAGTTCCGTCCGGACATCATCCGGCCCACCACCGGGATGACCAACCGGCGTGGGCCGACCCGGCCGAAGAAGGCCAGCGCGCCGTTGCTGGCGCCGTCCACCACGGTGTGCGAGTTGTTCGCCAGGCCCTTGAAGGTGGTCTTGACCACATCGTCCACGGTGCGCATCGAGCCGGCGGCCGCATCGGCTCCGGCCACCTCGAAGAACTGGGTGGAGGTCGCACCCGGGCAGACCGCGAGGGCGCGGACGCCAGTGCCTTTCAATTCGCCCCAGAGTGCCTGGGTGAAGGAGAGCACGAAGGCTTTGGTTGCCGCGTAGACCGCCATTTTCGGTACCGGCTGGAAGGCGGCGGTCGAGGCGATATTGATGATGAAGCCCTTGCGGTTGCTCAGCATGTCGGGCAGGTAGGTCTGGGTGAGGTCGACCAATGCGCCACAGTTGAGTTGGACCTCCTGGTTGACTTTGGCCGGATCCTGGTCCTGCAGGAAGCCGTGCGTGCCGAAGCCGGCGTTGTTGATCAGGCCGTCGACCTTGGGGTGCTTGTCTTTGAGCTTTTGCGCCGCGCCGGGTTCGGAGAGGTCGAGTTCGACGACGTCGGCCTGGATCCCATGTTGCTGTTCCAGTTTGCTGGCGATTTGCCGGAGCACTGCGCCGCTGCGGGCGACCAGGATCAGATTGGCCTTTTTCGCGGCGAAGGCCTCCGCGTAGGCGGTGCCGATGCCGGAGGAGGCGCCGGTAATCAGGATGGTCTGGTTGCTGAAATCGAGGCGGCTGGCCATGAGCGGTCCTTTGGTTGTCGGCGCTTTGATGTACACCGTATAGCAATCACTATACATGGTAAAGTTGGGTTGTGAACAAGCCCCTTTTGAGTCGAGAATCGGTGTTGGAAAAAGCTTTGGCGATTGCCGATGCCGAGGGCCTGGCGGCAGTGACGATCCGGCGGATCGCGGGGGAGTTCGGCGTGACGCCGATGGCGATGTACTGGCACTTCGCGAACAAGGAAGAGTTGTTGGCGGCGCTGGGGCAGCGCTTATGGAATTCCGTGGAGGTTGATCCGGAGGCGTCGTTGCGCGAGCTGCTGACGATTTTGGTCGAGGCCTTGCGGGCGCATCCGGCGATTGCCGGGCTGGCGGACACCCAGATGCTCTCCTCGGAAGGCGGCCTTGCGGTCACTGAGCGTGCCCTGGAACTGTTGGCCGGTTCGGGGTTCTCGGTGGCGGAGGCGTCGGCAATCGCCCGGAATGCAATGCAGCTTGCTGCGACGATGGTGATCGGTGAGCCCGGTGCTGATGTGGGTATTTCTGCCGCCGAGCGCGAGGCGTTGGTGGCGATGAAATGCCAACGGATTGGTGAGTTGTCGCAGCAGAAGTATCCGCGGATCGTGGCTGCGGCGAGTGCGTTGACCGAAGTCGACGATGTGGAGGAGTACTACCGGGTTTCGATCGATCTGTTCGTGGCCGGGGTGGAAACGATGGCGCGCTCGCGCAGCCTCCCCGGGTTCAGCTGATTTTTAGGTCTTTGGTCTCGCTGGAACCGTTGTAGCGGATGCGCAGGGTGAACCCGGCTGTCGGCGCGTTCTCTGGGAGTTCGACGATGTGGCTGCTCGGCCCCAGATCATCGGTGCAGACGTTGTTTTTGCTCGGCTCGAAGGTGAGTTCGACGACGTTGTCCGGCTCTGTGGTGATCGAGGCGGCGAGGGGCGGGCAGGTGGAACTGCCCCAGGTGACTACCCCGATTTTGTTTTCCGGCAGGCGGGCGGCCAACGGACCGTCCTGGCCGAAATAGCCGTCCGGGGTGCTACTGCTCGGGGTTGGGAGCGCCGCCGACAACTCGCTCGGGATGCCGCGTTGCGGGCTGGCTCCGATGCCCGAGGGATCGGGACTGGGGGAGCAGGCGGCCAACGTGAGCAGCGAGATGGCCGCTGCTATTGCCAGGTTTACCCGCCAGGGGAGTCTGCTGCGCTGCATGCCGACGAGTGTAGTCCTGGGTGCTTGCCGGTGGTCGGCCCTGCGGGAACTGCGGCTGAATCGTTAACTGGGGCGCCGTGGGTGGTGCCGGTTTTGGGCCGGTTACTGGGCCGGGCCGAGCGTACTGTATGATTTTCAAGTTGGCTTTCGCCGGGTTCGCCCGGGCTGAAATCAACGTTCGGGCTGTAGCGCAGCTTGGTAGCGCACCTGACTGGGGGTCAAGGGCACTAGGGCAGCGAAGCAGCCAAAAAATTCAACAACGGGATGTGGCGCAGCTTGGTAGCGCACTTGACTGGGGGTCAAGGGGCCGCAGGTTCAAATCCTGTCATCCCGACAAAAAAGCCCAGGTGAGAAGCGATTTTCTCGCCTGGGCTTCGTCTTTTCCAGGCCTTCACTGTTCTGGTCCCCAGAAGTCATGGTTACTTCGATCAGCACCGTCTCTCCTTCTCGCTCTGGTCGCGAGGGGGACCAGACGTGGCCCATTTCTCGCGGAAGTGGGGGGACCAATCCGGGCAGGGGAAGGCGCCGAGGCGCGATCAGCGGCTCGGCGGGTTTTCGTCTCTGGTCAGACCCCGGGTGCCCGGGTCGGCTTGATCTCCCTTCGCGCCGGCTTGGAGAGGAAGGCGTTTGCTTGGCGTGCGGCGTCAAGCAGGTGTCGGGTGTCCGGGTGGAGGTAGAGCCTCGTCGTCTCGATCGATCGATGGCCCAGGATCTGCTGAAGTATGTGTAGCGGCACGCCCGAGTCTGCGAGCCAGGTGGCTCCGGTGTGTCGGAGGCCGTGACGCTTGAGGTTTGGCAGGCCGAGTTCGACCACCAGGCTGTCCCAGTGGGTCGCTCGCCGGATCGAGGCGGTCGTGAGGACGCCGCCCTTCGGGCCGCGCAGCAGGGGCTCCTCCGGTGCGCGGCCCTCGGTAAGGCGCTTAAGAACCGGCTCGAGGGCTTTGAGGATCGGGACCGGCCGCGCTTGGCGTCCCTTAGTCGCTTTGGTGACGAGGCCGCCTTGTCCTGGGTAGGTCTGCTGCGCGATCGTGACGATCTCTGTCGTCCAGTCGACGTCGCCCACGCGGAGCCCGGCGACCTCTGACCCACGAGCTGCCAGGAGCGCTGCCAGCATGACGTGGTCGTGATAGCTCTGATGGACGAGCCCGCAGGCGTCAGCGAGCTTGTCGAGTGTGTCGAGGTCGGGGATTGCGTAGGCGCGCGGTGACCCGGTCGTCTGGGGAGCGCTGGTGTTGAGGCTTCGCCGCGCCCTGTTCTTCGCTGGGTTCGCGGAGATCACGTCTTCGCGAACGGCCTCGTCGAGCACACGCACGAGCGGGGCGATCGAGTTCTTGAGGATCGAGGCGGAGTATCGGGTCTCCCAGTCGTCGATTGCGCGGTCGATCATCCCGGGCGTGATCTTCCCGACCTGGACGTGCCCCAGAGCGGGGAGCACGCGAAGGCGCAGCCCGGCGTCGTAGCCTTGGGCGGTCGAGGTGAGGTCGAGGCCGCGCTTCCATCTATCGGCGATTCTCTCCACGAACGCGGTCAACGTGATCGTAGGGTCCGATCCGGTCTCGGCTGCACGCGCCATCTGAGCGAAGAACTCGTTGACCTCGTCCATGGTTTTCACGACGGTTGAGCGGGTCTGCCGCTGCTTGCTGATCGGATCGGTCCAGCGCACCCGCGCGCGGAAACCGTATGCGCGGCGTTCCACGTCTGGTGACAGCTTGACTCCGACCGGCGGGGTCTTACGCTCCGGTGTCTGCTCTGCCATTGCGGCTTTCCATCGACTCGACCCAGGCGCGAACGGTCTCCGGCCGATAGCGGGCGACGCTGGCAACGTGAATACACCCGGGACCGACGCCGCGTTTGCGCCACCGCGACAACGTCGCCTCGGAGATGTTCAAAAACGACGCAACATCGACGCTGCGCCACAGCTCAGGGGCCGCCATTCGTGCCTCCTGCTGCTCGCTTGTCCCCTCGAACCCATCAGCAGAGAACGGCATGGCGGTCCTCCTTCTCGTGCGCCGGCTAGCGATGCAATCCAGGTACGCCCATGCGGACACCGTTGACGACATATGGCGCACTCATGCGCACCTTCTCGGCGTCGACATGTCCAGGACCAGGGGTGGAGGACTAATGCCCGTTCCGCGCTCACGGCCCGAGCAGTTCGTGCCGTCCGGCTGGGACTCGGGTACACCCGAGCGCAAGGCGAAGTTCGTCAACTCGCTGCTGCGGTTCATCGTGGACGGGTTCCCGCGGGAGCGCTTCACGCGATCGCTGTATCTCGGGCTCTCGAACCACGGTTATTTCGGGTTCATCGCTCACTACGACATCCACGGTTTCTACGCCGAGCGGCTTTCGACCTCAGAGCGGCAAGCGTGCTTCCTGCGTGATCTGACGCGTGACTGCGAGCGAGAGGCAGGTCTTGACCGTCCCGATCTGTGGACCGACGTGAAGGCCGCGCTCGCCAAGCAGCTCCTGGTCGAGCCGGACGAGGCGTCGAGCCGCCGGCCGCGTCAGTTCCCGCCGATGGGTGCTCGCGCAGCTTCCCGCCGTGATGACGCACCAACCCTCTTCTGAGGCGAGAGAAACGTGGCGCGACGCTTAGACCAGATCGGTCAGCTCTCTTTCGACATCGACGCGTTGATCCACGCGGCGGAGGTCGAGGCTGCCCCGCGGTGGCAGGGCGCGCCGCTGCACTTCACGATTGGCTACTTCGCGCCGGCCGCCCTCGACGAGGCGTTCGAGCAGTGGTGCTTTCTCAACGGCCACTTCGATTCCATCGCACAGAGTCATATGTGGCACCGCTACCGCGCGCTGAACGAGCATGTCGACCTGGGTGAGCACAGCATCGACACTTTCACCGCGGACCTGCGCTGCAACGACCATGCGCACCGCGACAGCGCCGAGGACTGCTCGTGCGTCGGCGACATGGTACATCTGGCGATTTGCGAGCCGTGTGGTTGGCATCTCTTCACGGGTGACGAACCCTCGCATGTTGCAGTGAATGCAACTGTCCGTGCTTGCAATCGATACCTATTCGGCTCCTTCGGTGTCGAAGTGTTCCGACCATAACAGCGTGATCTCGCGGATGCGGAGATCTGGGTTGACACAGTGATGCACTGTCCCATACTTTGTTGCATCTAATGCAAGATTTTGAGGCTTCTCCAGCGGCGCTTCGGCTGATCACGTCAGCATCGAACGTCGCACTGGCGAACCCGGAAGCGCAGGTTTTCAGTGCGATGATCGATGGTTGGCGGAACCAGCAGCTGTCGCGCGGGCTCCGTGAGCAGACGATCCGGAACCGGACGGCGACGGTGACACGGTTCCGTGATTTCGTGGACAAACCGCCTTGGAGGTGGACTGTCGCGGATGTGGATGAGTTCACTGCTCAGTCTGGCGGTCGCACTCGGACGTTGTCGACGATGCGCGCCAACCATGGGTCTATCCGTGGGTTCTGTGACTACCTCACGAACCCGTTGTACGACTGGATGGAGATCTGCGATCGCGAGTTTGGGGAGGTCCCTTCGCAGGTGTGCCTGCCGTGGAACACGGTGGCGCACCGGTTCGAGTTCGAAGGCGATGGGAAGCGCCGCCCGTTCACGTACGACGAGATCGAGCGCCTGTTCGATACGGCCGACGCCCGCGTCGAGCTGCTCGTGAGTTCCGGGCGAAAGGGTGCGCTCGGCGCGTTGCGGGATGCCCAGTTGCTGAAGACGGTCTACGCGTTCGGTCTGCGCCGCACTGAGGCGGTGATGCTCGATACCGTCGATTTGCACCACAACGCGAAGATGCGCCAGTGGGGCCGCTACGGCGCGGTCCACGTGCGATGGGCGAAGGCGGCGGGCGGTGGCGCGCCACGACGTCGCACGGTGCTGCTGGTGCCGGAATTCGACTGGTGGGTCCCCGGCATGCAGCAATGGCTCGAGCAGGCCCGGGCCCGTTTCGCGCCCGGAGACGACCTCGACGCGCTCTGGGTGACCGAGCGCCGCACGCGTCTGTCTGCTGGGTATCTCGATCGGAGGTTCGCAGAGTTGCGTGATGAAGCCGGCCTGTCGAAGGACCTGACGTTGCACAGCCTCCGGCATTCCTATGTCACGCACCTTCTGGAGTTCGGGTACGCCGATCGATTCGTCCAAGAGCAGGTCGGGCATATGCATGCCTCGACGACCTCGATCTACGCCTCCGTCAGCTCGGACTACAAGAACCGTGTGCTCGCCGAAGCGCTGAAGGCCCTCATCGAAGGAGAAGCTGATGACCGTTGAGCTCGACACCGGCTGGAATCTGCGCAGCGTGATGGCGTCGCGCGGGATCTTCCAGACCTCCAAACTGAAACCCCTACTCGAAGAGCGCGGCATCGACCTGTCCCGGGAGCAGGTGTATCGGCTGGTGACTCAGCCGCCCCAGCGGGTGCGTCTTGACGTGTTGGCGGCGTTGTGCGATGCGCTGGAGTGCTCGCTCGACGATCTCGTGACGATCACTCGCCGGGAGGCCTCGACCCCGGTGGCGGTGGGCAAGGAGGCGACACGGGGGTCGATCGGTGATCTCCGTCCTGTTCGCGCGGCGATCCGTCGGCCGCGTACGAAGTAGCCGCGGTGGCCAAGCCTCCGCAGCTGCCGCGAGTCGCTGAAGTCGTCGCTCTCGTCCGCCCTCTCGTTCCCGAGATCTCTCGCGAGCGACTCACTGAGATCGTGCATACGGTCGCGCCAGTACCCCTCACGCAGCGGCTTCTTGAGCTCGCGCTGATCAAGCAGCCCGGAGTCCTGGAGGGGCAGCATGCGAACGTGCCAGCGACCGTTCAGAATCTGGCCCATGCGCTGGTCAAAGAAGGGGCGAGCCGGGTGGTGTTGCCGACGTGTGAGTCCTGCGGACGCGCGGTGAGAATGCCCCACAAGACGCCGGGCGGTGGTCGGCACTGCTCCCGATGCGAGCGGAAGGCCCGGTCCGTCTCCTGCGCGTCCTGTGGCCGGGTCCGGCCCGTGCAGCGCACCATCGACGGACAGCGTTTCTGCCGTGACTGTTGGCGAGCCGACCCTCGATCGTTCGGCGACTGCTCGCGGTGCGGTCAGCACGCGACCATCATCGTCCGTCGCCCGGAACTCGTCTGCCTGGCCTGCTACACCGCACCGATCAAGACCTGTGGTCTTTGCGGAGAACCTGGCCGCGTCGCCTCGCACCTCGACGGACGACGAGTATGCGCGCGCTGCTACTACGCGATGCGCAGACCCCAACCTTGTCCCGAGTGCGCGCGCAGAGTGTTCCTCACCGGGTTCATGAATGGCCAGAAGGTCTGCGCCGACTGCGCGGGCACTCCGATCACGATGGCCTGCCCTGGATGCGGCTCGATCGAGGAAATCCGCAAACATCACCTCTGCGTCGAGTGCCGCCGGCCCGTCGCGATCCAACAGCTGCTCGCCGACGATGCGGGAGAGATCCGTGAGGATCTCCACCCGCTTGCTGACTATCTGCTCACGCACCATGGCAAAGCGGCGTCGCTCGAACGCTGGCTGCACAAGAGCAAGTGCGCGATGGTGCTCCGCGAGCTCGCGGACGGGACCCTGCCGCTCACCGCCGAGGCGATCATCACCCGAGCCCGGTCGGGACAGTCGGTCGCGTTCCTCCTCTCACTGCTGGTCCGTTCCGGCGTGCTGCCGGAGCTCGACGTCGAGGGCACGCGCTTCGACCACTGGCTCAACGACTGGCTCGGTGGCATCGACCATCCCGAGGACCGGCTGATCCTGCGCCGCTACTGCACCTGGGAGCTCCTCCGATCCACTCGGACACTGCGCAGCGCGTCCAGCCCTGCTTCCGGCTTCCAGAGGCAGAGGGCTGCACTGAAGTACTGCGCCGCGTTCCTCGGGGAGATCCGGGCGCAGCAGGAGACACTGGCGACGTTCCCGCAGCGCCTACTCGACGCGTATCTGACCGATTCGCCTAGCCAACGCGACGCGCTGGCACCGTTCACTCGCTGGCTGCGAAAACACCGGCTGAGCACCCTTCGGGTCGAGTTTCGAGCCCATCGCCTCGAGGGGCGAGACTACGCCTCTGATCACCGATGGCAGATGGCCCGCAGGTTCCTGTCCGATGCCGACATGGACCCGAAGACCCGGGCCGCGGGTCTCCTCGTGCTGCTCTACGGGATCCAGCTGACCCGCATCGTCACGATCACCCGGGCACAGGTCGACACGAGCTCGCGGCCCGTGACGCTCACCGTCGGGGCCGAGCCGATCGAGGTCCCCGCGATCCTCGGCGACGCCATCGTCGAGCTCGTCGATGCCACAAAGGGCCATCCTGAAGGGTGGTTGTTCCCCGGCCGGAACCCGGGCCGTCACCTCACCCCGGGGCCGCTCAGCCGTCGCCTTCGCGCCGAAGGCCTGCTTGCCGGGAGCGCCCGCACGACAGCGCTCATCGAGCTCACCCGGCAACTGCATCCCCGGATCGTCTCGGATCTCCTCGGCATCACGACGGCATCCGCTGCCTCATGGTCGCGTCTCGCCGGTGGCGAGTGGTCCGATTACCCGGCTCTCCGCTCCACCCACCCCTGATCAAGCATCACCCGTCAGAGCCGGGCCGGAAATCGCTTCGCGCAGTTGCTCGACGGTCGGAGAGCCTCCCAGCCCGGCAGGGGTACGGAACACCCGGCAGGCGAGCCCGACCGGCGTGTGCTCGTCGGCGAAGGGATCGACGCCGTCGACGAGGACGGTCGGTGACCCGTGGAATCCGAGGCGCTCGGCGTCCTCGGCGGTCTCGACCAACTGTCGTGTGACGCGGATATCTGATCGACCGTCGAGCAGCTCAGCAAGCCGGCGGTCGAGTACTTCCCAGTTCGGGCAGCCGTCGAAGTACTGCAGGGTGATCTCCATGGTTGGCCCTCTCAGTTCTCGGTGCCGCGGAGCATCAGGAGCGCTCCGGCAATCGTAGCGGTGACGATCACGATGTCGGCGAGGTTCCCGATGAACCAGTTGCCGTAGGCGAGGAAGTCGACGACGTGCCCCCGGGCGAATCCTGGTTGGCGGAAAAGCCGGTCGCCGGCGTGCGAAGCAGCGGCCCCGCCGAGCGCACCGATCACGATCGCCCACCCGGGGCGTCGGACCCGGAACGCGAACACGATCGCGGTGGCCGTGGCCGCGACGGCGATGAGAGCGAACACCCAGGTGAAGCTCTCCCCGAAGGAGAACGCCGCGCCGGGGTTGTACGCGAGCTGCAGGCCCAACAGGTCGCCGATCAGCGGGATGCGCTCGTGCTCCGACAGGGTGGCCTCGGCCCACACTTTCGTTCCCTGATCGATCACGACGACGACCACGGCGATCAGAAGCGCCCAGGCAGTGAGCCGCCAGCGTCCTCTCTGCGGACGCTCTCCCGACGCCGATGCCGACTCAACGTCGGTATTCGTGTCCGGGGTCATGCGAGGGCCTCGAAGAGACGGACGATAACGCCGGATTCAATGAGGATGAACAGGCCCAGGCCGATGAACACGACGGGGACGAGCCAGTGCTCGACACGTTCGAGCGTTTCGGTGACGGCCTTGTGGGTGCCGATCAGTCGCCCGGCAGCGCACCAGACGGCGACGAGGATCAGGAACACGACGATCATGACCGCGACGTCGCCGGGCGAGCTGGTGCGGAAGATCGGCGTGTAGAGGGAGATGTTGTCGGCCCCGTTGGCGATCGTGATCCCGGCGACCCCCCATAGTCCGACCGCGGTGATCTTGGAGTCGTCATCATCGTCGTCGCCGTTACGGCGCAGGCCGCGAATGAGCGTCCAGATGCCGATGCCGAGCGGGATCAGACCCAGGAAGCCGACCCATTCGTCCGGGACGATCGTGAGACCGAGCGCGGCGATCACGCTGATCACGACGAGTGTGATGAACCCGAGGTACTGGCCTGCGACGATCTGCCACGGTCGCGGCTTTCCCCGGCTGGAGGCGAGGAACAGCACGGTGAGCACGACGATGTCGTCGATGTTGGTCGCCGCGAACAGGCCGATCGCCGACCCGATGGTTGCGAGCATCAGCTTTCCATTCGTGGTGTGCGGGTGCGTGCGGCGCGCAGGCCGTTGAGGATCACGATGACCTCCGCGACCTCGTGGACCAGGACGACAGCCGCGAGCCCCAGGACCCCGAAGAGCGCGAGCGGGAGCAGTGCGGTGATGATCAGCAGGGACAGGATGATGTTCTGGTTGATGATCCGCCGGCCCCGCCGCGCGTGATCGAACGCCCGCGGGATGAGCCGCAGATCATGACCCGTGAAGGCCACGTCCGCAGACTCGATCGCCGCATCGGAGCCGGTCGCTCCCATCGCGATGCCGATGTCCGCGGACGCCAGGGCCGGGGCGTCGTTGATGCCGTCACCGATCATCGCGACCGATCCCGCCTTCGACAACTCGCCGATCGCGGTCGCCTTGTCCTCAGGGCGCAGCTCCGCGCGCACATCAGCGATCCCGGCCTGCGCAGCCAGCGCACGAGCGGTGCGGGCGTTGTCCCCGGTGAGCATCGTCATGCCGACGCCCTGATCCGCAAGCGTGCGGACCACCTCGGGGACTTCCGGACGCAGCTCGTCGCGGACGCCGATCGCCGCGACCGGTGCCTCGTCGCGGTGCACGATCACGACAGTCATGCCCTGCTCCTCAAGCCCTGCAACCCGGTCGCCGAGCTCGCCGGCGTCGAGCCAGCGGGGGCTGCCGACCGTGATACGAGCGCCATCGACGGTGCCGTCGATGCCGTGCCCGGCCTGCTCGGTCACATCCGCGGCCACGGGAACACCCGGGGCTGCAGCGGTGATCGCCGCCGCAAGGGGATGCGTGCTGTGCTGCTCCAGAGCCGCCGCCCAAGCCAGCGCCTGCTCCTCGGCAATGCCGTTCGCAGTGAGGACCGCGGTGACCGCGGGCTCGTTACGGGTCAGGGTGCCGGTCTTGTCGACCGCGACGTGCCGGACCGTGCCGAAGCGCTCGAAGACCGCGCCGGACTTGATGATCACGCCGAACTTGCTCGCCGCGCCGATCGCGGCAACGACCGTCAACGGCACCGAGATCGCCAGCGCGCACGGAGAGGCCGCTACCAGCACGACGAGCGCACGAGTGATCCATACCTCCGGGTCGCCCAGCAGTGACCCAATGATCGCGACGAGCGCTGCGAGAATCAGCACACCGGGTACGAGCGGGCGGGCGATCCGGTCCGCGAGACGCGCACGCTCGCCCTTCTCCGTCTGCGCTTTCTCGACCAACTCCACGATCGTCGTAAGCGAGTTATCGGTACCGGCCGCGGTCGCCTCGACCTCCAGCACGCCGGAGCTGTTAATCGCGCCGGCCGACACCGCGTCCCCGGGCTCGACCTCGACGGGGATCGACTCCCCGGTGATCGCCGAGGTGTCCAGGCTTGAGCGGCCAGAGCGGACGATCCCGTCGGTTGCGATCCGTTCGCCCGGGCGGACCACCATGACCTGGCCGACCGTCAACTCCCTCGCCGGCACCTGCGCAGAGACGCCGCTCTGCAGCACGGTCGCCGTCTCCGGCACGAGCTTCAGCAGCGCCCGCAGGCCGCCACGGGCACGGTCCATCGCCTTGTCCTCAAGCGCCTCAGCAATCGAGTACAAGAACGCCAGAGCAGCGGCCTCCTCCACATAGCCGAGGATGACCGCGCCGATCGCGCTGATCGTCATCAGCAGCCCGATCCCGAGCTTGCCCTTGAACAGCTTCCGAATCGCGCCAGGAGTGAACGTCGACGCGCCCAGCAGCAGGCCGATCCAGAACAGTACGAGCGCCGGGATCTCGAGCCCGGACCATTCAAGGATCAGACCAGCCAGGAACGCGACACCGGAGAAGACCGGCACCATGATCCCACGGTCCCTCCACCAGGGCCGCTCCACCTCTTCGGTCTCATCCTCCGCCGCAGTGGCAGGCTCGTGCTCGCAGCTACACGCCGCGCTCACGCGTCCGCCCCTGTACCGCAGCAGCCCGGCACCGTGCACGACGAGTCCACACACGGCGCGTGCTCATCGACCGCCAGCGTCACATCCACGAGCGCGACCAGCGCAGCCGCAAGATGCGGGTCAGCGATCTCGTAGCGCGTCTGGCGACCCTCAGGCTCGGCGACCACGATCCCGCAGTCACGCAGGCACGTCAGGTGGTTCGAGACGTTCGAGCGGGTCAGCTCCAGCTCGCGCGAGAGCACGGCCGGATAGCTCGGGGCGTTCAGCAGAGTCATCAAGATCCGGGAGCGCGTCGGGTCCGCCATGGCCCGGCCGAGCCGGTTCATGACGTCGAGGCGCGAAGCAATAGTCAGCATGTACTGAACTATACAGCAAGCGCTGATCAATCATTGGTGATCAGTGCCCCACCATTCATTGGGAGAAGAGTCGGAAGCCGCTGAATACGCAACTCAGCAACAATCGGCGCTACCAGTAAAAACACAGCTGTCGAGGCGTGGCACGACCACGCCCTGCCCGGCTGGCGGCGCCTGCCGATCGTCCCGGCGCGGGTGCGCGTCCGTAACGACAAGGGGCTGACGAAGCAGGCGCGCGAGTGGATTACCGACCACTACCCGGCTTCGGCGCAAGTGCCGGGCGCGCCGATCATCACCGAGCGCGGCGAGTACGCCACTCGGCATGTGCCGAACTACTCGCCGTGGGGCGGGTACGACCTCTCGTACACCGCCGTCCCGGCCGAGCTCCGACAGAAGTCGGAGGCAGCGGCGCGGCGCGAGCGCCTGGCGCAGCCGGAGCCATCGGCGCTCGTTTCACGGTCTCGGGATCGTAGCCTCGGCCTCTAGCGCCCTAGAGTCCTAGACTCGGCCGGTCGACAACAACCCGCTCAACGGGGTCCCCCAGGGGTGCCGGGCGGCCCTCTTCTGGAACTCCGGGACGGATGCCCATCGTGGGTCGGAAGTCGCGAACCTGCTCCAGGCTCAACTCGACCTCCCGCTCCGGCGTGCGGGGACCGTCCTGCACCGCCGCCAGTTGCGTCTCGACTCGCGTGAGGTCTTCTTCGGCGTCGGCGAGCGTCTGAGCGTAGCGGAACGGCTGGCCGATGCGCCGCTCGGTGTCGATGACGAGGCGTGCGGCCGCGGCGTGGTCGTCGCGGGCGTGCTCAAGGAGGGCCGGGATGCCGGAGACACGGTTCTCGATGCGTTGGACGAGTCCTGAACCGCCTTCGAGGAATGAGTCTCGGGTCATGATGAAGCTGCTGCGGGGGACGCCGTCGAGGCCGACCTGCACTTCGGCTCCAGCCAGGCCGGAGCGGAGCTGCACGGTGATGTCGAAGCCGCTGAGGCGGCCGATGGTCCCGTAGTCGCGATTGGCGTAACGGTTCGCCCAGCGCATGTCGGTGCTGTTCGCCCACAGGGCGAGGGCGTCGGCGGCGTCGACGCGGGAGTCGAAGGCGCGGTCCTGGATCTGGATGCGGAAGCGGTCGCCGCTGGTGTCGGTGATCCGTGGCAGGGCGGCTTCCAGGCCGGTGATCGCGGCCTCGGCGCGGTCGGCGTCGCGCTGGGCTTCCCGCTGGGTGTGCAGGAGCATGTTCTCGTTGCGTTGGTGGGCGCGTTCTAGCCGGCGTAGTCGCGTGACCTCGTTCTGGATGGTCGAGTGCTCCAGCAGTAGCGGGTTGCCGGAGCTGATGGCCTTGGCCTCGGCGGCGGAGAGGGCGGCGGAGTCGATCTCTTCGATCTCGCGGGTGTCGAGCTTGCCGCGCATGAGCTGCCCGATGAAGGTCGCCTTCCGCTCGACGCCCTGCCACATGTACGAATCGAAGGACCGCTCGGTGACGAAGCGGACGATTGCGACCTCCGAGTTCTGGTTGCCTTGTCGCAGGATGCGGCCCTCGCGTTGGGCGATGTCGGAGGGCCGCCATGGGCAGTCCAGGTGGTAGAGCGCGACGGCCCTAGCCTGGACGTTAGTGCCGACGCCCATCTTCTCGGTCGAGCCGAGCAGGACGGCGATGTGGCCGGCGCGGGCGGCGGCGAAGAGGCGGGCCTTGTCGACGTCGGTCTTGGCCTTGTGCATGAAGCGGATCGCCTCGCCGGGCATCCCGCGCTGGACGAGCTGGAGGTGCAGCTCGTCGTAGACGTTCCACCGGTCCGGGTTCGGGGTACCGATGTCGGAGAACACCAGCTGCAGGGCGCCGCGCACCGATGAGGGCTGGCCGGTGATGACGTCGAGGTATTCGTTGTCGCGGGTGCGCTCCCATACGCGGAAGATCGCGTCCGCAGCCGCGTCGACCTTCGTCGGGCCGGACGGGTCACGGGAGAGCACCATGCGAATGTCCAAGGCCGCCTTCCGACCGTCCGTACTAATGGCCAGCATGTTGTCTTCTTCCGGCGCGACCGCCTTCGAGGCGACCTTGTCGGCCCGCGCACCCAACTGCTCGATGAACCGTTCGAGTTCAACGGTCGGCTGAACCGCCACCGTCGTCGGCGCCCGCAGCCCGTCGTCCCGTGCGGCCAGGTCCGGGGTTGGGAGTTTCAGGTCGTCGGCGGTCTTCACGTCGGCGAACGTCGACCAGAGCTTCAGCATTTCGGGGACGTTGGAGAACTTGGCGAAGCGCGTCTTGAGGCGGAAGTTGTTGTTGCCGGTCGGGGCCATCTCCATCTGCGTGACGGTCTGTCCGAAGGTCGCCGCCCAGGCGTCGAAGGCGCCGATGCCGGCCTTCTCCAGTAGGTCCGGGCGCAGGTAGCGCTGCATCACGAACGCTTCCGTCACGGAGTTGCTGATCGGGGTGGCGGTGGCGCCGGTGACGACTCGGTCGCGGCCCTGCGCGCGGAGGTATTCGAGCTTCATGTGCAGGTCGCTGGCGCGCTCGCTGCCTTCGATCGCGGCGTCGCGGATGTTGCTGTCGGTGGCTAGGTTCTTGTACATGTGCATCTCGTCGACGATGACGTAGTCGATGCCCGAGTCCTCGAAGCAGACCCCGCCGTCGCGGCCGAGGTCGGTGCGGGACTTGATCTTGTTCTCCAGGGCGAGCAGCTTGCGTTCGACGCGCTTGACGCTCATCCGCTCCTCGCCCTTGGCCTCCTGGAGCACTGCGCGGACCCGGTCGACCTGGCCTTGGACGTAGGCGGTCTGGGTCTCGGTGCGCAGCGGGATCTTCGCGAACGCACCCTGTGTCAGGATTACGGCGTCCCACTCGTTGGCCGCAGCTCGGGCGATGAACATGCGGCGCTTGTCGGCGGTGAGGTCCTGGCTGGAGGCGGCGAGGATGCGCGCCTGCGGATAGATCTGCAACCACTCGCGCCCGACTTGTTCGAGCATGTGGTTCGGGACGACCACGACCGGTTTGGAGACCAGGCCCATGCGGCGCATCTCCATCGCGCCCATGACCATTTCGGCGGTCTTCCCGGCACCGACCTCGTGGAACAGCCCGGCGGCCGGCTCGGCGATCATCCGGGCGACTGCCGCGCGTTGATGCTGTCGCGGGGCAAAGCTGGCAGCCATGCCTGGCAGGGACAGGTACTCGCCGGCGTTCGTGTAGTCGCGTAGAACGATGCTGTTGAAGCGCCGGTTGTATTCGCTCACCAGCTTTCGGGCACGCTCGGGGTCTTCCCACACCCACTCCGCAAACCGTTCCTGGAGAGCGTCGGCCTTCTCCTGCGCCGCCGTAGTCTCAATGGCGTTGAGGACGCGCTTCGTGTTCCCGTCGATGTCCTCGTACTCGTCGTAGACCAGCAGAGTCCGCTGTTCCATCACCGCTTGGGCGATATCCGGCGCGGGACGACGTTCGGTGCCCCACTCCGAGGTCGACAGCAGCCCGGCCCGGCCACCGCGAACCTCCCACATGCCCGGCAGCAAGTTCTCCACCCGCACGTCGTCGTCGGAGTGCAGGATGTCGCGCAGGAACTCCTCGTGGATGCCGGGGCTGATCCACACCGCGCCCATCCGCGCGGTGATGTCCTCAACCCCAAGATCGCCGGGCAGAACGTCGGTGAGCGCGTCGATGTTCGGCTGGAACTCGGGATGCTCGGCGACGGCTGCCTGCGCGGCGTCGAGCTTCTCCCGCACGTCGCCGGACAGGTACTCGGGTGCGTGGATCAGCTCGCCGCTGATTGGGTCGGCGAAGACCAGGCCGGTCAGTGCCTGCCGCGCCTCGGGTTCAGGCATCCCGAGCATGTCGGCGATCAGCGTCAGGTCGATGCGGCCGGTGCGGTCCAGGCTCACCGCGATCGCGTCCGCGGGTGTTTCGACGCCTTGGAGCTCGGGGCGTGGCGCGACGACGCGGCGGCTCATGATCGCCGCAGGCGTTGCGGTCTGGTCGGTGTCGTCGAACTGTTCCAAGGCGATGACGAGCGGCCCGAACGGATCGCCGCGGAGGATGCGGATCGGCGTGGGCACGATCCGTGCATATGACGGTTCACCGTCCTCGTCGGTGCGTCCGGTCGGTCGCAGCGAGTAGCGGTTCAACGGCCCGTAGACGCCGAGGTATCGCTGGTAGTCGTGCCGCAGCGTCGCGCGTGCTGCGGTGATCTCCGGGGTATCGTCGGCGCTGGCGGACTCCAGCCCAAGCAGCCGGACGGCCTGGTCTCGCAGGTCCAGCAGCGCGGTCAGCTCGCGGGCCGCGGACTTCGGCACCGCTAGCGGTGGCAAGGCGCCGCCGGCGACCTCGGCGAAGCTGCCGCCTGGCTGCGCGACGATGCTGCCGTCCCACAGCTCCGGCGGTGACGGGGTGAACGCAACCCGGCGCGACTCCTGCTCGGCGGTGCGCTCCGTCATCGTCAGCCCGGTCCGGCGGGCGGCGAATACGAGCTGGTCGAGGGTGTTGTCCAGCTCGGCTTCGAGGGTGTCGAGGTCGCCGCTGATCGAGAGCGTTTCGGCGCCGTACATGCCTACGCGCACGCCGATGTCGCCGAGCATGTGCTCGGGGTGGGCGTCGAAGTAGTTGTTGATCCGCATCGGCCGCCCGTCGATGGTGATCGGTGTGACGGTCTCCCACAGATCGTCGGACGGCGGCTGGTCGGCCTCGCGGCGGCGGAAGAGGAGCAGGTCGGTCACGACGTCGGTGCCCGCGGCGCGCCGGAACGCGCCGGTGGGCAGCCGGATCGCGCCGACGAGGTCGGCCAGCTCGTTCATCTCACGTCTCGCGCCGGGGTTCTGGGCGTCCATCGTGTAGTGCGAGGTCAGCACTGCCATCAGGCCGCCGGGTCGGGTCAGGCGCAGTGACGTGAGGATGAAGTAGTTGTGCATGTTCTGCCGGGTGCCGTTGTGCACGGGGTCGTGCAGCACGACGTCGCTGAACGGGACGTTGCCGATCGCGGCATCGAACGCGCCCTCGGGAATCCGGGTGTCCGTGAAGGACTCGGCCCGGATGCTCGCGTGCGGGTAGAGCGCCTGGGCGATGGCGGCGGTGACCGGATCGAGCTCGACGCCGGTCATCCGCGCGCTCTCCGGGGCAAGGCCGATGAAGGTGCCGGCCCCGGAGCCCGGCTCCAGAACCGTTCCGCCGGTGAAACCGAGCTGGCTCATGGTCCGCCACATCTGGCGGGCGATGATCGGGTCGGTGTAGTGCGCGTTGATCGTCGTGCGCGCCGCGGCATCCCACTCTGCATCCGTCAGCAGGCCACGCAGCTCCGTGCGCTCGGCCTCCCACTCCGCCTTCTCGGCATCGAACACCTCCGGGAGCGCACCCCACGACGACCAGCGCGCCAGGATACGCTGCTCGTCCGCAGTCGCCGGCCGGTCCCGCTCGGCGAGCAGCCGTGCCAAGCGGATCGCGGCGACGTTGGCCTGATAGCGGGCCTTCGCCCCAGACGGGGCAAGGTCGTCCTGCGTAGCCGGGACGAACCGCGGCGGAAGCCCTACCGGAGTTCGCGCAGGAAGCGGATCGTCGTCGCTTCGTTCAGCTCCGCCTGGTGCGCCAGCAGATACTCCCGAGGCGGCTCGGACGCCACCAACCTCTCCAGGAACTCCACCGAGACCGCCCACTTCTGGGCCAGGTCGTCCATCTCCTGTGAAGAGGGCATCGAATCCGGGTAGTCCTGAATCCGCTCCGCCCAGGAGATCAGGTTCTCGTCCGAGGGTCGGATCTGCTCCCACTCCTCGCGCGCCTGATCCAGCGGCAGCTCCGGGTCCCCGGTCCACACCAGGTTCGCCATCACGACCTCCTCGGCCAGCCTCCGGGCCGTCATCAACCGGGCGGCCTTCTCCAAGTAAGTCTCCGCCGGAAGGTCCGGTCCTGCCAGCTCCCACGCCAGATCGGTCACCTCGGCCTGAATCTGCATCCCTAGCTGGGAGAAGTACACCGTCGGGTCCGGCAGCGTTTGGATCCTCGTCGGCATCCACCGTTGCCAGTGCGCCAGCGCCAGCGTCCCGTACTTGTTCACTCGCATCCTCCCGACCGGTGTCGATGTCGGCAGCGGCGTCCTCGGCGTGTTCGACCAGGCCGCTGGCCAGGGCGATCAGCGCATCGGCGGCGGTCTCACCGATGCCCCACAGGTCGAACTCGAGCTGACCTGCGTCGGGAACCGTGCTGCGCCGCCGCCTGGCCATCAGTCCTGGATCTCACCGGTTGTGGGGTCGATCCCGTCGGCATCTTCGGAAGCGCGGCGACGGTTCACGTCCTCGATGACCCACTGGACGAAGTCCTCGTCACGGTTCTCAATTGGGGTCTCGCTGATCTCCGGTCCGCTCTTTTCTCCGGGCCAGTAGGTCTGGCGGGTGGGCCGGTCGCGGTCGAGCTTTGTGCCGGATGCGGCTACCCACTCGCGCAGACGAATCTGGGCGTCGGCGAAGTCACGGTGCCAGCCCAGCGGCGCGGAGCCGTTCTGCTCGGGGTCGTACGCACCGAGCCAGTGCAGATGCAGCGCAGAGAGTTCCCAGACCAGTTCCGCGTGCCGGTGCCATAGCGGCGGGATCACGGTCGAGGGCAGCCCGTAGGTGCGGCGCAGCCAGTTGACCCAGCCGTTGAGCTCCAGCCACTCTGTTTCGGCCTCGTCGGCGGTCAGCAGTTCCCAGTTGATGGGGTGCGGGGGTTCGGGGTAGAGGTCGTCGGAGCCCAGGTAGCTCTCAGCCGGTTCGTCGGGTTCCTGCTCGGGAACGTAGCCCTCGTCGAAGTTCGCCATCGTTTGCCCGCTCCGCTACAGCGAAACCGCAGCGCCCGCACTCGCAGGCGCGGTCCGCCGCTGGGTCGCCGCCTCGAGACTTCGGTCTGTGGCCTGCTCGACCCCTTGATCGCGGCGGGGGGCGCGGTCGACGGCGTAGGTGGTGCGGGCGGCGTCGTGGCCTAGTTTCTTGGCGACGAACTCCTCGCGCAGCTCGACTGTCCCATCCGGCTGGGTCTGCTCGTAGTCGTGGGTGTAGCCCTCTGCTACGAAACTGTCGCCCCTGCGGAACTGCTCGTAGGCCCGTTCGGCCGCGGTGCGGTACTGCACCATGTCGGTGTACTCGACGCCGGTCTTCTCGAAGTTTCCGTCGTCGAGCCGGCGGAACTGCTCCTGCCCGACGCGGGCGTAGAACCGGGCCTCGCCTCGGCTGGTGAAGGTCAGCTGCGGGTCGCTGGCGATGTAGCCGGTCAGTGACTGCTGGGTACGAACGCTCATGTCGTCCACCCCTTTCTCGTGGTTGTTCGCCCTGGTGGGCGGCTCGAGGAGCAGGTACGCCCTGTGTTCCAGCGCTCAGATGGTCTGGCGCAGCAGGCTCTCGACCTCGGCACGATCGGCTTGTAGCGTCTTCGCGTCGGCGCGACTGGTCCAGGCGCGCAGGTCGGCGACGATCGGGCGGGTGGTGCGCAGCAGGATCGTGCCGGTGCCGAAGGGCATGGTGCGGATCACGTCTGGTGGCATGACGGGGACGCGGCGCACGGATTGTTGCAGGGAGCGGGAGCCGTAGTCGCCGATGGTGGTGGAGTCGGTACGTTCGTCCCGTTCACCGATCAGCGTCGAGAGGTCCTGCAGGTCACGTGAGTTCGATGCGCCGCCGAGGATGATCTTCACGATGGAGGCGTCCCAGATCGCGTTTGCCTGATTGTCGCCCCATTTCTCCCGCGCCTGAGCGAGTGACTGGAGGACGGGGAGGGTGGTGATGCCGGTTCCGCCTCCTTCTGCCATGAGGGTTGGCAGTGAGGGCAGGGGGGCGAGGTTGCCGATCTCGTCGAGGGCGGCGAGCATCGGCGGGTCGAGTCGCGCGCCGGGTGAGGTGGCGGCGAGTTTGCGGGCGGTTTCGACGACGTCTTCGATGAGCGCGGCGACGAGAGCCGCGGAGGCGCCGGCGCCTGCACCGGTAGCGAGGAGGTAGAGGGTGCCGGTCTCGGAGAGGAATCGCGCTGGGTCGAAGTTTTCTCCCGGGTCTGGTGTGACGGCGTTGAGCACGCGTGGGTCGGCGAGGGCTGCGAAGGCGAGGGAGACGCCTTGCCAGATCGAGTCGCGGGTGCGCGGGTCGGACGCGATTGTTGCGTCCAGGGATTCGGCCCACCCGTCCGCAGCGCGGCTGCTGGTTTGGAGGATGCGTACGGCGTCGGCGGCGGCCGTCGGGTTCAGTGCCCATTGATAAAGGGAGCGGGCGTCGCGGCCGTCGAGGGCGGCGGCGTGCAGAAGGGTTTGGATGGCGGTGCGGGTTTTGCCTTCCCAGAATGAGCCGTTGTCTACGCCGCCTGCGCCGAGGCCGGTGGAGGCGGAGAGGCCGGTGGCGCGGATCATCGCTGTCAGCGGGTCTTCGCAGCCGCGAACGAGTGACCATCGCATTCCGGCGTGAATGCCGGGCGCGAGTTGTTGCGGATCGAAGACCGCAACCGGTCCCTTTCGTTGCCGAGCGCGGAGTGTGGCGGTGAGATTGTCGGGCCGCGTGGACGTGGTGATGACCGCGCCTGGCGCGTCCAAGATCGAGTTGATGACGATGTTCAGGCCCTTGCCGGAGCGCGGCGGCCCGATGAGCAGGATCGAGTCCTCAACCGTGGCCCAAATCTGCCGGCCGTGCGAGGACCCGAGCAGGTAGCCGATGTCCGCCGGCCCTGGATGCGCAAGAGACGGGCGGAGGGTCGACGCTTTGCGCAGCAAGGCGTGGCGGGATGCAGCCTGAGTGATCTCGCCTGCGCTGGCGGTTCCGGCCCGTCGCCGCGGATCCGCCTGGGCCTTCTGCCGCTGATTCAGCACACGCCGGGCCACCCACCAGGTCAGTCCGACCGTAAGGCAGAGCAGAAGCGCCGCGACGATCCAATATACGACCGGGTTCAACCCTGGCGCATCGAGCGGCACTCCGGGGTCCAAAGGATGAGCCAGGACGCCGAGGCCTCCTGCAGGTCCCGCCTTGGGTTGGGTCATGCCGGTGAGGAACGCAGAAATTGTTCCCGCGACACGAAGCACCCCTGCGACTGCTGCAAGGCCGATCACGCCGATAAAGGCGACGTTGGTGAGCTGATCGCTCACCGGCCGCGGGGTCACCGGGGTACTTTCACGACGTGGATGGTGCCGGAGACGCGCCCGAAGACGAGGACTTCCCCGACGTTCTCGCTGAATTCGACGAGGGAACGTACTGACCCATCGGAGCGAGCCGAGGAGTGGATGAAAATCGGGGCGAACGCCACGTCTTCGCCCGGTACAAATCCGTCGCCAGTGATTTCGAGCAACGGCGACTTCCCCGCCAGGGTGGTGGCCCCAAGCTGCGGCTGGTTCGGTTCCGGTTCGATCCGATCGTGCGGGTTGAGCAGATCGACGTAGTTGCTGCCGTCGGCCTCGTGTACCTCCACCCGAAGGGCAGTCCCGTGCGCGCGGAGCAGTTCGTCGAGCAGCGGCCCGAACGCCTCACGCCCAATGGGATCCGGGGTGAACCGGTCACCATCAACCGTGACTGTCAACCGGCCGTGGGAGTCGACATCGGCGCGGACGAGTCGAACCCTGTTTGGCACAGGCACGTCGGGTACCTGTTTGTGGAGGCTGCCGTTCTTCGAACGTCGGCTCGGCTCTATTGGTCGGAGATCAGGGACCCGGGGAGTGCGCATGTGGGTCAGGTGCGTTCACGCGGCCCTATCCTGCGTTTTCAGAGGTGCGGCGGTTCCAGGGGGCCGCGGGACGGCGGGTTCTGCTTGAGCGTTTCGGAGCGGACGGCGATGTCGCGCGTTCGACGCGCCCACGCTGCCGCCTTGGTCAACAGGACCGCCACGTCGTCGGATTGGACTTCGCCGCGTGCGCTGACCCGCCACGGATTCGTGCCTTCCGTGTTCGGGAGGTGGCGTTCGGCGCGCCAGGCCCAGGAGGTGGGGAGCCGGTCGGGGTCTGACCAGTCGGTGCCGGTGTACTGCTCTTCGATGGTGAAGCGTGAGCGCGTGTTGCCGGATGGGTAGAGCACGAAGTGGCCGCCGCCGAAGGTTAAGGGGTCCTCGTAGGCCAAGGTGACGTGGGTGTTGTTGTTGCGTTGGATGCGCTCAAGACCATCGGTGAGGACGTTCATGTTCTGGGTCAGTCGTCGTTCTTCGGCGTCGTACTCGGCGGTCGCCAGGCTGTAGGCGGTAATGCCGATTCGTAGTGATTGCTCGATCCGGGCGAGTAATTGCGCGGCTTCGTTCTCAGGAAGCCCGAGGGTCGGTGCGGCGGCGACCGTGTCGCTGATGTCGAGTGGACGGCCGCTGAGGGGACCGGTGCGCAGCCTGTGGCCGAGGTCGTTGACGTCGACTGCGACCATGACAACGCGGTCGTCGTCGGTGAACAGCCCCACCTCGGCGACGCCCGGGGCGAACCAGAGTTGCGCGAAGGGCAGGTTCGCGAGAGCCGGGTCGCTGTCGACATCGGCTTCGAAAGCGCTCCTCGCACGGTGGTCGGCGATCCGATCCCGAGCTGTTTCTATCGACTCATCGTCAGGCATCAGAGAGCCGTCCGGACTCCGGATACGTGAGGGTGGGTGAATTTGTCTCAACTGCCGCAAGTTCGTGCATGCGTTTCACGCTCTGAGTTCTTCATATCTATGAGGTGCGCGGCTCTCCCACTAACTCTTGATTCGCGGAAAAAGTTCACGATTCGTGAAAGAACCGGCGTATTATTGATGCATGTGCGGTGTTTGTGAACTGGCGAGGTCATGAGACTCGCTGCGGTGCGAAGCATCGGGAGCGCTCGCGGGCTCCGTGATGAGCAGGACGCGGCGGATTTCGAGCAGGAGATCGTCGATCAGTACGCGCTGGCGATGGCGGCCGCGGGGCTGACCGACGCGCATATCCTCGCGGCGCGCGCGACGGTGTTCGAGTTCCGGCAGAGCCTGACAGCACCGTTGTGGACTGCCGGACCGGATGACGCTGACCGGTTCCTCTCGGGGCTTCGCCGTGCGGGCAGGGCGGTGAGTACGAGGGCTGGAAAGGCGGGCGCGCTGGCTCAGTTCTACGACTTCGCGATCACCCGGTACCAGGCTGATGTGCACGCGTTGACGGGGTTCGTGCTGGAGCAGCCGATCGACGAGTTCAACCGGCAGTCGGGCAACTCGCTGGGCAGGGTTCGCGTGCCACCGTCGGATGCTGAGGTGGAGGTGCTGTTCGCGGGCTGGCGGAGCTCGCTGTCGAGCGCGAGGAAGTTCCTGCCCGCAGCTCGCGACTACTTCGCCGCATCGCTCTGGCGCAGGCTGGGGTTGCGGATCATCGAGTCCGCGAGGCTCGACATCCGTGACTGGCGTGCGGACCTGGGTGAGTTCGGGAAGCTGCATGTCCGGTTCGGGAAGGGCTCACGTGGTCGCGGCGCGAAACCGCGGCTCGTTCCGGCGATCAACGGCACGGACCGGTTGATCGATTGGTGGCTCGCTGAGGTGCGCCACCTGTTCGGCCCGGACTGGGAAGACCCGGACGCGCCGATGATCCCTTCGGAGCGGTTCGACGCTGAGCTGGGCCGCTGCCAGCGGGCCAGCGATGACGTGCTGCGGCAGGGCCTGAAAGCCCAGACCGCAGTGTTCCTGCCAGCATGGGTGGGGCGGATGACCCCGCACGTTCTGCGGCACTACTGCGCGTCGTCGCTCTACGGGCGGGCATGGATCTCAAGGCGATCCAGGAGGTCCTCGGCCACGAGTGGCTCTCCACCACGACCCGGTACATTCACGTCTCCAGCGACCACGTCGAACAGGCATGGGTCAACGCGAACCGGCGTCTGGAGACCCGATTCGGAGGGAGGGTGTGAACCCATGAAATGGAACCTGCGGATGGCTGCCGCCGAGCGCGGCATCTGGAAGTCCTCGGAGTTGCGGCGGATGCTCGCCGATGCCGGGCTGGAGATCAGTGTCGGCAAGATGTCGAAGCTGTGGACGACGACTCCGACCACGCTCCGTCTGGACGATCTCGACGTGATCTGTGCGGTGTTGGACTGCACGCCCGGTGATTTGCTGGCCGCGGACTTGGCTGCGGCTGCGGCACGCAAACCCCCGGCCGAGATCGAGCAGCAGACCAGTAACGGGTCGCCTTCGATCGTGCGGCCCCGGTTCAACGGGAAACGGCCAGAACCACCGCTATGAGCCCCGCGCCCGGTCCCACTGCGAGGCTGCGTCCACCGGAGAAATGCACCGGCTGCGGCGTCGCCCGAGTGGCCTGGGTGCGGCCCCGCGTCGACTACTGCTACGCCTGCCTCCCCGGCGGACCGTTTACCCCACCACCGTGCTCACGATGCGGATCGATGGCGTACTTCAGTCAAGGACTCTGCGAGCGATGCCATCCCGGCAGCCCCGAATACCTGGGCGCCTGCAAAGACTGCCTCGCCTGGGGCGTCTACCGCCGCCACAACTGGCGATGCTGGCAATGCCGTTGGTGGCAAGGTCACTACCCGGTCGGAGACTGCGCCTGGTGCGGCCGCCACGTCCCGATCGGCGAGATGGGAGCCTGCCGTCTCTGCCTCGAATCCGCCCGCCGCATCACCCCGCCCGGCGTCGCCCCGAACCTCGACGATGTGCTCACCGTCGGTCAGCAGCTGTTCTTCGCGAACCTCCCCGCACCCCGCAAGCCGAAGCATCCCAAGCAGCTCCTGCGCGCCTCCCGCATCGTCCTCGACGCCAAAGCCGCCGCAGCTGCGACCGCCGCCTACGAACAGTCCGCGTTGTTCGATATCGATCCCGACCCCGAGGTGCTGCGGCGTTTAGCGACCGAACAGGCCCGCGACTGGACCTACCGCACCGACACGATCGTGTTCGAGCACGCCGAACGCTTCGGCTGGTCGAAACGCCAAACGAACCAGGTCCGCCGCTCGTTGAAGATGCTCCAGTTCCTGAACCCCGACGCGAACACGATCAGAGCCAGCGAGGTCCTCCGCCTGCGCCGTCACGATGCGGACGCGAACGTTGTCTCCACCCTCGATGTCCTCGACGCCGCAGGCATCCTCATCGATGATCGGGTTCCGACCATCGACCGCTACTTTGACGGGAAGTTCGAGGGCCTCCCGGTCACGATGCGCACCCAGCTCGAGCTCTGGTTCGACATCATGATCCACGGCAGCAGCAGTCCACCCAGACGCAAACCCCGCGACCCCGCCACCGTGAAGATTCAGATCCTCGGCATCGCTCCGATCATCACCGACTGGGCTGCGGCCGGGCACGACTCTCTCGCCGAGATCAGCACGGACATGATCCTCGACGCCCTCCCCGCCGAGCGAGGGAAACGACACTGGGCAGAACGCGGATTCCGCACCCTGTTCAGCATCCTCAAGGGCCGCAAGCTCATCTTTGCCGACCCGACCCGCGGCATCCCTCTCACCGACTCCGGTGAGAGCATCCCGCTCCCGATCGACACTGACACGATCCTCGCCGTCCTGAACCACCCCGACCCGGCCATCGCCCTCGCGACCTCGATCGTCGCGTTCCACGGCCTCACCAGCGGCCAAGTCCGCGACATCCAACTCACCGATATCGTCGACGGCCGACTCTCCCTTGCCGACGGGCGGGAGATTCCGCTCGCCGAGCCCGTCCGGGCCCGCCTGGCCGTCTGGCTCGACCACCGAACCACGACCTGGCCGTCCACCCTCAACCCGCACCTCTTCGTCAGTCTGCTCACCGCAGGACGCCTCAGCCCGCCGGGGCACCAGTTCCCCTGGCAGAAGGCCGGGATCTCGGCCCAAGCGCTCCGCAACGACCGCATCATCCAAGAGATCCAAGCCAGCGGTGGCGACGTCCGCCGCATCGCTGACCTCTTCGGCATCGGCGTCAACGCAGCCACCCGTTACCTCCGCGTCCTTGACCCAGACCTCAGCAAGGGGCTCGACGGGGAGGGTTGAAGGTGCTCAGCGACAGGAGAATGCGGGAGTGGCTGGGGTCGGCCACTGCCCGGCCGAGCCGGTTCATCTCGTCCACCCGCGAAGCACGAATCAGCATTTACTGACCACACAGCCGTCAGTGACCTCTTGGGTGCCTGCGAGACTGGAATCATGCGAGCAGGCGTCGAGTGGATGGAGCGGCACCAGGTTCCCCTCTACCTGGCCGCGCTCGTTCTCGGCGCTGCTGTGGGTCTGCTGGCTCCCGCCATCAGCCACCCGGCGGAGTTGGCGATCAACCCGGTGCTCGGGTTGCTGCTCTACGCCACTTTCCTCGGCGTGCCGTTCGCCAGGATCGGGCAGGCGTTCCGCGACTGGCGCTTCCTCGCCACGATCCTCGTCGTCAACTTCGTCCTCGTGCCCGCGGTGGTGTTCCTGCTGTCGCGGATCGTCGCGCACGATCGGGTACTGCTGGTCGGGGTGCTGTTCGTGCTGCTGACCCCGTGCGTGGACTACGTGATCGTATTCACCGGCATCGCAGGCGGTGCCAAAGACCGCCTGCTCGCTGCCGCCCCGATCCTGATGCTCGGCCAGATGCTCCTGCTGCCGCTCTACCTGCTGTTGTTCGTCGGTCCCGAGTTTGTCGAGGCGGTTGACCTCGCCCCGTTCGTCGAGGCGTTCCTGCTGCTTATCGTCCTGCCGCTTGTCGCGGCCGGCCTCACGCAGCTCGATGCCGTCCGCACCCGTTGGGGAGTGGTTGTGCAGGAGGTCGTGCTGGGCGCGATGGTGCCTTTGATGATGCTCACCCTCGCCGTCGTCGTCGCCTCCCAGATCACCGGCGTCGGACAACAGTTCGGTGCGCTGCTGCTTGCGATTCCCGTCTATGTCCTGTTCGCCGTGGTCATGGTTCCCATCGGCGCGGTGGCCGGGAAGGTCGCCCGGTTGGACGTGTCGGCGCGCAGGGCGATCGTGTTCAGCGGCGCGACCCGCAACTCCCTGGTCGTCCTCCCGCTCGTTCTCGCCCTGCCCGCCGCGTTCGACCTTGCCCCGCTCGTCGTCGTGACGCAGACCCTCGTCGAGCTGATCGTGATGGTCGTCTTCGTCCGCCTCATCCCGCGGCTCCTCCCGACCCGCCTAGAGCACCCCGCCGCCGCACACCCGCAGTCACGACTGCCCTGAAACGGCCCGTCGGTCAGTCGTCTTCCGGATCACGCAATCGGTCCGGGACGATTCCTGAACTGCGGGGCCCAGCGACTGGCATCGACCGCTACGGTACCGATGGTGCATCGGGGTTCGGGGTCAGCTCGGGCGGCGTCGCTCGATGAGGATGGTGTCGCGCCAGGTGCCGGCGAGTGGGCCGTAGTCCATCAGGGCGATGCGTTCTCGGATGCCGACGGTGCGGAATCCGCGGCGTTCGTGCAGGCGCAGGCTTGCGGTGTTCTCCGGAAAGATCGAGGACTGGATCGTCCAGATCCCTCCCACGTCGGCGGCTCGGATAAACGCATCCAGTAGGACACCGCCGACACCACGGCCGTGCGCGCGGTCGGCAATGTAGATGGAGTGCTCGACGACCCCGCGATACACGGGGCGCGCCGACACGGCGGACGCGGCTGCCCATCCCACGACGGCACCGTCCGCATCGGTCGCCACCAAGCGGAGACCCGGGGCTTTTCCGGCGTCGAAAGCGTCCCAGGTGGGTGGTTCGGTTTCGAAGGTGGCGTGTCCGGTGGCGATGCCTTCGCGGTAGATGCGCTCGACCGCTGGCCAGTCCGCCGGTTCGAGCGGGCGGATGTCGACTGCGGTCATTGCGGCAGGAGGGTCCGGGCGGCGTTCTCGAGGGCGCCGTCGATGACGCGGAAGTAGGCCCACTTGCCGCGTTGCTCGCGGGTGGCGAGTCCCGCTTCGACGAGCTGCTTCATGTGATGCGAGACCGTCGGCTGGGACAGCCCTACCGGATCGGTGAGATCGCAGATGCACATCTCTCCGGTCTCGCTGCCGCCGATCAGCGACAGGAGCTTGACCCGGGTGGGGTCGCCGAGGGCCTTGAACACGCGGGCGATCCGCTCCGGCTGCTCGGACTCGAGCGCGCCGCCGGCAACGGTGCCGCAGCAGGCGGAGTCGTCCTGGGTGAGGAGCGGGAGGGCGGTGGTCATGGTGCCCATTCTGCCATTCGTATTGACATCTGTCGATGTATCGAGGATTCTCGATGTATTGATGTTAGTCGATGTGAGGAGTTGATGGTGGGTCTTCCTGTTGTGGTGATCGGTGCCGGGCCGCAGGGGCTTGCCGCCGCGGCGCATCTGCTGGAGCGCGGTCTTGAGCCGCTGGTGCTGGAGCAGGGCGCGACTGCGGCTGCCGCGGTGTCGGAGTGGGGGCATGTGCGACTGTTCTCCGAATGGCCCGAGCTGGTCGATACTGCAGCCGTCCGTCTGCTCGAACCATCGGGGTGGCAGACGCCCAAGCGCGGGTATCCCACGGGCAGCGAGTGGGTCTCCGGCTACCTCGCCCCGCTCGCGTCTGCTCTCGGTGATCGTGTCCGCAATGGCGCGAGGGTCACGGGTGTCGGACGGAAGGGGCGGGATCTGCTGGTGGATGCCGGGCGGGCCGAGCAGCCCTTCGTCGTTCACGTCGAGGATGGAGACGGCCGGGAGTCGCGGATCGAGGCGCAGGCGGTCATCGACGCGTCCGGTACCTGGTCGACGCCGAATCCGGCCGGCGCGGACGGGCTGCCCGCGCTCGGCGAGACGGCCGCCGCCGGCTTCCTTGTGTATAGGATTCCGTCGTTCGCTGGCGCTGAGCAGTATGCGGGCCGACACGCGGTCGTCGTCGGCAACGGCCACTCCGCGGCGACGGCGATCACCGAGCTGGCCCGGATCGCCCGTCAGCATCCGGACACGCAGGTCACTTGGGTGCTGCGCCGCGGGACCGTCGGTGCAACGTTCGGTGGAGGCGAGTCGGATGAGCTTCCGGAGCGTGGCGCGCTCGGCCAGCGCGCTCGCACTGCGGTCGAGCAGGGTCTCGTAAGCCTGGTGACCGGGTTCCGTACTGAGCGGATCGACACCACGCCGCAGGGCGCGGTGCTGATCGCCGAGGACGGCCGAGAGCTCGAGCCTGCGGACCGGGTGGTGGTGCTGACCGGGTTCCGGCCGGACCTGTCGATCCTGTCCGAGGTGCGGTTGGAGCTGGATGCCCGGTTGCAGGCGCCGGTGCGGATCGCGGCGGACATCGACCCGAACATCCACTCCTGCGGGTCAGTGCGCGCCACCGGCGCCACCGATCTCGTCCAGCCGGAGCCTGGCTTGTTCATCGTCGGGGCGAAGTCCTACGGAAGAGCCCCGACGTTCCTCGCGCTGACCGGGTACGAGCAGGTCCGCAGCGTCGTCGCGGAGCTCGCCGGTGACCACGAGGCCGCGAACCGTATCGAGCTGGTGCTGCCGGACACGGGCGTGTGCGGCGGGGTCGGCCTGTTCGACGACCCAACTGGGGCGAAGGGCGGAGCCTGCTGCGCGCCCGCACCCCAGCTGATCCAGCTCGGCCGCACCCCGGCCGGTTCTGCGGTTTAGGTTCTCGCGGGGACGCCGAGTTCGGCGAGCAGGTTCAGCACACGGGTCTCGATCTCGTCCCGCACCGGGCGCACGCCTTCCGGGGTCCATCCGGCGGGGTCGGGCAGGGTCCATTCCTCGTAGCGTTTGCCGGGGAAGACCGGGCAGGCGTCACCGCAGCCCATCGTGATCACCACATCCGCAGCGCGCACGACCTCGTCGGTCCA
The DNA here is from genome assembly GCF_031454135.1 of Arthrobacter russicus. Taxonomy (NCBI): domain Bacteria; kingdom Bacillati; phylum Actinomycetota; class Actinomycetes; order Micrococcales; family Micrococcaceae; genus Arthrobacter; species Arthrobacter russicus. Next base: position 3,404,073 of record NZ_JAVDQF010000001.1, read on the forward strand.
CGGCTTGGGGTACTCGCCGGCGATGTCGATGCCGCGCTCAGCCATGACCTCGACGGCGACCGGGCTGACCTCGTGGCCCGGTTCGGAGCCGCCGGACCAGCCAACCGCGTGCTCCCCCGCGTGATGCTGGAAGAACCCGAGGGCCATCTGCGAACGGCCAGCGTTGTGAACGCACAAGAACAGCACCGTCGGCTTCCCATCGACGTGGAGCCCGTCGACCTTGGCGAGGGCGCGCAGCCGCTGCCGCGCGAACTTCTCCGTCAGCAGCGGCAGGTAGTTCGGCACGGTCGCCCGGGCGGCGAGGTCGGCGTAGGAGGCGTGCAGGAAGCGGTCGATCGTCTCACGCCCGAAGGCGCCGTCGAACTCCCGCGTCAACCGCTCGGCTCCCGAGGCCAGCGCCGCCTCCTGGTCGATGGTGATCGTGGCGTGCGGTTCGTGCTGTGGTGACATCGTCGTCATCCCTTCGTCGTGGTCAGCATCGGGGCGAGGCTCTGGATGCGCGCAGCGATCTCCTCGAAGGCCGCATCGAACGCCGCTTCGGACCCGTCGCGCACGGGGTCGGGTACCGACCAATGCACCCGGCCCGCCCCGGCGAGTTCTTCGTGGGCGGTGTCGCAGACCGTCACCACGAAATCGTCCGCCTCGGCCACCTCATCCAGTGCGCGCGGTCGGGCGGCACGGAGGGTGAGACCGTGCCGGTTCGCGGCGGCGATCGCACCGGGCTCGATCGCCGCCGCGGGGTGGGTGCCGGCCGAGGCTGCCGGGACGTCGCTGGCGTCATGCCACAGGGCGGCGGCGAGCTGGGAGCGGGCGGAGTTGCCGGTGCAGACGAACACCACCCGCCGCACCCCGAGCGCCGGGGACGGGGTTAGCCCCGAGAACGCATCGGGGGCGAGGTGCAGGTAGGTGCGGCGCCGGTCGGCCTCCGACCGGGTCCGCACGATCAGGCCCGCGTGCTCGAGCTGGTTCACGTGGTGCGCGAGCAGGCTGGAGGAGATCCCGAGCTCGCTCTGCAGCTCGACTGGGGCGACATCGCCCAGGGTTAGCAGGTCCATGATCCGCAGTCGCACCGGGTCGGCCAGCGCCGCATACCGCGCTACTCGGCGCGTCAAGTCAGTTCGCTCAATGTTCATTACCTCAATAGTGACTGAGCAATGTATCGTCGTCAAGGTGAACCACGAATCGAGCCCAAGATCGACCTCCTCGCCGCTGTGGCGGCGCGCGGTCGCCGAGTTCCTCGGCACCGGTCTGTTGGTGTCGATCGTGGTCGGCTCCGGCATCGCCGCTCAGCGCCTATCGCCGGGCGATGTCGGGCTGCAGTTGCTGGAGAACTCGCTGGCGACCGCGCTCGGTCTGGCCGTGCTCATCCTGATCTTCCAGCCCGTCAGCGGCGCGCACTTCAATCCGGTTGTCACCCTCGCCGACCGGCTTCTGGGCACCCGTCACCGGCCGGCCGAGATCACCGCGTACCTCGTCGCGCAAATCGCCGGAGGGATCGGTGGCGCGGTCCTGGCGAACCTGATGTTCGATACGCCGACGACGATCGCCACGACGGATCGGCTCTCGGCCGGGCATCTGCTTGGCGAGGTTGTCGCGACCGCGGGCCTCGTGCTGCTGATCTTCGCCTTGGCTCGCACCGGCCGTAGCGTGCTGGTTGCCCCGGCGGTCGGCGCGTATATCGGTGCCGCGTACTGGTTCACCTCGTCCACGTCGTTCGCGAACCCCGCGGTGACGGTCGGCCGGGTCTTCACCGACACCTTCGCCGGCATCGCCCCGACCGCCGCCGTGTGGTTCGTCGCCGCACAGCTCCTCGGCGTCGCTGTGGGCGCCGGACTTGTTCTCCTGCTCTTCCCGAATCGAAAGGCCCACCAATGACCCACCTGATCGCCATCGGCGGCTCCGACGCCGGCATCTCCGCAGCCCTCCGCGCCCGCGAACTCGACCCCAGCACCGACGTGACCGTCGTGGTCGCGGACGAGTACCCGAACTTCTCCATCTGCGGCATCCCCTACTACTTCACCGGCGAAGTTCAGCCGTGGCAGTCGCTCGCGCACCGCACCGCGGCGGACCTGGAAGCGACCGGGATGAGCCTGCGCCTGAACACTTTCGCCACGGGCATCGATGTCGCAGGACAGCGCCTCACAGTCCGCACCCCTGACGGCCGCACCGAGGACATCGGCTACGACGAGCTGATCGTCGGAACCGGTGCCCTCCCGTCCCACGCTGGCATCGCTGGCCTCGACCAGCTCGCTCCTGCAGATGGCGTCCATGTCATCCACTCGATGGGCGACACCTTCGCCCTCGACCACGACCTCACCGACCGCCAGCCCGCCTCGGCGATCATCGTCGGCGCCGGCTACGTCGGTCTGGAGATGGCCGAAGCCTTCATCACCCGCGGGATGACGGTCACCCAGCTCCAACGCGGCCCAGAAGTGCTCTCCACTCTTGACCCCGAACTCGGCGCCCTCGTCCACGTCGAGCTCACGACTCATGGTGTCGAGGTCGTCACCGGCACGACCGTCACCGGGATCGAGAAGACCCCGGCCGGGCTCGCCGTCACCGGCACTCGCGACGGTCAGCCGTTCACGCAGACCACGGACCTCGCCCTCGTCGTCGTCGGTGTCCGGCCGAACACCGAACTGCTCGAACTGGCCGGGGCACGCCTCGGCGCGGGGCGCGCGGTCGTCGTCGACGAGCACATGCGCACCGGGCTCCCGCACGTCTGGGCCGCCGGCGACGGCATCATCACCCACCACCGCCTCCTCGGCCAGACCTACCTGCCCTTGGGCACCACGAGCCACAAGCAGGGCCGCATCGCCGGGGAGAACGCGCTCGGCGGCAACCGTGCCTTCGCGGGCTCTGTCGGCACTCAGGTCGTGAAGGTGTTCGACCTCGTCGCCGCCCGCACCGGCCTCCATGACCACGAAGCCGTCGCTGCCGGATACACGCCCGCAACGGTCGATGCGGCGGCCGACGATCACAAGCGGTACTACCCTGGCGCGCACCCTATCCACTTCCGCATCACCGGCGACACGAACGACGGCCGGCTCCTCGGAGCGCAGCTCGTCGGCAGGCGCGGCACCGAGGTCGCCAAACGCGTCGACACCTACGCCACCGCCCTCTACGCCGGACTCACCATCGAGCAGATCACCGAACTCGACCTCTCCTACACCCCGCCGCTGGGCTCCCCGTGGGACGCCGTCCAGGTCGCGACCCAGGCGTGGGACGCGCAGCACCGCCTCGCCGCGACCCCCGTTTGACCCGCACGAACTCACGGGTCCAGATATGCTGAAACGGCACCTGGACACGTGAGTTCCCACCATTTCAGGGTTCACGAATCGTGAACTCACGGGGGTTGTTGCTCATGCGAGCGGTGGTGTCGAAGATGCGCAGTTCGTCTGGGTGGAGTTGGTGTTGGACGACGAAGGAGCGGTCTTTGATGCGCCAGAGCCCTTGTCCGGTGCCGAGGTTCGGTAGCAGTGCTTGTTCCGTGCCGGTCAGTCCCAGGGCTTCTGCTGTGATGCCGAGCTGGTCGGATTCCTGTCGGTAGACGATGCGGGTTTCGGCGTTGGCGAGTAGTGAGGAGGCGAGGGCTCGCATGGCGGAGCCTTGGTCGCCGACGTTGTCGAGGTCGGATAGTTTGTGGAAGATGAGCATGTTGCTGATGCCGTAGTGCCGGGAGAGACGCCATTGTGCGTCCATCCGTCGTAGCAGGGCGGGGTGGGACATGAGCCGCCAGGCCTCGTCGTAGATGACCCACCGCTGTCCGCCGTTGGGGTCGAGGAGGGCTGATTCCATCCACGCGGAGGAGCACGTCATGAGCACGGAGATGAGGGCGGAGTTCTCGGCGACGCGGGAGAGGTCGAGGGAGATCATTGGTAGTGACGGGTCGAACTTCACGGTGCTGGGTCCGTCGAAGAGTCCCATGAGGTCGCCGGCGACGAGGCGGCGCAGGGCGTGGCCGACGAGGCGTCCGTCGTCGGCGAGCCGGTCGTCCTCGCCGCGGTCGGGGTTCAGTATTCGGTCGACGATCATGGGCAGGATGGGTACGTCGGCGGTGCGGATGGTGGCGGTGAGGGCCAGGTCGATTGCGGTGTGTTCCAGTGGGGAGAGGGGCCGGTCGAGGACAGTTTCGGCGAGGGCTCCGACGAGGTCGCGGCGGCGGGAGGCGACCTGGGCCGCCCACTCGGCTTCGGAGAGTCCGGCGATGCGGTGGCCTTCGTCGAGCGGGTTGAGGCGGGTGCGCAGCCCATGCCCGAGGATGATGGCTTTCCCGCCGACGGCTTCGGCGACGGCGGTGTGTTCGCCTTTCGGGTCTGCGGCGACGTAGACGCGCCGTCCGAACGGGATGCTCCTGGTGTAGAGGGATTTTGCGAGAGAGGATTTGCCGGCGCCGACGATGCCGGCGAGCACCACATTGGGGGCGGTGATGATGCCGTGTTGGTAGAGCACCCAGGGGTCGTAGACGAACGATCCGCCGGAGTAGAGGTCTTGGCCGACGAACACTCCTTCGGAGCCGAGGCCTGCTTCGGCGAGGAAGGGGTAACCGCCGCCGAGGGTGGCGGAGGTGTCCTGGTGTCGGGGAAGGTGCAGGCGTCGCGGGGTGCGCAGCATCCGCGGCCCAGGCTCGCCCGAGGCTGGCAGGTAGGTGGTTTGACGGGCTTCGGCGCGCTCGGCAGTGAGACGTGCGTCGGTCTGGGCTTTGCGTTCGGCTGCGGCGTCCGTGTGGATGCGGGCTGCCGCTTTTCGTCGTGCGTTGCGGCTGGCTCGGCTCTCCCCGGTCGGGGCGATGAGGACGGAAGCGTGCAGGGTTTTCTTCTCACGGTCGGGCATCACGAGGTTCCTGTCGTTCAGATGGTTCGGGCCAGCGGCAGCGCGGCGACGGTGAACGCCTGGGCTTGCTGTCCGACGAGGCGGCGCGTCTCCAGCGAGGCTTGGATCGCGGCCTGCTCGATCGCTGAGACGGCAGCCTCGAGCTCGTCGGTGGTGGGGGCGCTGACGGAGACCAGGCCGGTGTAGCGGAGGACGCCGTGCCCGGAGGTGAGGTCGGCTTCCTGCTGGAGCACGTCCTGGTATTCGGCGGACTGCTGGGCGTCTTCGATTTGTCCGATTCGCTGCCGTTGGGCCGCGTCGCTCACGTATTCGGTCTTCTTGCGGCGAATGTCGCGGGCGGCCTGGTCGGATCGGATCGGGGTGCACACCAGCGAGAAAGCCCGCCGAATCCCCGTGGACAGCAGCACAGGGGCGAGGAAGCCAGGGAACACGAGCGCCCTGGGCCATTCGGAGATCCAGAGGACGGCGTGGTGTGCGCTGTCGGTGCGCAGCCTATCCCAGCTCTCGTCGACCGCGACGGGGCCGGCGGTGGCGAGTTCGATGCCGAGTTCACCGAGCCGGTCGAGGCTGTTGGCGACGCCTGGATCGTAGGCGGACCGTAGGGCGACGGCGAGGTCGGTCGGGGTGAACCAGGCACCGGGTTTCAGGTCGGCAGTGCGCAACGCCGTGACGAGGGTGGTCATCTCCTGGCGTAGGAGTGCGGCGCCCCCGCGGAGACCGCCGCCGGCGGTGCGAATCTGCCGGGCAGCGGCCTTCATGTCCAGGGCTAGGGACAGAGTCGTTGCGTGTCGTTCCCCGGCAGGGCCGGCGCGGTCGATCAGCTCACCGTAGGTGCGGGCGGCCCAGGAGCCGTCGTCTGTTCCGTGCTCGGCCCACCATTGCGCCAGTCCGGCTCCGGAATCCGGCAGGGTGCGCTCCAAGACTTGGAGTCGGGCGATCCGTCCGGATCGACACATCGTCGCCAGCACACGGCCCCATCCTGTGACGCGGCGCTCTTGCTGCAGCGGGTCCAGTAACACGAATGCCGGATGGGTTACCGGGAGGATCACGGTCAGAGTTTGCGCGTGCGGGTCGTGGACCATCACGGCGCCCGTTTCCGGGTCCAGGTATTCCCGCAAGGCGGCGGCGTCGCCGGGAAGCGCGAGAGTTCCGGCGGGGCGTGGTTTGACGACGCGACGCCGGTACATGGTCTGCCCGCCCAGCAGCCGCAGCAGCCAGTGGAGCACGACCGGCACCCACTCGACAGCCTTTCGCCCGCCAACCGGGAACCACGTCAACGCGGCCGCCGACGCCCACGCTGGGGCGGTGTAGATCAGGAGTTGGCCATCACCCGCATAGAGGGCGAGAACGAAGGTGATGATGCCCATGGCGAGAGCAATGAGTTGCGCTAGGGACAGGCCGAGGATGATGCCCCGGCGGGTAAGTCGGCTGAACTTCACCGGGCTCAACTCCCAGCTAGTTTCTGAATGGCTGGACACGATCCCTTTACTTACTGCTTTGATGGCATCGGGCGAGCGGGACCGGATGACGGCTGCGGGCTGGCCTTAGGTGCCTGAGTCGGTGCGGCCGGTGGCGCAGGTGTGCTTGCCTGAGCCGATGGTGTGTTTCGCGGCGTAGCGCCAGCGGGCGGCTGTGTGTCGGTGGCCGCGGATTGAGCGGCATGCTGTTCGGCCGCTTGCCCAACGGCGCCGCCGAGCTTCGGGCCCGCGGTCGCGGCTGCTCCCACGACCTTCGCTCCGGCCTCGGCGGCGATCCCGATCGGTCCGGCCGCCGCACCGGCACCTGCCGCACCCGCGCCTGCACCAGCGGTTCCCGCCGTCGCGGCACCGGTCTCTCCTGCCGCTGGGGCCATTCCGCCTCCGCCGCCTGGAACTGGCGGCGCACTACCGCCGCCGCCGCTGCTGCCTGCTTTGTCGCTACCGCCGCCGTCGAGGACCTTTTTGGCGCTGTCGGTGGGTGGCTTGTTCGGCATCGGGAGAGGCCGGTTCATGCTGCTCTTCGCGTCCTGCTCGGAGCCCATCGCGTGGTAGATGTCAAAGCCCATGAAGCTGATGAACCGGTAAGCCATGTAGGGGGCGAACGCGGCGACGAACATGAGGACCACCCCGGCGATGGGTTGGCTGATCGAGGCAAGGTCGAAGTTGATCGGAGCGTCCAGTTGCGCGGTCGCGACGAGGAACACGACGACGATGACGAGCTTGGAAACCGCCAGGGCAAGTACGAAGCTCGCCCACTTCCCAAACCAGCCCTTCGTGGCCTCCCACGCCGACCCCGACAAAGCGATCGGGGCCATCACGATCGCCACCAAGAGCAACGCTTTGCGGATCAGAAGCGAGAACCACACGATCGCTGCTGCGCTGATGGCGAGCCCGGCGAGGAAGATCGTGACGACCGCACCGACACCCGGGGCGCTGATATTGATCGCCGTGAGACCGAGGGCGAGCGCGCCGATCCGGGCACCCATCTGATCCATGGTCGTTCCGGTGGCCTGCACGATACCGACGCAGAGCTGGTCGACAATCTGCAACATCGTCGCGGTGAGCGTGATAACCAAGAACGAGCCGAGGATCGCCCGGCCCATCCCCAGGGCCGCTTTTGACAGCGAGCCGGGATCTCGACGGATCAACCCGGTGATCAGCTGGAGACAGAAGAAGATCAGGGTGACGAACACCGCAACACCGAACAGGATGTTGTAGACCGACACGTACTGCGGGCTGGTGACATCGACGGCGGTGGTCGAGTCGAAGATGCCCCACACACCCTGGAACATCCACTGCGCCGCCTGCCCTGCCGCCTGCGCGAGGTAGTCGAACGGGGCAGCGACAAGGGACGCGGCTCCCTGGCCGACAGTGTTGCAGACGGTGGAAATGACGGGTACATCGCAGACACCCACGACGAACTCCTCTCAGAACGAATCGGATCGGGTCGGCTTGTTAGGAGACGGTCTGGCCGACGTTCCAGAAGAAGTTCACGAGCGTCACCGCGGCCCCGCAGACGACAGCCGCGCCGCAGGACACGAGGACGCCGGTCTTGCCGCGGGACGCGAGGTGCGGGTTGGAGGAGTTGGCACCGAATCCCCAGACGATCGCGGCGACGATCAACGCCAGGACGGAGAGGATCAGGCCGCCCGTCATGACCGCGCCAACGATGGTGCGCAGCGCCTCGATACCGGGCAGCCCGTCGCTGTTCGGGGTGATGTTGATATCCGCAGGCAGTGCGGCGGGCAGGGTGGCCAGGCGGTTGGCGAGCTCGAGCAGCATGATGACTCCTTCACATGGGCTGTCCCGCGAAGTCCGCGGGCTCGACAACCCAGGTGCACCGACCAGGCCCGGACCTTAGAGGGTGCTGCCGAGGTGGAGGAGGAAGTTCGCCCAGGTCACCCCGGCCCCGGCCAGCGCTGCGGTGCCGACAGCGATCCACAGTCCGGTGCGGGCACGTCCAGCGGTCTGAAAGTTGCCGTGCGAGTTGGCCAGAGCCCAGGTAATGGCGCAGACGACGAGCATCAGCACGGCGACGATCAGCACAACCGTCAGCAGCGCCCCGATGACAGAAGAGAGCTGATCAGCGCCGCCGACGCCGCCGAAGTTCGGGTACACGTCCGTGGTGAGGCGTTCGGTGAGAACACGGTTCGGCGGGAGAAGAAGGTTCGGCATCGGTCAGGCTCCTGTCCAGAGGCGGTCACCGACCCAGGTGCGCCTATCGACCCCCATTGCGGGATTACCGGGGCGTCGGTCGTGATGATCGTCACAGGGTGAGTTGGGCGCTGCCGATCCCGCGGATGTCGACGTGCTGGTGGTTGCAGGTGTCGGCGAACTGGCCAATATGGTCAAGGCGGATCGGGTCGCCGGCGGTGGCGCGGCACTCCGATTGGCCTACCCATGCCCCCGAGGGCAGGATCGTGTCCAGGTATTGAAGTAGGGCAATGTCGGCCGCGTTCGAACCGTTGAGTCCTTGGCCGCCGATGCTGATGAAGTCAATCGCGAGGTCCGGGATCGTGCAATGCGGGGACGACGGGCAGTCCAGGGTGCTTCCAACGCATGGCCGGCCGAGGTCGCTGATCCCGACGGAGCCGAAGCGCTGCATGGTGAGGACAAGTATCTGGAGCACTCGAGGGTCGACCTGGCAGCGGGCGGTGACCGTCCCGTTCGCGGTGGCCTCGATTTGCTGGCTGAACATCGCCGGCTCGGATTGGGTGAAGATTCCTTTCGCGTGGCCATCGACCAGCAGTTGCGCGAGCTGCCGGGAATCGCCCGAGACCAGACAACCGACACTGCCCGAGCCCGTGCTGGAGTTCGTGGTGCCAGTGAGGGTCGCGAGGATGGCTGTAGCGACGGGCTGGTAGTTCGCGTAGCGATCAGGGAAGGCGGAAACCTCGACGCTCTGAGCCGCGACCCCTGGCGACATCGACTGCCAGCCGGAAATGTCCAGCAGGCCGCGCGGGGAGGGATAGTTCGGGCCGGCAGGGCCGCCGAAGAAGGCTTTCGCCTGATAGCTCGGGTCCATCAGTTGAGCGACCGTTCCCCAGCCGGATTGTGGTCGCATTTGGAACATTCCGAGACTGTCGTGGTCGCCGCCGTCACCGTCATTGGCATAGCTCGCCGATTCTGGGTAGACGCCCGGGTTTGCCAGCATCCGCAGTGACGACTCGGTCAGCGCGGCCATCAGCGCAACAGTCACACCCTGTTTGCCGACCCCGGAGATCTGTCCGCCGACGGTGATGATCGTCGCGGCCCTGCCCAGTTGTGTGCCATCCAGGGTGACCGACGCCCCGTCCGCGGTCGTGGCGGTGAGCGAGTCGGGAGTGTGATTCACGGTCAGCGCACTATCGGGCAGGCAGCGCGATTGCGCGGCGGGATTCATCAGCACCGCCACGCCGACCAAGACACCGGTAGGACCGAGGACTAGTGCTCCGGCAGCGAGAGCGGCAACGATCTTCTTCCACATCGACGGCGGCTACTTCAGCGGGTTGTTCAGCTGGGACAGCCGCAGCAGATGACACTGGACAGAGGTCGGCGGGCAGAGCTCGAAGACCGTGAACGTGACCGGGCTGGCAGCCTGTTGAGCTTGGCCCTCCCAGATCCCAGCCCGGTGCCTGGTTCCGCGGATCGTGACGGCAACCGTGCCTCGTTCCAGCTGAGATCCGGAGGAGGCGACGATTCCTGGCCACGAGGCGGGGATGTTCGCTGAATCGATCGTGAGGGACTGGCTGGTTTGGTATGTGCGAAGCTGCTTCCAGACCTCATCGGTTGGCAGATAGGCGGCCAGGTCAGCGACTAGCCCCGCGGTCTCGCCGGCGTCGGGGTCGGCTCCGGCGACGATCGCGTTCTCGGACTCCTGCAGCGTCAGCCCTGACATCGTGTCCCACGTGAATAGAACCTTCGCCACCGCCCGCGCGTAGATGACGGGGTCATTCGTCGTTGGCAGGGTGGGTGTGTCCGGCACTGGGGTGGTGTCCGGGACGTTCGGCGTGATCGGCGCGGTCTGGTGCGGGGATGGGATGCCAGCGGGAGCCGTGGGGGAGGGTCCGCGCAGGAGACCGTAGATGCCCAGACCGGTCAGCGCGAGGGCGACGACCGCGGCGGCTACCACGGTGACGAGGAACGCGCGGCGTGGGCGCGGTGAGGATGAACGCATGGTGCACTCCAGAGCAGGCCGGTGGGTTTCCAGCCAGGTGCACAACCTCGCGCAGGCGACGTTCGGTCAGGCTTGGGCGGAGGTGCGGGCCTCTCGCGCCGTGTCGGCGAATGCGACCGTCGCGGCGACGGTCGCCTCGAACTGCGTCCATTGCTCCGCGCTGAGAGCTGGCCCCACGATGATCGGGTCGTAGTGCTCGGCCCACCCGGACATCTCGTCCCAGGTCAGCAGGAACGCCCGCACCGTGTACTGTCGCACCGGCTCAGCACCCGTGCGCAGAGCGCGGGGGACAGGCTTGTGCTTCTTCTCCGCGGACACGCGGGCGAGGGCCTGGTCGGCGAGGTAGTGCAGTTCGGCGTCGTGCCCGGCTTGAGCTGCCTTAACTCGCTGGTAGTGACCAAAGACCGTGCCATCCGCATCTATCTCGGACAACTCTGCAGTCGCGAATTCTCGCAACGCCGTAGGGGTCTCAGAGGCGGCAGCGAGTTCTTGGATCTCGCTCACCTGCTCCAGGCGTGTGTACGAGTTTGTGCCGGTGACGAGCTGGGCTGCTTGCGCCCTGGACTTCCGATCTGACGGTGGTGCCGATTCGGCACCACCGGAGATTTCACCGATTTCGGTCCCGGAGCCGAACCGGGTTGCCTGCTGGCGGCGGGCAGCGTCTTCAGCCATGACCGCCTTCAGCTCCTGATAGAGGGCAGCTCCTTCGGTGGGGGTCAGCGGCTTGTGGAGCAGGTTGTCGTCCCTCTCCGCCATGAGCTGTCCGAGGCGGGACGAGATACCAGAGCGCACCCACACGTTCACGCTCCTCCAGCCCAACAGTCGAATCGCCGCGATACGACGGCGACCACACAGCAACATGCCGTCCGGTGCGATCGTTATGGCTTGTAGCAGGCCGTCCTGCTCAATGGACGCGGCTAGGGCCTCGATGTCGCCCAGATCGTGCCGGTGACGGTCCCCGAACCAGATCGAGCTCACCGCGCGATCCAGTTCGATGTGGCCCAACGGGTTAGCCATCGTCACCGCCCCTGTGAGCCCGTGGTGCCGCAAGGGTCACTGCAAGCACGAGGTCGTCGTCGCTAAGCAGATCGGCGAGGCTGTCACCGATGAGGAGTCTGACGAGGGTCCCGCGGCGGGCGTTCGCGCTGGCCGCGGTGGGATGACCGAGTGTGATCCGTAGCAAGCCGATCCATGAGGCATGCGGCAGGTCCAGGAGGGCGCGTGCGCTCTTATCGCGACGGAGTGCGTCGTATGCGGCGGCGCGGTCGCCGTAGTCCAGCAGGCGGGAGCAGATGTATTCGATGCCGCCGCGCCCGGTGTCCTCATCCCAACCCAACAAGACGAGCAGGGTGACCGTCGACTCGACTGCGCGCCCCGCATCAGTTGAGCCGGCCGTGTCTTGTTCGTCAGGCGGGAGGGTCCGGAAGGCGGGGTGGTATTCGGTGAGCTCGGTTTCGCGGTCGCTGAATCGTTCGGCGTCGTGGAAGACGGAGAATTGCGGACGGCGTGCTCGCTCGGTCGAGGTGAGCAGGCCGTGGGCGCGCTGCTCAGCGATCAACGTGATTCGTACAGCGACCGTGACGACCGCCCACGGGTCATCGGCCTTTCGGGTGGAGTCATTCAGCATCGCCTCGAACGCGGCGACGGCCGCGTCTTCAGGTTCCATCCCGAATTTCCGCGCCAACGCCCCGTACCGGCGTGCCGTGAACCGCATCAGCTCCGCGGCCTCCGGATCAGTTCGCCACGCCCCCGCGCCCGCCTTGTGGAGGCGCTCCAGAAGCACACGCAGACCCTCCGAGCCGGCGAAGGCCGGTTCGTTGACATCGTCAAAGCTCGTGCGTGGCATCGATATCGGGACTCCTCAAAGTGACGAGGGTCAGGTGCACGCCCGCTCCCAGGGTGGCCACTCTGTCTCGTCGTTGAGGCGAGCTGACTAGCGGTGAAGACTCATCGCTGCGCCACGAACATCGCGGTTGGCACCGTATGCACCTAGCGGGGCGAGACGTGACGCACGATCGGACCTGATCGTGTCTCCGACCTCGCGTTCTCGCTGCACCAGGGGCTTCAGCGCTTGGGTTGGACGGTGGACTGCGTGGGTGAGTCGGATGCCGTGACCGGCAACTCGCCCACTGGCACCGGAGAGAACATCGCTCGCGCGAACCCACGTCACCTGACCGGTTCTGGGTAGGCGTGGCTGTCGGACGGAGTTCCGCACTCGTTGCTGCAAGACTTGTTGTTCGATCGCGTCGGGTGTCTCCTGCGAGGTCGGCGACTCCGACGTTCGGGTTATGGGCGCGATTTGTTCTGGACCGTGGTGCGACGCGTCGCGCCTCCCGTCGATCGTGGTGATGCTGTCAGTCATTGCCGCCCCTCTCTTTTAGTGCGCCGATAGAGCTCCCTGCTCCTCGGCATTCGCGGAGGCATCGTCGCCTCCGACGTTCTCTAAACCAGCAGGAAGCCATCTGCCGACCGTGGACGGGTGCACGTTCAACTCACGAGCGATCCTTCTGTTCGACCACCCGGCACCCCGAAGTCGTGCGGCAACACCGCGCGGATCTGCCGCTGCGAACACCCCTGCCGCCGACGGCTCCGCCACTGCAGCGACGAATGTGGGAGCGACGGCATCGCGACCGGCTGGGATGCGGGACCGTCGCGTCAGGTCGACCGTCAGATGGGTGCTCGCCAACAGGACGATCGGAGGAATCGCGGAGACACAGGCCGCCAACGGCTTCGAAACAGCCACATCAGCAGCGACCCAGGAGTGTGCAATGTTCGCTGCCACCGATACGGCCGTTCCCGCGATCAGCAGCCCCCACGGGTAGACGATCGCCCTGCGCCCGTGCGGGCTCAACGCGACTACTGAGATCGTTGCGACCACGATCATCCCGTCGACGATCAGTGGCCACACCCACGCCTCTGCGGGCGAGATCCCTGCCAGTCCGGCCAGATTCGTGAGCGCTGTGAACGACAGCCAGAACGCTCCTAACGCGATACCAATGTTGCCGGATACTGCGGCCATGACGACCCAGCGGGCCACGGTGATGACCGCTGTGGCGTTCACCATTGCATCCGCCAACTACGTTCGTGGGTGTACGAGTTGGGACTGGTGTGGCGATACGCCGAACCGATGGTCGCCGTCGCCTCGAGTTGCGTCAAACCAGCCTTGAGCGCAGCGTCGAGCAGAACTCGCTGAGCTTCATGCTCTGGCAGACCCTGGTCGACATATCGGCAGGCCGCCCAAAACAAACTGCTGTTTCGAGAACCCTCAGGACGCCGCGCCATCCACCCCGCGATCCTTTGGTCGTCGGGCGTATGGCGACCAGGTGCGGGGAAGGAGATCCCCGCCGCTGCTGTCGGCGTTGGACGCAGAAATGCTTTCAGTGCCACTGCGTCGAGGGGCCGAGGATCGCGACCTACCGCAATGACCTCATATGGGCGGCTGGCGCCGTCCGACTGCGACACCGTCGAGGGCGGAGCCAGTATGTAGCCGCCGGTCCCGCGAAAGTCGATATGCACCTCGCCCGCGCTCCAGGAGCGTTGGGGGCGTTCAGGGAGTGCCGGATAGTACAAGTGGAGCCCTCCCGAGGGCGTCCGAACAATAAGCGCCCATCCTTCAATCAATCCAGCCCGGCGCGCTCGTTCCAGCGCAGAAAATCCGCTGCCGTTCTCGTGGGCGTCGACGTCCACCACGTCCACGCCCGCGCCCCCGGTCGCGATGGCAAGGTTTGCGTCTGGCCACCGATCGGCCCACCGCGCTATTCGCCGCCCGGAGGTTGTCGCGTCCTTGAAGCCGTGAGTACTCAGCGGCGATTTGCTGTAAGGAATACAGGGAAATACTGGCAATTTGGCGTCGGCTATCTGCGTCGCTGCAGAGAAGAAGGGTGACCCGTTGTACTTCGGGAAGGTGTTGCGGCCACCTAGCCCAGCGTGGTTGACGGCTTCAGGGTCCCGGTTCGCCAGTCTCAGCATCGCTTCTGTCCAGCCGGTCTCGCGTTGGGCAAAAGGTACAGGCGAGTTGTCGGTGTGTCGGTTCAACGATTGCCCCCCAATCGGACGGGACGCCGCTTGACCGCTTCGCCGGTGAGCTTTGGGAACTTCACGGCCTTCAGGAGCAAGGGATCGCAATGGTCCGGAAAGTGATGGGATTCGTGGGCTGCGGTCAGTGAATGCCACATGATTTCGTCCTGCACCTGGTCCTCCCTGCATGCGCTATCCGTACGCGCGCAAAGGCGAGCGAAGGTGCCGTCCGGCCAGTCGTATCAGAGAGGTGCGAACGGCAAGCCCGAGCTGGTTCCAGCGCTCGAAATGATCGCTGGCTTTTCTATGGAGCTAGCGCGGCGAGCGTGGGTGCTTGACGCCGCGCGTACCAAACGTCCACCGAGAATCGCAAGCGGCACGTCGGGAAGTTCATCCACCAGGTTCCTTCGGAATCGGACGGTCGCGACTATTCGCGATAGCAGGCGCTGAGCGAAATCCGGTCGTCTGCCACGTCGTTGCTTTCAGCTCAAGACCGGTCAGCGGAAAGCTGGCGCATGCGCTGTCGCGCGTCGTTGCATCGGAACCCATCGCCCCAGTTTTGCAGATTTGCGGAAAATTGGCAATGGTGCGGAAAGAGCGGTTTCACCTCGGCTTAACGGCGTGGTTGCCCTCGATCCAGCGCCGAGCAACCTCCGAGAAACGCTGAGGGTCCTCATTCCACTCCATCGCATGGGGGCAGGGCGGAAACTCCACGAGTTCGACGAGATCGGATGCGGTTGCGAACGCAGAGGAGGATGCGAACGGCGCCGTCCGGTCTCCCTTTGAGTGGATGACGAGGGTCGGGACGATCGGCGCGGGCAGCTGGTCGGGCAAGCTCAGGGACCTGTCGAGGCGAAGTAGACGGCTGCTGAGCGGTAACGAAAGTGCTGCCATTGCCGAGATGGCGAGCACGCTGGGAACACGGTTCTGTGCCATGGCGTACCGAATGCTCCTGGCCCAGCTGATCACGGGCGAAATGAGCAGCATCCCGGCGAGCACATCGCGATGAGATCCGTTCTCGGCGGCATAAAGTGCGATCGTTGCTCCCAACGACCAGCCAATGAAGAAGATTTTCGTTGCCCCCCGCGATCGCGCAAGGCCGACGGCGTCGTCCACCGCCTGCCATTCTGTTTGACCAAGGGCGGAAGGACGCGGGGCCTCGCCGGGGGCTTCGCGATCACCTGGATAGGAAACCACGAGAGAAGTCCATCCAGAGCCAGATATCGCCCGAACGCTACGGAACGCTGAGTCTCTTCCCGCGAGCATGCCGTGAATGTGGATGACCCAAGTCGTAGCCGCTGGGCCCGACCCCGGAAAGAGCCAAGCAGGCTGTGTGCCCGTCGCTGTCTGTACATCGACGGCGAGGGGCGAAACTCCGGTTACTTCGTCGGGTTGGAAGACGTTGCCGCACGCTCGAGCGTCGGTCTTCGGGTGAAGGTCTGCCGGGATGGCCATATGGCGAACGACCCCCTCGCCCCCAGCGGGGAGGCGTGTTCCCGGGCTCATCACTGCGAGCCTGGCCTCGTCGTCGTAGAGCAGACCGATGATTCCCTCGAAACGAGTGAGCGGGGTCGCGGACAAGACGACTTCGGATGCTCCCACCGTGTTAAGGATGCGTGTAGGCCGTGCTCGGCGCGGATAGACAATCTCCCGGGCTAGAAGCAGAGTCGTGGCCAGGTAGGCCAAAAGCGTGAAAAGGATGGCTAACGCGACAACAAGTGTGAGCGTCAACGCGAAGCCTCTTGGAGTCGGCCAGATAGTAGTCGCTCCACAACAGCGAAGATGAGGTTGTCGGCCTTGGATAGGGTTTGGGTCCCCATCTTGAGTCGATCTCGGATGTTCACCGCGGAGTCAACGGCAAGCTGGCGAGATGACCAGCCGCTGGCCTGGGCGCGCACGAGGACGCGCGCACAATACTCGGCGCAGTGTGCGCGTCCGTCTACTTGAAGAGTCCATCGGGCGAGGGATTTCCAGAACATTCGGAGACCAAGCACCCAGACGAAACCCAGCACGGCTATGAAGATCCCGCCGAAGAATGGCCCTTCGGCTGCGTAGTAGAAGGACTCTCTGAAGTCTTCGTTGGGCGGACCGAAATGAGTGATGCAGAGATAGGTCAACTCCATCGCGCTGCCGATCAGCATCAAGGAGAGACCGAGGATGTACAGCCACGTCATCACCGATAGCTCCCGGATCAAGAGGGCAATGACGCGCGCAGCGAGCACCCCCATGATCGAGATGTAGACGCTTGCAAACAACCAGGTCGGGAACTCGTCCAGCCGGTCGAGGACGAAGTCCGGTGAAGTAGGTCCGGGTTGCGGTATCAACAGAAACGGGATGATGAAAGCGGCCAATACCAAGCACAGGCCCCACACCGGCAACCTCCGTTCCGGACGCCGACGCTCGGCTGCGACTGCGTTGTGGAAGAACCACATCGCAGCCACAGCGGAGGTATCACGTAAGAGGGTCAAAAGATTGCGGTCGCCGAGAAACCTATCCATGACCGTCGGACTTATCGCAAAGATGCCATAGGTGGCTATGGAGACCGCGGCGAACGTCGTAGCCCACCAGGCTGGCTTCCGCCAAGAATTGCGGGCACGCAAGACGACCACCACGATCAGGGCGATGAGGCAGAGGAACTGGATCACGCGAAGTGGTCCTCCTCCGGAGAGTCTGCAAAGACACGAAGCCGCCGCATAAGCGATCTCGCCATTTGCTCGACGAGCTTTTCCTCGCGCACTGTCTCGGCGTCGACTGATTCACTGCTGTTGCGCGGGCAAATGCGCAGAAACAGGCGAGACTGCTGGGCCGGCTGCCGTGGCCTGGACAATTGTGGCGAGAACCAAACGTCGGGCGCGCTGCGGATGATGAGGTGGCAGAGCTCATGAACCCGGCTAAGCAGGCTGTAATACTTGCTGTCTTCGGCTGGCACCATCACGCCGGTGAATGTGGCGGCATCAAAGACGATTCCGGTCGCGGCATGCAGAGCGGCGCCGTGGATCTCTTTGAACCGCAGCGGACGGCCGTACAAGGCCTCGACAGCACGGCTGAGGTCATCAAAGTCTGGCCGCGGGGGCAATGCCAGACGCAGGATGAACTCATCGACCGGGCGCGGAGCTACTGCTCGCCCCGCACCTGCGCGGGGCGAGCGGCCAGACCGAGAAGCCTTTGCCATCCAACTTCGACCGCTTAATGACAGTAGAGCCGCGCCACCGGAGCGTCTCCACCGCTACCGCTAGGGGCCTTCCTCCTCGTCGATGAACTCGCGGATCGCATTTTCCACAGCATGAATCTCCTCGGGCTCGAGCTCATCCAAGGAGCGGGCGGCAAGGCGCACGACCCCCACCTCACGCATGGTTCGTGCGAACTTCAGCTGTACCTCGACGCGCGAGGATGCCGCATCGTCCGTCCCAGCCAAGTAGTCGCTCGGGACTTCGAGGAAACTGCTGAGGGCGGATACGGTTTCGGCCGAACCAATACCCTCGAGGAACGCGTACCAATCTCTCTGCGACAAGAGATGCCCTTCCTCAGAGAGAGCAGCTCGCGCCTTGAGGAAAGCGGCGTCTAGGTCGTCGTAAAGCCCAGCCGCTTCCACCGCAAGTCGGGCTCTATCTGCGCGAGCGATCTCCGCAGCCCGCGAACCTCGCACCGATTCCCCAGCACGCCGCGTCGCTCGCGAGATCAGATCCAGAGGATCGTCGTCGATCGCCTGGCACAGCATGACCAGTTCCACTACAGAGACCGGACGACGACCGCGAAGCACTCGATAAATGGAATCGTCGCTGATTGAGGCGCGTTGCGCCCAGGTCTTGACGTTGATCTGCGCGATCGCTTGCGCGGCACGCAGTTCAGCCGCCAGGGCTTCCTGGAGAGGAAGGACGGCAGCCTCGTTCATTGGAGGACCCACTCAGCACGCAACTTGTTCATCAGCATTCTCCGGCAAATATACGGCATTCCCGCGGATCTGCAACAGAGCCGTTATTCTGCGGCCACTTCTCCACCCTGTAGATGCACACCCGGGCCCAGGAATTCAGCAGTCGGAACATAGGTCTGCACAGCGACAAACACGGCTACGGCCCCTTCTGCCGCCGTTGGCTTGTGCCTGGCCATTCCGGCAACTCAACTGGGAGAGAACGGCTCGGGGTACGTCGAAACCTGTTTCATCGGCGGCATGTAGCTGCTGGCGCGGAAATCGGGTTCGCCTCCAGCGGACATGATGATCCGAGCGTTTTCCGGTGTGATGATTTCAACTTCGATCGTGTTCCAAGGCATCGTCGTTGGTCCCGTCACACATCCGGGTCTGATGGCAGAGCACGCTTTGGCGATGACGTCGATTTCCGAACCCCCACAGGCGTAGGTGACCGAAACCAATGACGGTTCATCAGATCGACCGAGTGGAATCAGAACGACATCTTGGAACGCCTGGCGTCGCATGTGCGTCAAGCGGCCGGGGAGGCTGAATTGTTCGAAGAATCCGAGTCCTCGCGTCCAAAAATCGATGGATTCCGACAGGTCAGTGGTCGGGATCGTAACGTACGTCGGCATGCCGAAGATCCCGCGATAGATCTCCGACGCCTTTGTTGCAGGATCAGGCGCCGGAACCGGGCTGATCTGGAGGGCGTCGTCCTCATCACTCATGGTTCATGTTCTCCAAACAACTACGCTCTGACTTCCGGCTCGGCGATCTCGAGCTCCTTGATCGCCGGCCTCATCCCGCTTCCCGACTCCGAAGGCCTTGCCGCCCTCACCGACCCCCCCACCGGCCGATCGGACCCGACGGGCAGCGATGGGCATCGCCGATCGGCCGATCGGGGCTGCGCCGGCAGGGGGCCGGGGATGCCGCTGGCTAGGGCTGGACGAGGATTTTCACTTGCGTGTCGTTGTGGTTGATGAGGGCATCGAATCCTTTGTCGAGGAGGTCGTCGAGGCCGATGCGGGCGGTGATGAATGGCTCGAGCTTCACCTTCCCTTGGCGGACCAGTTCGATGGTCGCGGGGTGGTCGTTCGCGTATGCGATCGTGCCGCGCAGGTCGATCTCTTTCAGCACGAGCTTCTGCATGTCCACGGTCGCGGGGTGGCCCCAGATCGAGACGTTCACGATCACGCCGGCGGGGCGAACGGCGTCGAGGAGGGTGTCGAGGACCGCGTTGACGCTAGAGCACTCGAAGCCGACGTCTGCACCCAGGCCGCCGGTCAGTGCACGGACCACTTCGGCGACATCTGTTTGGCTGGGGTCGAGGACATGATCGGCTACTCCCGTGCTGGTGGCCATGTCTTTGCGGGCCTGGCTGAGTTCGGACACGATGACCGTGAGGCCCTGGGCCTTGAGTACCGCGGCGAGAAGCAGCCCGATCGGTCCAGCACCGCCGATCAGGGCGACATCCCCGCTCTTTGCCCCGCTGCGCACGAAGGCATGGTGGCCGACGGCGAGGGGTTCGATGAGGGCGGCGGCGTCGAGGGGGATGTCTCCGATGGGGTGCACCCAGCGCCGTTCGACGACGATCTTCTCGCTGAGTCCGCCGCCGCGTCCGGCGAGGCCGATGAAGTTCATGTTCGGTGAGAGCTGGTATTCGTGGCCTTCGCTGACGTCGACGTCCGCGCCTATGATGTAGGGCTCGACGACCACATTCTCGCCGACGGTGAGGTCGGTGACTCCCTCACCGAGTGCTGTGATCGTTCCCGAGAACTCGTGTCCCATGGTCACCGGTGCCGACTCTCCTGAGATGGGGTGCGGGTGCCCGGCGGCGGGGATGAAGATCGGGCCGTCGCGGTATTCGTGCAGGTCCGTGCCGCAGATCCCGCACCAGGCGATGTCGATGGCGACGGTGCCGGGGAGGAGCTGCGGGGCGGGGATGTCCTCGATGCGGATGTCGTTGCGGGCGTAGTAGCGGGCGGCTTTCATGTCATTTCTCCTTATTTGTGTGGGCCAGCTGAGTGCTTGGCCCTGCATTGCGGTGATATCCCGGCGTTTGTGCCGGGCGGTTCTGGTCTGAGCCGGGGCGGGCGGCACCGAGGATGCGGTCACTCACGCGTGGAATGCAGTGCGGTGATGGTCATGACCCGTCGCGGGCGTTGATTGGCGACGACCTCGAGGATCAGGGCCGCGAGGACGGCGGCGACGCCGGTCCAGCCCAGGGCCGTCTGGTGCTCGCCGAGAACGAAGACCGAGAGGGCGATTCCGAATACCGGGACCAGTAGTATCCAGGCGGTGAGCTGGTCCAGGCGTGCGCGTTTGCTTTCGGTGATCCAGGCGACGTTGGAGAAGGCTGTGCCGATGACGGCCATGTAGAGGAGTGCCAGCACAAGTCCGGCGTTCCAGTGGATGATCGGCGGTCCCTCGACGAGGAACGCTGCGACCGCGAGGACGACGCCGCCGATGAGGAACTGCCAGGCGGCTAAGGTCAGCGGCGGCACATCGATGATCCTGGCCAGCAAGGTTCCGCCGGTCGCGGCGGCGGCCGCGACGAGCGACAGCACCGCTCCGGTACCGAACCCGGAGGGCAGTGCCACAAGAACGAGTCCGACGACGCCGAGCAGCAACGCGCCGACCGTGAGCGCCTTGGGCTTCTCGCCGAACAGCCACCATGCGGGCAGGAGGATGAGGACGGGTTGGGCGTTGGCGAGGACGGTGGCCCCTCCGGTGGACATGCCGGTGAGGCCTCCGAACATTGCCCAGTACGCCAGGGCGACGTTCACGAGGCCCATTGCGATGACCAGCAGCCAGGTCCGGCGTCCGCGGGGACGCGGGGAGCGCCGCACGCGGGCAACGATCAGCAGCACGACGGCGGCCACGAGCACGCGCAGCGCGGCGGTCCACAGCGGCGGCGCATCGCGCAGGGCGATGCTGATGGCGAGGTAGCACGACCCCCAGGCGAAGGTGATCGCGATCATCCGCCAAGGCCGAGGCGCGGGCCTGGTGTTGTCCATCAGGGGCGGGGAAGCGGGGACAGGAAGTCGTCGCGCATTCCCAGGGTGTCGTCGGTGATCTTCATCGAGGTGGCGGCGTCGGGTGCGGTCCGGGTGAGGGCGCGGATCGCGTCAATGGTTTCCGGGACGACGATGGCCTCGTTGTAGACCTGGTAGGTGAGGAACGCTTCGTCGCCTTGCACGGTGACGAGGTCCTCCCACACGGCCACTTCCCACATGTCTCCCCGGGGGCGACCGAGATCGCGCATCAGCTCGATCGTCGAGTTGAGGGCGACGAGCCCGTCGGACATCCGGATGAAGGCGATCCGCGGTGCGGCGCGAAGCGCGTCGAGGACTTCCTCTCGTGTCGCTTCGCGGGTCAGTTGCAGGGTCCAGTAGTGGTTGTGGGTCTGGGTGTGGGCGCCTTTCGCGGCGATGGTGACCAGGTCCAGGTCGGGGATCACGGTTTGGGCGTCGGGGCCCTGGTGGGAGGGGATCTTGGCCTCGGGGACCATGGTGTTCATGATTCCGCCGAGGTGCGATTCCCACGGGTCGGTGGCGCGTCGGATGAGCACGCCGCGAGCCCGCAGGAGGAGCCCCGCGTCGCGGAGCGCGCCGAGGACCCGGACGATGCTGGTGGTGTTGCAGGACACCACCCGGGTGGTGTCCCGTCCGAGGGCGCTGGCGTAGTTGGCCTGGGCGACGAAGGAGTGCCCGGTGGTGCTGTGCGATTCACCGCCTTGGAAGATGGCTTTCACACCGGCTGCGGTGTAGCGGGGCAGGTTGCCGGCGGCGACATGTTTGGGGGTGCTGTCGACGATGATGTCAGCTTGCGCCAGCAGGTCGTCCAGGGTTCCCAGGGGGTGCAGTCCTTCGGCGTTCATGGCGGTCAGGGCGTCCTGGGTGGAGGCGAAGACGGGAATCCGGCCGGCGACGGACTTGATGCGCCAGTCGGTGGCGATGTCAGCGATGCCGACCAGTTCCATGTCCGGCTGCAGCAGCACGGCGTCGGCGACGCGCTTGCCGATGACTCCGTAGCCGTTGACGGCAACTCGTGTCTTGCTCATGGTGGTGCCTTTCTCTCAGTGTTCTGTGGTGGTGGGGTGGGATGTCATCGTCGGCGTCGCATGGTCCAGAGGAGGTAGCCGCCGAGTGCGCTGGCCACGCCGGCACCAGCGCCGATCATGACGCCTTCGCGGGAGCGCCACTTGGTGTTGTTGCTGACGAGTTCGCCGATGCCGTTGACCAGCGCGGCCGCGATCAGGCCGGCGATGAGGCGATTGCCGATCCGCTCGGCCCGGCCCACCAGGGGTTCCAGCTCGGCCGCGCGCAGGTGCACTTCGAAGCCGTTGGTGTCTAGGATTTGCCGCATCCGGCGGAGGGTGGCAGGCAGCTCGAGGAGGAGGGCCCCGGCATCCGCTGACGCCTTTGCCCACCGTTTCGCCAGGGCGGGAAGGGAGAGCTGGTGTTGCGCCAGTCGTTCCGAGAACGGGGTGAGGGCCTGCAGCATGTCGAACTGCGGGTCGAGTTCCGCGGCTAGTCCCTCGGTCATCATCAGCACCTTGAACAGCAGTGCCGTCTGCTGCGGCAGCTGAAGATGCTGGTGCCGCAGCAGGGCGAGCAGTTGCCCGAGGAGGTGGGAGAGGTTGATCTCCGACAGGGGACGGCCCCGGTACAGCCCGATGAAGGCGGCCAGGGAGCGGTGGAGGTCGTCGCGGTCGGGGGCGTCTTTCGTGACCGAGAGGGCGAGCACCGCGGTGGTGAGCGCATCGAGGTCGCCCTGGGTGAAGGTGAGGAGGACCTCGGAGAGCTGGTCGGTGACGTCTTCGTCCAGGTGCCCGACCATGCCGAAGTCGATCAGGGCGATGGATCCGTCCGGCTGGATGAACATGTTGCCCGGGTGCGGGTCGGCGTGGAAGAAACGGTTCTCGAACACCATGGTCAGGATCAGGTTGGCGCCCCGCTCGGCGAGTTGGTGCCGGTCGATGCCGGCCGTGTTGAGGGCGGTCAGGTCGTCGACCCGGAGCCCGCGCATCCGTTCCAGGGTCAGCACCCGTGACGTGCTCGTCTCCCAGAAAACCTGGGGAATGGCCACATCGGTGGAGCCGGTGAAGTCGGCGGCGAACCGCTCCGCGTTCCGGCCCTCCTGGAGGTAGTCGAGTTCGGCGAGCAGTGAGCGGGAGAACTCCTCGACGATGCCTGGCAGGTTGTACTGGCGGGCGGACTCCCACCGTTTGTCGGCACGGTCGGCGAGGTTCTGCAGGATCTCCAGGTCTTCGTGGATCTGGGCGACCGCGCCGGGTCGGCGGACCTTCACCACGGCCTCGGTCCCGTCGTGGAGGGTCGCGGCATACGCCTGCCCGATCGACGCCGCGGCGAGCGGTTGCGGGTCGAATTGCGCGAAGAGCTGCTCCGGGTCGGCGCCGAGCTCCTCACGGATCACCGCTTTCATCGGCTCCCAGTCCTCCGACGGTGCGCCGTCCTGCAGCTTGGCCAGCTCGGCGAGGTAGGCGGCGGGAAGCAGGTCGCTGCGGGTGGACAGCAGCTGGCCGAGCTTGATGAACGTCGGGCCGAGCTCCTCCAATGCCAGTCGGACGTGTTCCGGGTTCGTATAGGGCTCGGCCCGGCGCGCATGCCCGAGAACACCCTTATTGAAGGGAATCCATTTCTCCAGGCCGAGCAGCCCGAGGCCCAGGCCGAGGCCGTGCCGCTCGAGGATGGTGGCGATTCGCCGATACCGGTTCCGGTGTGTGCTCATTGGTCGAGGGCTCCTTCTTTGCTCGTGCTCGCGGGCCGGGGCGGTGCGGCTGGTCGGGTGGCGAACTGTCTGGTCTGGCCGCCGGTCAGCGTCGCGGCGTTCGCGTTGACGCGCACCCGGATCGGAGCAGCCGACCCGGGGTGCGTGTGCAGCCCCAGGCTGCGGCGGCTGAGGGTTACGTCGATGAGGTGGCTGCGGTATCGGATCTGGAACCGGGCCCGGGTGAGGTTCGGAGGCAGCTGCGGGGTGAAGACGAGCTCGTCGTCACCGAGAGCCATGCCGGCGAAGGAGCGGACGGGCAGATCGACCGTGCCGGCCATCGCGCCGAGATGGATTCCCTCGCGGGTCGTCCCGCCTTGCGAGTCGTCGAGGTCGGCGATCAGCGCCTCGCGGAACTCGGTCCACGATCGTGACGGATCCACACCGGCCAGGACGGAGGCCTGGACGACCCGGCTGAGTGTGGACCCGTTGCTGGTGCGGGCGAGGTAGTAGTCGATCGTGCGCATCAGGTCCGCCTCGGGGAACGGGTAGCCGAGCGCCGCGAGCTGCTTGCGGAGCCCGTCGCGGCCGAGAAGGTAGACCAGCATGATGACGTCGGGTTGTTTGGCGAGCTTGTAGCGGTTGGTGCTGTCGTCCTCGGACTCGAGGATGAGGTCGAGACGGCCGATGTCGCCGTACCGCTGCCGATACCGGTCCCAGTCCAGTTCCTGAAGGCCCTCGTAGCCGTCGAACTGGGTCAGGATGCCGTCGCGGTGGAACCCCACGGCGAGCCGGCTGCCGAAGTGGGCCCAGTGGGCGATCTCCTCGACGGTGACGCGCAGCCGGTCTCGGAGGGACTCGCCCCGGTGGCCGGCGAGAAGGATCAGGACTTCTCCGGCACGTGCCGCGACCCAGGCGGCGAGCACGTTGGTGTAGCTGTTGTCGCGCAGGCCGCTGCCTGGAGCGTCCGGAGGGCCGTCGTGGAACTCATCCGGTCCCATCACGCCGGTGATGTGGAAGCGGTCGGCGGAGGAGTCGTACTCGGCCAGGGAGGCGAACAGGCGGGTGACCTCGATGATGAGCTCGCCGCCGCGTTCGGCGAGCCACTCGAGGTCGCCGGTGGCCTGGTAGTGCTGCCAGGCGTTGTAGGCGATGGCCACAGTCCGACGTGGCGTTGACGATGCGAGTTGTCGGGCATCCACCGGCCGGAACGCGGGTTGTAGAGAACGTTCGGGGTCTCCTCCCGACCGTCGCTGCCGCTCTGCCACGGGAACAGCGCCCCAGCCAGGCCGGCGGCGCTCGCCGCGACGCGGGCGGCGTTTAGACGCCGCCACCGGTAGTCGATCAGCGCGCGGCTGACCTCGGGGAGGCGGACGGCGAGGACGGGGAGGACGAACACCTCGTCCCAGAAGACGTGCCCCCGGTATCCCTCGCCGTGCCAGCCGCGGGCGGGAACCCCGGTGTCGAGCTCGACGGTGTGCGGGGACAGCGTCTGCAGCAGGTGGAAGATGTGAAGGTTCAGAACCAGCTGGCTGTGCCGGTCACCGTCGAGGGCCACCGCGAACAGGTCCCAGAGCCGCCGCCATGCGGCCTCATGCTGCTCGAGCAGAACCGGGATGTCCTCATTGCGGTGCGCGAGCCGGTCCAGGGCGGCGCCGCCGGGCTCGGAGATGGCGCGGTCGTGGGAGGTGAAGATCGCTGCCGTCTTGGTCAGGATGACCGGGGCGCCGTCTTCCAACTGGACGCGGAACGCCCGGCTGCGCTGCGATCCTCGTCCCGTGGTCCGCACGGTCGCCGCGTCCGCGCCGGTGAGGCGCGTGCGAACGGCGGTCGCGATGCGCACCGCGCTCTGCCGGGTCTCGACCTCGCACAGGATGACCTCCCCCGTCCGCCGGAACACCGCCGGGGTGAGGTGGGTGGAATCCGACCCGATGTACGCGGCCACATTGGTATTGCGGACGCTCGCGTCGATCCCCGCCCGGACCGTGACAGGTCCGCTCCAGCCCTGCGCGGTAATGGTGGTCTCCAGGACGGCCAGATGCGGGTCGTGCAGAGAGGTGAAGGACCGTTGCGCGACATCCAGGCGACTCCCGCCCGGATCGGTGAGGGTGACCCGTCGAACGACCAGTCCGCGCCGCAGATCCAGTTCGCGATGTTCGCCGTGACCGACAAGCCCACCCGCGGACCACCAGGGCCCGTCGCCGATGCGGAGATCCACCGGGAGCCAGTTGGGGGTGTTGACCAGGTGCTCTTCTTCGATGGCCCGGCCGTGGAGGGTGCTGCGCAGCCGGTTGTAGACGCCGGCGAGGTATGTACCGGGGTAGTGGATCCCGTCGTCATGGCGCTCCGGCCGGGCGCCGCGGGTGACGAGATACCCGTTGCCCAGCGCGGTCAGCGCTTCCCGGTGGCCTTCGTGCGCGGGGTCGAAGCCCTCGTAGGCCAGCACCCACGGGTCCGTGGCCGACAAGCCCAGATCCAGCTCGCCCACATCGTCGAGAACGATGTCCGCTCCGGCCGCCTCGAGCTGTTCGCGCTGCCCGGCCCGGTCGATTCCGACGACGAGACCGAAGCCGCCCCGCCGGCCGGCCTCGACCCCAGCCAGCGAATCCTCGACGACCACGGCACGGGCCGCCGGCACGCCCAGCCGGCGGCTCGCCTCCAGGAACACCGCAGGATCAGGCTTGCCCGGCAGGCGCTGTGTGAGCGCGGTCTCGCCGTCCACGATCGTGTCGAAGGCGCCGGCGAGGCCGGCTGCGGCCAGTAGCTGCCGGGCGTTGCGGCTGGCCGTGACCAGGCCGACCGGGATGGCGGCGTTCCTCAGGCGCTGCAGCAACGCGGCGGTGCCCGGGTAGACCCGCAGGCCCCGGTTGTGCAGCTGGGTCAGGAAGAGCTCGTTCTTCCGGGCGGCGAGCCCGGCGATCGTCCACGCGTCCGGCGGATCGTTCGGCTCCCCGGGCGGCAGCGTGATCCCTCGGGCGCTCAAGTACTCGGATACCCCGTCCTCACGGCTGCGCCCGTCAACGTATTCGCGGTAGTCCGTCACCGGGTCGAAAGCGCGCGCAGGGTCGGTGACGTGGACGCGCGGGTCGTTCAGCACCTGGTCGAACAGCTGCTTCCACGCGGCGGCGTGGATCGCGGCCGTGTCGGTGACGACCCCGTCCATGTCGAACAGGACCGCGGCGTAGCCGGCCTCGAGCTGGTGAGTGCCATGGGCTGCCGACAGGGTGCTCATCTGGACCCAGGGGTGGTCGGTTCGGCGGGATCCGTCGGCGTGCTGTCCCAGATCCAGTCGCGGATCTCAGGGTGGTCTTCGCCGTGCTCGCGAATGTATGCGCGGTGCTCGATCAGGGCGGTGCGCAGTTCATCCCGCACGTGGGCGGAGACGTCGCGCAGCCGGGGCACCCGGTCGATGACGTCGATGGCCAAGTGGTAGCGGTCGAGTTCGTTTAGCACGCACATGTCGAACGGGGTAGTGGTCGTGCCTTCCTCCTGGTAGCCATGGACGTGCATGTTGGCGTGGTTCGCCCTGCGGTAGGTGAGCCGGTGGATCAGGGTCGGGTAGCCGTGGTAGGCGAACACGACGGGCGCGTGCGTGGTAAACAGGGCGTCGAAGTCCGCATCGGACAGGCCGTGCGGGTGCGCCTTCTGGTCTTTGAGCCGCATCAGGTCGACGACGTTGACGACCCGGATGCGCAGGTCCGGGAAGTGGGATTTCAGGATCATCACGGCGGCGAGGGTCTCCATCGTCGGCACATCGCCGGCGCAAGCCATCACGACGTCGGGTTCCAGACCGTCGTCGCTGCTGGCCCAGTCCCAGATCCCGATGCCCTTGGTGCAGTGCTCGATCGCCTGCTCCATGGTCAGGAACTGCAGCTGGGGTTGCTTGCCGGCGACGATGACGTTCACGTACTGGCGGCTGCGCAGGCAATGATCGGCGACCGACAGGAGTGTGTTCGCATCCGGCGGCAGGTACACCCGGATCACGTCGGGTTTCTTGTTCACGACGTGGTCGATGAAGCCGGGGTCCTGGTGGGAGAAGCCGTTGTTGTCCTGGCGCCACACGTGGGAAGTGAGCAGGTAGTTCAGGGACGCGACCGGGCGCCGCCACGGGATGCTGTTGGTGGTGGTCAACCATTTGGCGTGCTGGTTGAACATCGAGTCGACGATGTGGATGAAGCCCTCGTAGCAGGAGAAGAACCCGTGCCGGCCGGTGAGCAGGTACCCCTCGAGCCAGCCCTGCAGGGTGTGTTCGGAGAGGATCTCCATCACCCGCCCGTCGACGGCGAGGTGATCGTCGTCGGCGACGGTGGCGGCGTTCCACGCCCGGTTCGTGGCGTCGAGGACGGCGTCGAGCCGGTTGGAGTTGTTCTCGTCCGGGGCGAAGACCCGGAAGTTGTCCATGTTGGCGCTCATCACGTCGCGCAGCAGCCCGCCGAGCACCCGGGTGGACTCACCGGTGACCGTCCCCGGGGTGGGCACCGCCACCGCATGGTCGCGGAAGTCGGGCATCCGCAGATCGCGCAGCAGAGCGCCGCCGTTGGCGTGCGGGTTGGCGCTCATCCGGCGGTCGCCGGCCGGGTGCAGGGTCGCGATCGCCTCGATCGGTGCCCCGGTTTCGTCGAAGAGTTCTTCGGGACGGTAGCTGCGCATCCAGGCTTCGAGGATCGCCCGATGTTCGGGGTTCTCCCGCGCCTGGGTGAACGGCACCTGGTGGGACCGCCAGCTGCCCTCGACCTTCTTCCCGTCGACCTCCTTCGGCCCCGTCCACCCTTTCGGGGAGCGCAGCACGATCATCGGCCACATCGGACGACGGGTGTCCCCGTCCTGTGACCGGTTCTTGATGTTATGGATCTCGTCCAGGCAGGCGTCCAGGGTGCGGGCGAAGTCCTGGTGCATTTGTGTCGGGTCGTCGCCTTCGACGTAGTGCGGGGTGTGCCCGTAGCCGCGCAGCAGGTGATCGAGCTCTTCGGGGCTGATCCGCGCCAGCACGGTGGGGTTGGCGATCTTGTAGCCGTTCAGGTGCAGGATCGGCAGCACCGTGCCGTCCCGGGCGGGGTCGACGAACTTGTTCGACTGCCAACTGGCCGCGAGTGGGCCGGTCTCGGCCTCCCCGTCGCCGACCACTGCGGCGACGATGAGGTCGGGGTTGTCGAACGCTGCCCCGTAGGCGTGCGAGAGGGCATACCCCAACTCGCCGCCCTCGTGAATGGAGCCGGGGGTCTCCGGTGCGACATGGCTGGGGATACCGCCGGGGAAGGAGAACTGCCGGAACAGCCGCCGCATGCCGGCGGCGTCCTGGGTGATGTCCGGGTAGGTTTCGGTGTAGCTGCCCTCCAACCAGGACGCGGCGACCGGGCCGGGGCCGCCGTGGCCGGGCCCCATGACGTAGATGGTGTCCAGGTCGCGTTGCATGATGGCCCGGTTCAGGTGGGCGTAGATGAAGTTCAGCCCAGGGGTGGTGCCCCAGTGTCCGAGCAGCCGCGGTTTGATGTGCTCAGGCAGCAGCGGCTCCCGCAGCAGCGGATTATCCAGCAGGTAGATCTGCCCCACCGAGAGGTAATTCGCCGCCCGCCACCAGGTATTGATGCGATCCAGTTGCCCGGCATCGAGCACCGGATCGGTGCTCATCGGAGTAGACGGTGTAGTCATCGGTTCATCACTTTCTGTCGGCAGGGACGTGCGGGACGGTTACGGTGCGACGCTTGGTGCGGGTGCGGGTGCGGGTGCGGGTGCGGGTGCGGGTGCGGGTGCCGCCGGGACGGGCAGGCGAAGCCGCTTGAGCAGGAGCGCGTTGACGGCGACGATCACGGAGGAGCCGGACATGCTGATCGCGGCGATCTCCGGGGTGAGCATCAGCCCGAACGCGGGGACGAACACGCCGGCGGCGATCGGGAGGGCGATGGCGTTGTAGCCGATGGCCCAGCCGAGATTCTGCCGCATTTTCCGCAGCGTGCCCTTCCCGATCTTCAGGGCGATCGCGACGTCCAGCGGGTCGGAGCGCATCAGCACGACATCGGCGGTCTCGATGGCGACGTCGGTGCCGGCGCCGATGGCGATGCCGAGGTCGGCCTGGGCGAGCGCGGGGGCGTCGTTGACGCCGTCGCCGACCATCGCGACCTTCTTCCCGGCCTTCTGCAGCTCGGCGATCTTCGCCGACTTGTCCTCGGGCAGCACCTCGGCGATGACCGTGTCGATGCCCAGCAGCGACGCGATCCGGTTGGCGGTGGGCTGGTTGTCGCCGGTGAGCATGACCACCTCGATGCCGGCCTCGTGCAGGGCGTCGATGGCGGCTTTCGCGGTGTCGCGGGGGGCGTCGGCCAGTCCGATGACGCCGGCGGCTTTTCCGTCGACGGCGAACATGATCGCCGTGCGGCCGCTTTCGGCGAGGGACTTCTGTGTCGCTTCCACCGACGCGGTGTCGATGCCCTGTTCGCCCATCAGCCGGGTGTTGCCGAGGACGACCTGCCGTCCGTCGACGGTGGCGATGGCACCCCGCCCGGCGATGTTGCGGAACGCGGACGCGGTCCGGCGCGGAATGTTCCGCCCGTCGGCGTAGGCGACGATCGCCTTCGCCAGCGGGTGCTCCGATTCCCGTTCGAGCGCAGCGGCCAGCGACAGTAGTCCGAGGTCCTCCATGCCGACCGGGAGGTAGTCGGTGACCTCGGGTTCGCCTTTGGTGAGGGTGCCGGTCTTGTCCAGCACGACGGTGTTGATGCGGGCGGCGGTCTCGATCCCGGCGGCGTTCTTGAACAGCACACCGCGTTTCGCGCCGAGGCCGGTGCCGACCATGATCGCGGTCGGGGTGGCAAGCCCCAATGCGTCGGGGCAGGTGATGACCACGACGGTGATCGCGAACAGGATCGCGGTCGGCACGGACGCGCCGGTCAGCCACCAGACCAGGAAGGTCACGCTGCCGCCGATCAGGGCAACCAGCACGAGCCAGAACGCGGCCCGGTCGGCGAGGCGCTGCCCGGGCGCTTTGGAGTTCTGCGCCTCCTGCACCAGTTTCACGATCTGAGCCAGCGCGGTGTCGGCGCCGACCTTGGTGGCGCGGACCCGCAACGTGCCGCTGGTGTTGACGGTCGCGCCGATCACCGCGGATCCGGGGGTCTTCTCCACCGGCATGGACTCGCCGGTGACCATCGATTCGTCGATCTCGGATTCGCCGTCCTCCACCTGCCCGTCGGTGGGGACCTTCGCGCCGGGCCGCACCAGCATCAGATCGCCGGGGACCACCTCGGAGGTCGCGACCTCGACTTCTTGCCCGTCGCGGATGACCACGGCGCGGGCGGGGGCGAGCTCGAGCAGGCGGCGGATGGCGTCGTTCGCTCCTCCGCGGGCGCGCATCTCCACCCAGTGGCCGAGCAGCACGAAGGTGGTGAGGACGGTGGCGGCTTCGTAGAACACGTCTCCGCCGCCGGTGAGGGTGACGATCAGGCTGTAGATCCACCCGGCGCCGACGCCGACTGCGACGAGGACCATCATGTCCAGGGTGCGGGCGCGCAGCGCGCGGAAGGCGCCGTCGAAGAAGATCCAGGCGGAGTAGAAGATCACCGGCAGTGACAGGATCAGGGTGAATACGTCGTCGCGGAGTCCGAACGGGGCTGGCACGGTGAACCCGAACACGTTCCGGCCGATTGGGGAGAACAGCAGGATCGCGACTGACAGGATCGCGGCGACCAGGAACCGGTTGCGCATGTCGCGGATCATCGCCGCCATCGACATGCCCGCATGGCCGCCGCCGTGGCCCATCACCTCTTGGGCCGTGCGGGGCGCGGTGTCGTGGTCGCCGTGACCGGCAGCGTCCGGTGCGTGGTCGCGCATGGCGTCGGCCATCGCGTCCCCGGTCATCGAGCCGTCGGTCATGGAGCCTGCAGGCATGGAGCCCGCGCTCATGGCGTCCCCGGTCGTGGAGTCCGCAGGCATGGGGTTCGCGGTCGTAGATTTGTCGGTCATCGGGTGATCGTGCATCGCCGGCAGGGAGTGGCCGGTGTGGGATACGTCGTCGGGGTCGTCGGCCGGGTTGCAGATGTGGTCGGGGACGGACTGGCCGGCGCAGTGGTACCCGCAGTCGGTGATCCACCGGCTCAGTTGCGCCAGGGAGGTCAGCTCGGGGTTGTAGGAGATGTTCGCGGTCTGGGCGACCGGGTTGGCCTCCACGGCGGTCACCCCTGGGCGGCGGAGGAGGGTTGCTTCGATGACGGATTTCGAGGATGCCCTTTGGAGGCCGGATACTTCCAGGACGATGTGTCGTGTGCTCATGGTGTCTGCTTTCTCCTGCTGGTCGGTTAGGCGGTCTGGTAGCCGAGGACGGTCATCATCCCGGCCTCTGCGTGGTAGATGTTGTGGCAGTGCGCCGCCCACCGTCCCGGGTTGTCGGCGTCGAACTCGACGGTCAACGACCTGCCCGGCAGGACGATCGAGGTGTCCTTCCGTGGACCGGGCCCGGCGTGCTGGTAGGTGTGCCCGTGCAGGTGGAACGGGTGCCACATCTGGGTGGTGTTGACGATGCGCAACCGCACCCGTTCGCCCTGTTTCACGCCGAGGGCGCCAGCGAGCGGGTTGCTCGGGTCGAAGCGGTGACCGTTGATCGCCCAGTCGTAGGCCATCATCGAACCGGACAGTGTCGCCGTCAGCTCCCGATCGACCGGGCGCTTGCGGAGGATCACACTCGGATCGGCGGTGAGCTTGTCCGCCGTGAGGACCGACCGGGTCAGCTCCGGGATGCTCGCCGTCGTGCGCGGCGCCTGGCCGGATGCGGTGCGGACGAGGGCGAACGCGGCCGCGCCTTTGCCCTCGGCGGCGGCGACCAGCGGGAACACCCCATCGGCAAGGGTGACGATCGCGTCGTAGCGTTCGCCCATCCCGATCAGGATCGCGTCCGTGTCCACCGGGGTGACCGGGAACCCGTCGCTGTGGGTGACGGTGAGCCGGTGCCCGCCGAGGCCCACCCGGAACGCGGTGTCGCCGCCCGCGTTGATGAACCTGATCCGCACCCGCTTCCCCGATGCACTGGAGAAGGTCTCGGGGTCGGCGGCCGGCCGGCCGTTGACTAAGAAGTACGGGTAGGCGACATCTCCGGCGTCGCCGCCGAGCAGCTCGGAGCGGGCGCCCATCATCATGTGCCCGCCGCCTCCGCTCATCATCCCGCCCATCCCGCCGCTGAGCTCCTTGAGCACCTGATCGGGGGTACCGGTCACCCCGTCGAGCCAGTCGTCGAGGATGACCACCCACTCGTCGTCGTAGCTCAAGGGTTCGTGCGGGTCGTCGACGATCAGCGCCCCGTACAGGCCGCGGTCCAGTTGCGGACCGACGTGCGGGTGGAACCAGTACGTTCCCGGGTTCGCGGCCACGAACTCGTAGTCGAAGTCCTCTCCGGAGGCGATCGGCTTCTGGGTGAGTCCGGGGACTCCGTCCATGTCGTCCCGCAGCGCCACACCGTGCCAGTGCACGGACGTGTCGGTAGGGAGCCGGTTGTGGATCGTGGCGTGCAGGGTGTCGCCGGCGGACAGGCGGATCGTCGGCGCCGGAACGGCACCGAAACTCCAGGTGCTCGCGGTGGTGCCGGCGAGGTCGAGTTCGGTCGGCGCGGCGGTGAGCTCGACCCGGGTGACCCGGCCGGTCCCGCCGCGGGCGGTCTCCGCCTTCCGCACCGGGGAACTGGTGGCGGTGAGGTAGCGCGGTGGGGCGGGCGTGCACGAGGCGAGGACCGCCGTGGCGAGGACGCCGGTGCCCACGGCGAGGAAACCGCGCCTGGTCACGCTGGCGTTGATGGGGTTGTTCACAAGAAGTCCAATCGGGCCCAAAGGCCGATATCACAACGTCGCGGGGAGGGGGCGTGCTGCGGTTGCCCGCGAGTTGGAGCAACCGCAGCACGCGGGGGAGGGGTGCCCGGGGTTAGAGGCTGCCGAGGAGCGACTGCATGGTGGTGATCTCGGCGCTCTGGCTGGCGCTGATCTTCTTCGCCAACGCGGCGACCTTCGGGTCTTGCCCGTTGTCAATCACGGACTTGGCCATCTGGATGGCGCCCTGGTGGTGGCTGATCATCCCGGTGAGGAACAGGCGTGCCGCGTCAACCCCAGTGGCGTTCTCCAACGCGGCCATGTCGTCCTGCGACATCATGCCGTCGCCCTGCCCCATGCCTGCCATACCGCCGGTGGCGGAGGGTTCGGGCATTCCCCAATCCTTCAGCCAGGACGCCATGGTGGTGATCTCGGGGCCTTGGGCGTCCTTGATCTGCTGGGCAAGGGCGGTCACCCGCGGGTCGATGCCGTCCTTGCCGAGGATGACATCCGCCATCTGGATGGCCTGCTCGTGGTGGGGGATCATCATCGTCACGAACATCTCGTCGGCGGAGTTGAACGTGCCGGCGGTCGGGGATGCCGGCATGGACCCGTTGTCCATGCCGGGCATGCCGCCCATATCGTTGCTCTGGGCGCAGCCGGCCAGCAGCAGGGTCGCGGTGATCAGTGCGCCGGAGGCCAGCGCAATTGTGCGTAGTCGCATTGTGTATGTCCTTTAGTCAGTCGGAAACAGGGTCGTGATTCGGTGCCCGGGCAGGGCAAAACCTTCTCCCGGGGAGACCAGGAGAACGGGCGGCGAATCAGGTCCGGCTGATGGACAGGACGAGCAGTGACGGCGGGCGCGGGTGCGGCAGCGCCCGGGCCGTGCCGGGAAGAAGCACGCCACGAGGCAGTGACGTGCCGGTCAGGGTGAGGAGCGCGGCGGAGACGGCGGCGATCGCGACGGCGAGCAGTGCCATGGCGCACATCATGAGCAGCATCGAATGATCCGGCATTTTCCCCGGGGCGTCGCAGGCATTGTCGGCGCAGGGAACTCCGCAGCCGTCGCCCGCGCACGGGGAATCGGTGGTCGCCGCGGCGCTCACCGTCATCGGCAGCGTGCTCTGGGCTGTCTGGGTCTTCTGGGCATGGTGGGCGGCGGAGGACGCGGGCATGCCGGACCCGTTCTGGTCGCCACCGGGAGTCAGCATGTTGTGCATCGCCAGCAGGCCGACGATCAGGGGGACCGCGAGACCGACCATGAAGACGATGCGACGGGCCGTCCAGCCGGTGCCGGTGAGGGAACGGAGGGCATTCATCCGCCGGTTCCCCCTTCAGGTTCAGGTTGCTGCCCGCCCTGCACGACGGTAGCGGCGCGGACAAACCGCGGTGACACCATTGTCCCGCTCAAGCGGGGTGTTGGTAAGGGTCGAAAGTCCCTGTCGAGCCGGCGCGCGGTCGCAGTCCTCATCAGAGTCGTGCTCCTCTCGTCCGGCCGGAACGGCATGCGGTGGGTCAGGCGGTGGGGTTGTCAGGATCGGACCAGGCGGGCGATGGCGGCGCTGGCTTCCCGGAGTTTGTCTTCGGCGACGGTCCCGCCTTGTTCGGTGGCTTCGGCGACGCAGTGCATCAGGTGGTCATCCTGCAGCGCCAGGGCGACCGCTTCGAGCGCCCGGGTGGTGGCGGAGACCTGGGTGAGGACGTCGATGCAGTAGGTGTCCTCTTCGATCATCCGCGCCACCCCGCGCACCTGGCCCTCGACCCGGCGCAGCCGGGCCAGAAGGGCGTCCTTGTTGCCTACGTAGCCGTGCATGGGGATCCTTTTCGGGTTTAGTGCTGCGGGTGGCCGTAGCGGTGCGGGTCGGCGTCGAAGGCGGCGGCGCAGCCGGTGGAGCAGAAGGAGAACGTCGTCCCGTCGTGCTCGCGGGTTGCCGCCGCGGTGGCCGGATCGATCTTCATGCCGCAGACCGGGTCGATGACCAGGGTGCTGCCGGTGGGGTGCTCGTCGTGGTGTGTCATGGGATTCTCCTCGTGGGTGTGCTGTTTGCCGATCTCGACCACCGGTTCGGTGCTCGAGGCTCCGGCCGGGATGGCCGGGGGCTTGGGGGTGAACCGGCGCAGCCGGCTCGAGTTGGTGACGACGGAGAGGGAGGACAGGGCCATCGCGGCGGCGGCGATCATCGGGCTGAGCAGCAGCCCGAACGCCGGGTAGAGCACCCCGGCGGCGAGGGGGATGCCGATGATGTTGTACCCGAACGCGAAGCCCAGGTTCTGGCGGATGTTGCGCATCGTGGCGCGGGACAGGTCGATCGCCGTCACCAGACCGGCGAGGTTGCCGGAGATCAGGGTGATGTCGGAGGCTTCGATCGCGACGTCCGTCCCGGTGCCGATCGCCGACCCGACATCGGCCTGCGCCAGGGCCGGGGCGTCGTTGA
This sequence comes from Arthrobacter russicus, assembly GCF_031454135.1. Lineage (NCBI taxonomy): Bacteria > Bacillati > Actinomycetota > Actinomycetes > Micrococcales > Micrococcaceae > Arthrobacter > Arthrobacter russicus. The sequence continues at coordinate 3,440,414 of NZ_JAVDQF010000001.1, forward strand.
TGCCGTCACCGACCATGCCGACGACACGGCCTTCGGCCTGCAGACGCCGAACTTCGGCGGCTTTGTGCTGGGGCATCACTTCGGCGACGACCCGGGCGATGCCGACCTGCCGGGCGATCGCCGCAGCGGTGGTGCGGTTGTCGCCGGTCATCATCACCACATCGACCCCGCGGGCGGCAAGGCCCGCGATCGCGGCGGCCGAGCCGTCCTTGATGGTGTCCGCCACACCGATCACCCCGGCCGGGACACCGTCGACCGCGACGAGCATCGGGGTCTTGCCGTCCGCAGCGAGAGCATCCACATCCGCGGCGAGACCGGTGACGTCGGCGCCAGCCCCGGTGAGCAGGCGGGCATTGCCCACCAGCACGGTCCTGCCGCCCACCCGAGCGCGCACCCCCTGCCCGGTGATCGACTCGAAACCATCCGCCCGCTGGATCTCGAGGTTGCGGTCCTTCGCGCCGGCGACGATCGCGGCCGCCAGGGGGTGCTCGGAATCACGTTCGGCCGCCGCGGTCAGTGCCAGCACCTCGTCACTGTCGAACCCGTAGGCGGGGAGCACGTCGGTCAGGGCCGGGGTGCCGTTGGTGATGGTGCCGGTCTTGTCGAGGATGACGGTGTTGACCTTGTGCGCGGTCTCGAGCGCCTCCGCTGAGCGGATCAGGATGCCGTTGGAGGCGGCCTTGCCGGTGGCGACGGTGATGGACAGCGGGGTCGCCAGCCCGAGCGCGCAGGGGCAGGCGATGATCAGCACGGCGACGGCCGCGACCAGGGCGAACACTCCGGCCGGAGGCGGGCCGAACACCCACCAGGCGGCGAAGGTCCAGATCGCGATCGCCATCACCGCCGGCACGAAATACGAGGAGACTTTGTCGGCGAGCCGTTGGATCGGCGCCTTGGAGCCCTGGGCCTCACGGACCAGCTTGATTATCTGGGCGAGCATGGTGTTCGCGCCGACCTTCGTCGCCGTGTACCGGAACGATCCGGTCTGGTTGACGGTCGCGCCGATCACCGTGTCGCCGACCGTCTTGACGGCGGGGATCGGCTCCCCGGTGATCATCGACTCGTCGACGGGCGACGAGCCCTCGATGACCTGCCCGTCCACCGGTAGCTTCTCACCCGGGCGGATGACGATGACATCGCCGACGGCGACCTCGTCGATCGGGATCTCCAGCTCGCTGTCTCCGCGGACGACCCGGGCGGTGCGCGGCTGCAAGCCGATCAGGGTGCGGATCGCCTCACCCGTCCCGGCCTTCGCCCGGGTCTCCAAAAGCCGGCCGAGGAGGATCAGGGTCAGGATAACGCCGACCGCCTCGAAATACACCCCGCGCGCCGCCTCCGGCAGCACCCAGGGCAGGAACGTCGCGACCAGGCTGAACCCATATGCCGCGATCGACCCGAGCGTGATCAGCGAGTTCATCTCCGCGGCACGGTGCGCGAGCGCAAGCCACCCGGTGCGGTGGATCGGCCACCCGGTGTAGAACATCACCGGGGTGATCAGCAGGAACTGGAACCAGGGCGTCAACAGCAGAGACGGCACCCACATCGCCCCGAACACCTCGTGCGCCATCACCGCCAAGAACACCGGCAGAGTCAGCACCGCGCCGACGATCACCCGGCGCAGCAGATCCGCGATCTCCTTGCCATGCTCAGCCGCCTCCTGGTCGCCGAGATCCTCCACCGGCGGACCGCCCACCTCGACCGGAGCGTCCCTGGTATCCGCCGGACGCTCAAGAACCGCCGTTGCCGCGGTGGACCCGCTGGCCGAACCGGCGACGACCTTGACCGTACCGTGCAGCATGTTCATCCCGCAGGCGAACTCGAAATCCCCGACCTCGCCGGGGACGAACTCCACCGCCGTGGTCGCATACGCGGGCAGGCTCTGGTTCACCTTGAAATCGGGGAACACCACCCGCGAGGAGCAGTCACCGGTCTCCTGCCGATCGAACAACAGCCGGGTCCGCACCCCCTGCACCAGTTCTACGACGCTCGGGGAGTAGCCGCCCTTGACCGTGATCGTCTGCACCTGAAGATCCCCGTCGACGGCGGCCCGCTCCGACGCACGCGGGGCGAAGAAATACCACGCAAGAAGCCCCGTCAGGGCCAAGGCGCCGACAACCACGATCACATCCATGTTCCGACTTTCTGCTCAGCGGCACGAACAACCCGAAGCGTATCATACCCCTTAGGGGTATACTAGGCCTGGTGATGGGCAGCTGCTCATTTTCACCAGCTCCCGCTCCGCTTAAGTGGGACCAAAGACCTTGGCGCACGGCTTCGGCTTGCGCCAGGCTTGCAGGAAGCGGTGCGGTTACGCCCTCGTAGGAAGCACGTTCAGGCTTGGAGAGGCACAGATCATGATGTGGGGATACGGATACAACGGCTGGGGCTGGATGTGGCTGGTCGGCGCCGTGGTTCTTGTCTGCGTCGTGGTTCTTGTCGTCGTTCTGGTTCGCAACTCGATGGCGCCCAGCCGCGGCCGCGAGGCGGTCACCACGGGGAGCCCGACAGCGCGCCACATCCTCGATGAGCGATACGCACGCGGTGAACTGACCGCTGAGGAGTATCGCGAGATGCTCAAGAATCTGGGCGGCGGAGCGTAGGCGCGGCCGTCGCTCGGCAACGGCCAGCCTCAGAGTCGTTCATGACGTCAGTGCAGGTGTCCTCCCGGATTCCGTTCCGGAAGGAGAAGAGGACATCGTGACCAATTGGTGCGTCATCACGGGAGGCCCCAGCTCGGGCAAGACCACGACCGTGAACCTGCTCCGCGATCGCGGCTTCAGCACGACGATCGAGCATGCCAGGCACTACATCGACCTCCGGCGAATCGGCGGTGAAACCGTCGACGAGATCCGCGCACGACAACGCGAGTTCCAACGAGGCGTGCTGGAGATGCAGCTGAAGCAGGAGGCGGCACTGGATCCCGACCAGGTCGTGTTTCTGGACCGCGCGATTCCCGACTCGCTGGCCTACTACCGCTTCCTCGACTTGGAACCGGATCCGCGCCTGCTCCAAGCGTTGAAGACCGTGTCCTACAAGAAGACCTTCCTCCTTGACCTTCTTCCTCTCGAGAGCGACTACGCACGCACCGAAGATCAGGCAGACCAGCAGACCATTCATCGCCTGCTTACCGAGGTCTACACCAGCTTGCCGACCCCGGTGATCCGGGTGCCGGTTCTGAGCCCCGACGACCGGGCGGACTTCATCGTCTCGTCGTTGTGAGGGTCTGTCAGAATTTTTGTGTAACTGGTTCGGCGTGATGCTCAGGCCGCCCAGCGCGATCGACCTTGCCGCTTTGGCCGCGCCGGAGCGGACATGAACGAGTGGCGGCAGGCGGGCAATTACTCGGTAGATTCTCGTCTAGGACTGGTCCAACGGCTAAGCCCGCCCCGCGCGCGCGAGCACCCCAAGGCCCGACCCCCCGCCTGCTTCTGACCACTTCCGACCTTGCCACGCTTCTTGCAGATCGAGGATCGTGCGAGTCGTCAATTGGATAGTCCGTGCCGCGTGAGATTCTTTTCCTGACGGGCACGGACGAAGGAGCGGTTGTGGCTAGCGGGTTCAAGATCAACAAGCAGGGCATCCTGCAATTCACCCGTGAATTGGAGCGCGAATTCGCGAAGCACCCGGTTCGCGTCCCCGTCGAAGCGGACCCTCACGGCCTCAAGCCCGCGCTGACTGTCAACAACTACAACGGACCTGTCGTCACCGTCACGGGTGACCACGCCCAGCTCGCGTGGGACAACAGCGGCACGGCGACCCAGGCGCAGAGCCGCGTCGAGGAGATCGCTCCCGGTTATGAGGATCTCGCCGCACTCTCACTGATCTGCTGGCGAATTTGCCCGACCTCCCCCTCGGTGCAGATGAGGCCGAAGTGCGGGCCGCGGTTGAAACAGTCCTGGGCGAGGTCACGAGACCCAAGCCCGATCAGAGCGTCGTCAAGCGTGGTCTGACCATGGTCAAAGGATTGCTGGCTCCGATCGCCACCGGGGTGGGAGCAGCCCTCACCGCCGAGTCGACGGAGGCTGCGCGGCATGTGATCGAAGCCCTGGGTCGCAATCTGCCATTCTGAGGCGGAGCAGTCGTGGGCCGAAATGCGACGCGCGCGCGCATCGTAGCCCTCTGACGGGGTACACGCACCTGTGCCGCAAGGGGTGCGGTAGTGACGGTTTCGATGCGCGTCATGTCGGCAGGCGATGGCTACCGCTATCTGCTGCGGACGGTGGCAGCGGCGGACGGCGATCGGGCGTTGTCGACGCCGTTGACGAGGTACTACGCCGAGAAAGGCACGCCGCCGGGGTTCTGGCTGGGCTCCGGCCTGCCGATGCTCGGCGGCGGCGAACTGAGCGAACACGAGACGGTCTCTGAGGCGCAGCTCGAGCTGCTGCTGGGCTTAGGCCGCGATCCGATCACCGGAAATCCACTAGGGCGCGCCTACCCGGTCTACGAGCCGGTCGAGACGCGCATCACCGAGCGCATCGCCGCGCTGGACGCGGCGTTGACCGTGGACGAGCGGGCCGACGCGATTACCCGCATCGAGACCGAAGCGAGAGCGAAAGGGACGCGACGGGCCGTTGCTGGCTACGATTTCACCTTCTCGGTGCCCAAGTCGGTGTCGGCGCTCTGGGCGGTCGCGGACGCCGGCACGCAAGCCCTGATCGCGAAGGCGCATCACCAGGCCGTTGCGGAGGTCGTTGCGTTCATGGAGCGCGAGGTTGTAGCCACCCGCGCCGGTGCAACAGCCCGCGACGGGGCCGTTGCGCAGGTTGACACCTTCGGCCTGGTCGCAACGGCCTATGACCACTATGACTCGCGCTCCAACGACCCTCATCTACACACGCACGTCGTCGTGAGCAACAAGGTGAAGACCGTCCTCGACGCTCGGTGGCGGAGTCTGGACGGGCGTCCGATGCATGCCGCGGTCGTGGCCTTGTCTGAGATGCACGAGGGGATCATCGCCGACCACGTCACCCGCCTGTTCGGCCTCGGCTGGCAGCCGCGTGATCGCGGTCGGGATCGGAACCCGACCTGGGATATCGAGGGCGTGCCGCTGGAATTGATCGAGGAGTTCTCCTCCCGTTCGGCACAGATCGATCGGGAAGCACGCCGTCTCGTTGAGCAGTATGTCGAGGGACGCGGGCGGCAGCCATCAAAGGCCACGATCCTCAAGCTCCGGGCGCAGGCCACGCTCTCGACCAGGCCCGAGAAGCAGATCCACTCGCTTGCCGAGCTGACCGCGGAGTGGCGGGCTCGCGCGACCCGGGTGCTCGGACGAGACGCGACACGATGGGCCAGGCAGCTCGCCGGTGAACCGACGGCGCGCTCCCTGTTGCGGGCCGACGACGTGCCGCTGGAGCAGGTCGAGGAGATCGGGCGCCTTGTGGTCGGCATTGTTGGCGAGAAGCGATCGACGTGGCGGCGATGGAACCTGCACGCCGAGGCGTCCCGCCAGATCAAGGGCTGGCGCTTCGCTTCTACAGAAGACCGCCAGGCGATCACCGGGATGATCGCCGACGCGGCGGAGAACGTATCGCTGCGGCTGACCCCGCCGGAGCTCGCGGTCTCGCCGCCGGAGTTTCAGCGTGCGGACGGCACTAGCGTCTTCCGTCCCCGCTATTCGGCCCTGTACTCGTCACAGGAGCTGCTTGACGCCGAGGACCGGCTCTTGGAGCGATCCCGCAGGACCGACGCTCCGGGAGTGCCGCTTGCCACCGTCGAGGACGTGGCAGCTCGCCCGGACGCCCGCGGTCGCGTCTTGAGCGTTGACCAGGCTGAGGCGATCACCGCGATCGCGGTTTCTGGCCGCACCGTTGACGTGTTGGTCGGGCCGGCCGGGGCTGGGAAGACGACTGCGATGACGGCGCTGCGCGCCGCGTGGGAGGCCGAGCACGGACCCGGTAGCGTCGTCGGGCTCGCTCCGTCCGCCGCTGCTGCTGAGGTCCTGGCTGGCGATCTCGGGATCGCGACGGAGAACACCGCGAAGTGGCTGCAGGAGCACCGCCAGAACGGTGCGACGTTCGCAGCAGGCCAACTCGTCGTCGTGGACGAGGCATCGCTCGCCGGGACCTTCACCCTCGACGCGATCACCCACCTCACCGAGACGGCCGGGGCAAAGACGCTGTTGGTCGGCGATTGGGCGCAACTGCAATCCGTTGACGCAGGCGGCGCGTTCGCATTGCTGGTCCATGACCGAGACAATGCGCCGGAGCTGGCCGACATCCACCGCTTCGCCAACGAGTGGGAGAAGCTCGCCTCGCTCGAGTTGCGCCACGGACGCCCCACAGCGATCGACGCCTACCAGGAGCACGGCCGCATCCGAGGAGGCACGACCGAGGAGATCACCGAAGCGGCCTACACCGCCTGGCGGACCGACGTGACCCTGGGAAAAGCGAGCATCCTGGTCGCCCAGACCCGCGAACTCGTCGGGAATCTCAACGAGCGCGCCCGCCTCGACCGCATACTGCTCGGCGAGGTCGACGCAGAGCACGAGGTCTCCCTGAATGGTGGCTTCGTCGCCTCGGTCGGTGACGCCATCATCACCCGACACAACGACCGACGCCTGAGCACCCGGGCCGGCGAGTGGGTTCGGAACGGCACCCGCTGGACTGTCACGAAGCTGCATGCCGACGGCGCGATGACGGTACGCCGCTCCGGCCGTCGCTGGGGATCATCCATCGTGCTTCCCGCCGAGTATGTCGCCGAGCACGTCGACCTCGGCTACGCCGTGACCGGCCACGGCGCCCAAGGCGTCACCATCGATACCGCGCACGCGGTCGTCACCCCCGAGACCACCCGGGAGAACCTGTACGTCGCACTCACCCGCGGCAGCGAGTCGAACATCGCCTATGTCGCCACCGATCGACCTGACGAGCTGCACGGCGGGCCGCACGACGGCGACCACAACAGCGACACCGCCGTCACCGTGCTCGCCGGGGTTCTCCAGCACATCGGCGCTGAGCCCTCAGCGCACGAAGCGATCGTCGCGGAGCAGGAGATCTGGACGAATATCGGCCAGCTCGCCGCCGAATACGAGACGATCGCCGCCGCCGCGCAGCACGACCGTTGGGCAGGCCTCATCCGCCGCAGTCCGTTAACCGACGATCAGACCGAGGCCGCACTGTCCTCAGCCGCTTTCGGCGCTCTCACCGCCGAGATGCGCCGAGCCGAGGCCAACCACCATGACCTCCAGACCCTTCTGCCGCGCCTTGTTGCCGCTCGCGGCTTCGAGGACGCCGAGGACATCGCCGCCGTTCTGCACTATCGTCTCGCTATCGCCACGGCGCGGCCCGCAGGCTCGGGTCGAGCTCGCCGCCCGGTCCGGCTGATCGCCGGCTTGATCCCCGAGGCCACCGGGGTCAGCGACCCCACACTCCGACGCGCACTCGCCGAGCGCCGAGAGCTGATCGAGCAACGCGCCGCCGCGCTCGCGAACCTGGCCGTCTCAGAGAACCAGCCGTGGACTGGGGCGCTCGGGCCGCGGCCGCGCGACCGTGCCGGCGCTGCGACGTGGACACGGCAAGCACAGATCATCGTCGCCTACCGTGACCGGCATGGCATCACCGCAGATGACCCGCTCGGCCCGGCGGCGACAGAAGGGACGCAGCAACTCGATCGTGCCCGCGCCCAGGCTGCATTAGATCGTGCCCGCCGCCTCGTGGCGGCCACGGAAAGTCGCACGGCTTCGGCCACGCGAAGCGGCCCCGACCTCCGGTACTGACCCGATGCTTCCGATTGTCGGATCTCGGGTTTAGCCTTGTATGTGAGCGGAGACACCTTCACTTACGCCGTATGGCCAGCCTCTTGGGGGCACCTCTTCCTTCGCCGCTCTTGACGAGAGAAGAGGATCGCCGTGTTCCGACTCATCTGGGCCGCCAGCGTTCGAGTGCACCACCTGCTGCGCTGGGCACCGACCAATCTCCTGCTTGACCGCATCCGCACTCGACGCGGGCTCAAGTGGGGCATCCCGGCGATGCTCCTCGCAGCCCCCCTCCTGCTCGCCGCGGCCACTTGCGCCGCAGGCATCCGGGACGGTGGCCCGGGCTGGCTCAACCTGGCCGTCGGCCTCTTCATCTGGGATGCGTTGAAGTTCCTCGTGATGGGTCCGGTCAGCTTGGTCGTCCTCGCGCGTGTCCACGCGGTGGAAGCTCTTGAGCGTCGCCACGCAAGACGGCAGGCGCGGGCTGAGCAGGCGGTCCACGTCTAGAAGCTCCCGCCGCGCGCGGCGAAAGGGCGTTGCTGATTCGGATGAATCGGCAACGCCCTCTTCGTATCGCGGCACGACCTCCAGCCTGCCGAAGCCGTTTCCGGGCTATAATTCACGTGGGCGGTCTGGACTGCCTGTCTCCGAGTCTGAGTCCCCACGCGGCGAAGACGTCGAGGACAACCGCTAATGCGGAATCCAGAGAAGCACTACCTGTTGGTTCGAGATCTCTCTCATGTCACAGGGCTGGTAGGCGTGGGGTGCATAGCCCGGAACAAGAGACTGAGATGACTCCCAGCAACAACACTCCGAGCCGCGCGTTCCAGCAGGACGCGCGTGCCTGGTCGGCCTTCACCGGCACGAACTACACATCCGCGCTGCGGCAGATGAGCTCCCCGCTGGCCCAGGGTCTCCTTGGTCCGCGGGCCAGCGCACGGCGGCTGATCGCCGCACTCAGCGATCACGAACTGATCGGCGCGCACGGCGGCGCTCCTCGTCTCGGCGAGAACGGCGTCCGCTCCGACTCGCCATGGAGCTTCAACGGCAAGACCGACTACATCCAGCTCGCCCTCATCACGGACATGCTGCGGATGTTCACGCCCACCTTGGGCTCTGAGGCTTCTGAGGTCGGCAGCTACTCCTTAAAGCACACCGCGGAGTGGTTCCTCAGCCCGCACTTCTCCTATGTGTCCAATGGCCGACTGATCTGGGCGGCAGCGGCGCTGGGCCTCCCGATCACGGACCCGGACGGGGACGGTCCGAACCTCCTGATCGGCATCTCCGAGCGCGAGCATGACTACGTGCGCCGGATGGTCGGCTCCGGCCAGGTGCGACCGCGGGCCAGCCACTACCGCCCCGCCGGGTACGAGCACCTGCGCGAAGCACTTGCGCGGGCAGCCGCCGGCGAGCTCATCACCGAGGGCTGGGTCCGGCCGGATCCGGTCGCCGAGTCGGCTCCGTTCCACGACTGGCTCGTCCAACAGGCCGGCCGCAACGACGTCGTGGGCGATCTCGCGGGCGACTACTTGGCCGGTGTCCGCGACAGCGATCACCGCGTCGCCCGCACCGCCGACGAGCTTCTGGCGATCTTCCACGAGGTATCTCACTCGCCCTCGGCCTACGACGCCGTAGTCACCTCGATCGCGGAGTGGATGCGGACGGAACCTTCGCCGGCCCCTATCCGAACGGAGCCGGTCGGTGGAGACGCACACGACCACGAGGGCTGGGGCGCCGGTGCCGGAACGGTGGAGCGCTACGAGTTCCTGTGCCCCTGCGGGGACGGGACGATCGTGGAAGAGCACGACAATATCCCGGGCTTCCGGGAACATGACGTGCGGATCCTCTGCGACAAGTGCCGCGCAGAATGGCTCTTCGTCGAGGGCAGCGGTGTCCGGGACTGGGCTCTGGAACCCGTCGCGGCAAGGGCGGCCTGACAGTCGAAGCAAGAACCGTGCGCCGCACCGAGCCGGTGCAAATCCGACTCGGTGCGGCGCTTGCGGGGGAGTCGCGACTACGCCGACGCGTCTCGGGCAGGCGGCTGGATCATTAACACGTGCGAGATGCCGCCCTGATTCACGCAGTCCTGAGCGAAGTCGTGAACGTGCCAGAAGAAGTCCGCTGCCGGCTCGATGGCGTTCACGGTTGTCTCAACCGGCGTGTAGCGGTGTAGCGGGACCGAAACGCCCTCGTAGGTGAAGCCCATGTTGTCCTTCGTCAGGATCGTTATCGGCTGCTGACCCGTCCATTCGATCCCCAGGCGAACGTCGTATTCATCGTTGTCGGTTGCCTCCGCGGTGGTTCTCATGAGTGCCATCAGATCGGCGATGGCGCACTCGATCGCGGCAGACTCCACCTGCCAGCCCTCGAAGTACCCGTCGCTGCTCATGCGATGCCCACCGACAGCCGCCGTGACCGTCACAGACCCGTCACTGTGGATGCTCATCCACGCCTCCCTCCAGACCGAACGTTCGCCGGTCGCCGAGTTCACGGCCACCCAGCGGCGCAACCCGGGACGCGGGTTATCGCGGTCCACATTCTCCAGTGGGTGGATGCCTCCGCGCCCGGCATAGGTTAGGGCCAGCCCCACGGTCTTCGTCAGCACCCCGCGCGCATCCTCGCGAGTCAGCCGGTCACGGAAGCGAGGGATGCGCGGGTGAGCAACCGCGACCAGCCAGGCGCGCTTGTCAGAATCTCGACCTGCTGCCGCCTCGCCGTACAGCGCGTCCAATGCCTCTGTCGCATGTCGACGCTCCTCGAAACGAGCCCGGTACATCGCCTCGATCTGGCGCTCCTTCATCCACACCGTGTCCGAGTCATTTCGCACTGGAGCCGCGAAGTAGTCGTTCTTGTAGATCAGGTGCGGCCCGTCGATGCTCGCTGGCACTTCCACCACGAACGCCCGATTGCCCTCGTCTCCAAGGCGATAGACATTCAATCCGAACACTGGCGGCGAGATGGCGGTGATCGCGGCGCTCCGCAATGAGCGCTCGTAGGCTTCGTCGAGCTCGCCCACGTCGATTCGTTCGGTCGCTGCCTTCTGGGACTCGCGGACGCCGAACACGATGATGCCGCCGCCGCTGTTCGCCATCGCGGCGACGTCCTTCGGGAAGTCCGTCTGGGGCAGGCCCTTCGCCGGCGGCAACTCCGACTTCCAATCCAGGTCATCCGCCTCCATGACACCTGCGGCCACCGCTGCATCGAGCAGCGCATCAGTCAGCGGTCCCGGCGCAAGGCCGAGCGCACGGTGGAGCGCGGTGAAGGTCATGCTCCAAGACTAGAGAGGAGCGCAGACGTGACCCGGAGCCTAGACGACCCCGTTCAGGATGAACCGGATGGCGGCTACGATCGCCTGCATCCGAATCTGAGCCTCGGTCTGGTTGCTCATGCCGGGGTGGGAACCGTTCGTGTGACTCATGCCCCACAGGCCTTTGAGGTAGTCGTGCTCGTGATCGTTGAGTGCCTTCTTGCCGTGAAGTACGTCGAGAGCTTGCCCACCGGAGTTCCCGGTCCAACCAAACCTCGTCCGAGCAACCTCAATGAGCACATCCTCGTACGTCGCCCGAAGCTGGCCGTTCGCGGCTTCCCATCGCCCCGCCATGAGGGACTGAAAGGCCTGGTCGAAGTGATTCGCAGCAATGTCCATCCCACGCGACTTGAGATCCGCGGCCAACGCGGTCGCATTCGCCGCAAGCGGCACATCTTCGTCCCCGAGGGGTGATATCTTCCAAGTCCGCTTTGCCGTGGGCGAACCCCAGAAGCCCGGAGCTTCGTCCTCAGTTTCGACGGCGATCGCGTCATAGCCGTCAGCGCGCAGCGACAGGCCAAGCTCCGTCGCCCAGGACGGCATCTCACCTTGCGAAGCGAGCCGGTTGAGCACGGTATCTGCCAGCGCCAGGAGCTCGGGCCACCTCTTCTTGGCCAGCGCATCCTTCACGGCGGCGGCAGCGCGCTTGTCCCGCGCTATTGACTTTCCCGCGCGATCCAGCTGCCCCGGGTCGCCATCGGCGATCCCTGCTTTCAGAAGCTCCGTCGAGAGCGACGCATGACCGAACTCAGATGCCGCCTGCGCGATCAGACCGACCGTTCGCTGCGAGAGGGGCATATTCCGAGTTTATCGTCGGCGCTCTACACGTCAGCTCGTTGCTCGGCGAGCGGACGCCTTCAAGGTCGTAGCCTCATCAAGGCCTGGCTCATTGCGCTGAGGGACTAACAGCGTTGTTGGAGCGTTCCCCGCCGAGCGCCGATGAGGAGTCTTGTCGGCGGACGATGGCCTCCGCCGCTGCGAGCGGTGGCCGCGTTTCGGGATGGACCGGAAGAGGAGTGCGTTGGTCTGTTGCGCGGTTTCGATCAGGTGCGGGGCTCCGGCGCGCGGCAGCTCAGCGGCTGTCGGAGGGGGCGAGTTCAATAGGCCTCGTGGCGCCACGGCGTGAGGCGTGGTGCCCGCTGAGGCAAGGTGACGATAGCTAGACTGGGGGACAGCCTGCCGAACCTAGTCAGGACCAGACTCGTGCGCCGAAGGAGGTGAGGCCGTGGCAACCAACGACCAGCTCAAAGCGCTCGTGAAAAGCCATGCAGACGGCGATGACGCTCAATTCTACGCGGTCGCGATGCAGGTCGCTGCGAAGGCCGCGCGCTCAGGACAGTCGAACTTTGCCCAGGATCTTCGCGACCTCGTGGACGACCTGCGCAAGCGAGCCACAGCTCCGTCGCGCGTCGCGGCCGTCGTGCCCGTCACCCAACCTCGAGGCGAACTGGGCTCGCTTCTGACCGTCAGCTACCCAGACGCGCGCCTCGGCGATCTTGTCCTGTCTGACGATCTGAGCGCACGTCTGAAACACGTCCTGCTTGAGCAACGTCAGCGCGACACGCTCGCCCGCCACGGACTTCGCCCCGCTCGACGACTCCTGCTGATCGGACCACCCGGTACTGGCAAGACCTCGACCGCGCGGGTGCTCGCCGGTGAGCTCGGATTGCCTCTGTTCGCGATTCGCCTGGACACGATTATCACCAAGTTCATGGGGGAGACCGCGGCGAAGCTTCGCCTGATCTTCGACGCGCTCGTTGAGACGCGGGGGGTCTATCTATTCGACGAAGTGGACGCGCTCGCTGGAGACCGCGCGGCAGCGAACGACGTCGGCGAGATCCGTCGAGTCCTGAATTCGTTTCTCCAGTTCCTAGAAGAGGACACCTCGGAAAGCGTCATCGTCGCGGCCACGAACCATCCGCAGTTGCTGGACAACGCGCTGTACCGGCGATTCGACACGGTCATGGATTTCGTGCTCCCCAATGACGCGAATGCCCAAGCGGTCATCAAGAACCGTCTGGCGCTGTTTCACATCAGCAACCTGAGCTGGCCGCGGGTGCTCACAGCGGCTCGCGGACTCAGCCACGCCGAGATCGCGACAGCCGCAGAGAACGCCGCAAAACATAGCGTCCTCGCCGACCGAACAAGGATCCTCACGAGCGATCTGATTGCGGCCCTCGACGAGCGGCCTCATCTCACCGGTCAACGCAACCAGAGCGTGTAGGCGGCATGGCCGAACGTGACCGTCCGCACATCGTTGTGCCCGGGCTACCGCGCTCCGAACCCTTCACCATTCCTACGGGTGGCGGCGGTACCGACGGTTCCGGGTTCTCGGGGGATCGAGGCGGACACGGTTCGGCCCTTGTCCAGCAATATGAAGCCGCGCTGGCGACTCCGGTCGACGCGCCTGAGGTTTCGGGGGCCTATATCTCGTTTCTCTCCTTCCCCGGCCTCGAGCTGGCCCTGGAGAGTCTGGATGTGCAGCGCTCCGGCGAACAGCCTGAGCTTGTCGCCGTCCGGGAGGCCGATACTGTGGACGGTCCCGTCCAGGTTGCGACCGTCTATATCCCGGATGGCAAGAAGGAGTATTTCCTCAAGAAGTTGACTCAGTACGTCGAGTCATCTGGTGAGGACAAGGCGCGCAACGCCGCCCTGGTGGACGGAATCCAGTCCATCCGCCGGGCTACGATTCGGGAACTCTGGACGGAGTCCGACGGGACCTACCCCACTGACTCGTCTGAGACCAGATGGTGGGAGGTGTGGCTGCGCAAACGCGACGGCAATGAGCTGGGCCGGTTCACCGAGTTCGTCGCCGCGCACGGCCTCCGCACCAGTGACCACTACCTCGGGTTCGGCGAACGAACCGTCGTGCTGCTGTACGCCACGGCGGATCAGCTCGCAGACGCGTTTCACACGCTGGACGACATCGGCGAACTGCGGCAACCTCACGCCGTCGCAAGCTTCCTCACTGAACTGCCCGCCGCGGAACAGGCCGAGTGGGTCGAGGAGCTCCGTCAACGGCTTCGCCCGGCATCAGCTGGCGCTCCCGTCGTGTGCATCCTGGACACGGGTGTGCAAGACGGGCATCCGCTGCTGGCCGACTCAATCGCCGCCCCAGACCTCCATGTGGCCGATCCGTCATGGCAGCTGCCGCCCGTGCATGGGCACGGGACCGAGATGGCTGGACTCGCTCTCTACGGCGACCTCCACGGCGCCGTGCTCGACTCGGGCGTGGTCGAACTCCGTCACCGCCTCGAATCCGTGAAGTTCCTGCCCGACAGGGGAGACAACGATCGGGACCTGTACGGCGCCATCACCGCTCGCGCGGTCGACCAGCCCGAGATCCAAGCCGTAGACCGCCCACGGGTGTTCATGCTCGCCGTCACAGCGCAACGCTTGAGACCCGTCGCCGGTCAAGAAGATTCAACGGCGGTCCTTGAAGCAGGCAAGCCCACATCCTGGTCCGCATCGATCGACGCGTTAGCATTCGGCCGTGCCATCGACGACACCGACCCCAAGTTCACCTACCTCGATCGCGATGAACCCAGACGACCGAGACTGTTCGTCATCTCCGCGGGCAATGTCCGCGACGTCGTCGGCACCGACGACCACCTCAGCCGCAGCGACCTCGAACCGGTCGAGGACCCCTCCCAGTCCTGGAACGCACTGACCGTCGGTGCATACTCCGCCCACGACGACATGTCCGGGGCACCTGCCGGTTTCGCCGGCTACCAGCCCATCGCCCCGCGAGGCGAACTCTCCCCGGTCAGCCGTACTTCTGTCCTGTTCGATCGCAAGAAGTGGCCCTTCAAACCAGACGTCGTTGCCGACGGCGGAAACGTCGCCGCCTCACCAGACAAGACCGACGTGGACACCCCGCCCAACCTCGCGCTCCTGACTACGCGCTTCCGCACACTCGGCGAAGGCTTCCTCACCACAACTCGCGATACCTCCGCAGCCACCGCCTCCGTCGCCGCGATCGCCGCTGACATCTACGCCGCGTATCCCGGCCTGCGCCCTGAAACCGTGCGTGCGCTGATCGTCCACTCCGCGGAATGGACCGATCCCATGCGTGCGCGCTTCGACGCTGAATCGAGTAAGACAGCGCTCACCTCGCTCCTGCGCCGCTACGGGATGGGCGTGCCTGACTCGGACCGGGCACTCTACAGCGCCACTGATGCACTCACGCTCGTCGCTGAAGCACGCATTCACCCGTACCAGCGTGACGGTTCGAGCAGCGCGGGCAAGACACGCGAGATGAGTCTCCATGAGCTGCCATGGCCGATCGAGCAGCTCGAGGCGCTCGGGGCCGCGAAGGTTCGGATGCGCGTGACTCTCTCATACTTCATCGAGCCGAACCCCTCCAGCCGCGGATGGACCGGTCGCTACATCTATCCCTCTCATGGACTTCGGTTCGCGACCCGGCGACCCGAGGAAAGTGTGGATTCGTTCCGGCAACGTATCAACACTCGCGCCCGCATCGACGGCGAGAAGCCGCCGAGCCTCGACACCGAAGCAGGGTGGCTGTTCGGCAGTAACCAACAGCAGGCTGCAGGCTCGCTCCATACCGACATCTGGTCCGGAACCGCCGCCGCCCTCGCCAGCAAGGGAGCCATCGCCGTCTATCCGGTCGCAGGCTGGTGGAAGAACCGCGCCAAGGACGACCAAAGTGATCAGGGCATCGACTACTCCCTAATCGTCAGCATCGAATCACCCGAGGTCGACGTCGACCTGTGGACCCCCGTTTACCAGCAGGTCCAGCCGACTATCGACATCACCACCTAACGCCGGCACGACCATCGGCCGGCAACGAGGGGGACCAGAAGGGGGACCGCAACGTGTGCAAGGAGAGCAAGGAGAGCAAGGGCTGATGCCGAAAGTCGGCGAAAGTAGGCTACTGCAAGGGCAATGAGGCCGATGGTCCTACCTGGGGGTCAGGGGGTCGCAGGTTCAAATCCTGTCAGCCCGACATAAAAGCCCTGGTGAGCGCAGGTTTCTCACCAGGGCTTCGTCATGTCCGCGGACCGTTTTCCCTGGTCCTTCTAGTCCCCGTGGCGTAGCACCGGATATTCACCCGTGGAGACGCGGTCTTCCTTCCTCAACACAGTGATAGTTGAGCCGAGCAGTTGGCTCTTGATCAGTACTCAAAGCTCGCTACCGTCAGGGGCTCGCCCTCGATCCAATGCAGTATTGACGTTGTCAATGATGGGGAGGCGCAAACGGTGAATTCCCGTGCTGCTCGGACACCGGCGCCCAGCACATCGTTTTGCTCGATCCGACGCTCGTGAATACCCACTCCCGATTCGCGAAGCTCCCGCACCGTTGCCCCGTGTCGAGCATTGGCTGGTCCGGTCACGAACAACGTCATGCCGAGACTGCTTGGCTTGCGGTCCTTGAGGAAGTCGAGCGCGAGCGGCAGGTCCTCTGATCGCAAGCTCCACAGAATACGCAATCGATGCGTCCGCGAACCCGTCCATGTCATGAAATGTGTGATCCCGACGCCGCCAGCGATTGCAACGGAGGTGACCGTAGCTTCTGCGAGGTTCGCTGCCCCGGCGCTGCCGGGCGATCCCCCTCCGCCGAACCCGAGTACCGGGACCTCCAGGCGGGTTCGCGGTGCCCAGCTTGAGAGAAGTCCGGTGACGGCACCCTTTGTGCGGACGGTAATCTCGAACTCGCCACCGTGAGCTGACTTCGCGACGTCATTCATCATGGCGGGTGCCGGTCCGCCGGTGATAGTGAAAGAGCGGATGTAGTCGTCGTTGAGCGAACGTGGATCGTGGTCCCGCATATGCGCCCAGCCTCGGTCGAGTTGAGCGGAAAAGTCCAGCGTCACATGCTGCCCAGGTCGCCAGATCGCGCTCCCTGCCTGTGATTTCGACGACCTGTCGGCCCGCATCTGAAACCGGTATCTGCTGATGGTCGGGGTGAGTCTTTCGGCGCCGATCAAGGTGGCCGTTCCCACGCTGCTTGGTCGGCCCCCGGGGTTGGACTGCCGTGCGTGGTCCGGGTGGGCCGCCGTGAGTTCAAGGGCCAGCCGTCTTGCCGGCGGATTGTATGGGGACCGGTCGAGACTGCTGCCTCGGAAAGTCAGTGCGTCGTAGACGAATCGGGCGGCATCGACCGTAATGCGGACAGCCACGTTGCTGTGGGGGAGCAGAGAAGCCGCTTCGCTTCCCAGGAGCACCTCCGCGCGCCCCGTCGTGTAAAGGACGTCTCCGGTTTCGAAGTTCGGGAAGGTGACTCCTACTGCGGGGTCGGAGGTGATGTTGCCCAGCGTTTGCAGGAGCCGGTTGCCGGAATACTCGGGGTAGACGAGCACGACTCCATCCTGCGCGGAGTTGCTCAGGATTCTGACGAAACCTGGTTCCCCGCCGCGATGGTTGGTGTCCATACTCTGGCCTCCGTGGCGACTGGAGATGAAGAAAGTATCGGCGGTGCCAATCAGATTGACCGATTCCTCGGATAGCGGAAGCCGCTCGTGCTGAAGCCGCGGTGCGGCCTCGTGCGGTGTGATGAGCCTCCGATTGATGTATTTGGGGCAATTGCCCAGGGTCTCGTCCACAGTGACAGCCAGGCCCGTCTGTGCCGGACGAGGCGATTCAGGCGACCCCGGCTCGATTCCGGAGGCTGTTGTTTTCACGATTCCTCTGAACACGCGGCCGGCGATCTTCACGCGGGTTCGTTGCTCGAAGTCGATGGCAAGCCCGGAAACCAGTTTCCCTGCCGGCCCATGGTCGACGGTCAGGAGGCTTGAGTCTTTCGGCTGCCCGGTCTCGTTCTCCTGGCCCGCCCCCGCCGTCTGGTCCGGAGTGCGGCCGAGCAGAGCCTGCAGCACCGGATCAATGCTTACTCCGGGACGGGTCGCCGATGAGCCGGGCCATAGGTGAGTTGTTGATTTGATAGCGAGAGTTCCCCTCGCGATGGGGGTGGCGACCCCTATCGCGCCACCCAGGACCGTGGTCCAAACCCGGCCTTCGTCGTCGATCGCGCCTAGTGCCAGGAGCGGGGCTTGGCTCATCCATCGTCCGTAGGCCATTGGCAGACCGGGCATGGTGGGATTGTCCATGTTCGGCACCCCCAGGAGGCGGTGCATCTCGTCCTCGCCGGGATGCCACTGGCCTGACGCCGCTTGCTGAATTGCTGGCATGTCTCTCCTCAGCTGACTGCGACGAGGTCAGCGGCCGGGCGCGGGTTCCTCGCGCGGATGGTCTGGATGGCGAGTGTGAGGGCTGCCAGGAGTGCGAACGCGCTTCCGGTCCACATGGCGACCGCCGGATCATCGCCGAAGACGCCAATCGTCACCGCGCTGATGGTGGTGCCGATGGTGATGCCCATCGTGATGACCGAGGTGTGGATCGTCGAGACGAGGTTCCCGCTGCCGCCAACCTCTACGACTCGGGTGACCAGCGGCGGGTTCATCGTCACGCCGGCGAGACCGACGATGAGGACTGTGACCACGACGATTGGTTGGCTCTGCGCGGTCAGCGCAAGGACTCCGAGGGAGGTGAAGAGCAGCGCGTGGCCGAACCGTAGTACGCCGACTGCGTGTTTGTCGGCGAGTTTGCCCACGATCAGGTTTCCCACGAAGGAGCACAGCCCATAAGCCAAGAGGACCAAGGTGGTGGCATCGGCGCTGAATCCCGCGGTTTGTTCCAGCAGTGGGGTGAAGTAGGAGAACGCCGCGTAGGCTGCGCCGATGGTCAGGAAGCTCACGAGGTAGCGCGACCACAGCGCGGGCAGCCGGAGGTTGCGCAGGTCCTTTGCGCTGTCGTCGGCACTGGCCGTGCGCCTCGGCGGCAGTGCCGTCAGACTGATGACGAACACCAGCAACGCCGCAGCGCCAAGGACGTAGAACGTGGCCTGCCAGTCGAACCGAGAGGCGATGAGGCTGGATGCTGGGAGCCCGATGACGGTGCCGACCATGATCCCCGACAAGACGACGGAAACCGCCTCGCCGATCTTGTCCGGGCGGGGAGCGAGCCGGGTGGCGTAGACGATGGAGAGCCCGACCGCCGCCCCGGCGAGGCATCCGGTGACGACCCGCATGAGCGCAACCCACCAGTACTCGTGGATCAGCGGCACGAGCATTTCGGGGAATGCATACACCGCCACCACGCTCAGCAGCGCCTTTTTGGGCGGCCGGTGTCGCAACACGAAGGCGATGATCGGCCCGCCGAGCGCCATGCCGATCGCGAAGATCGACACTAGAAGTCCGACGCTGCTGGTGCTGACTCCGAGATCTCGGGCCATTTCCGGCATCACCGCCGGGACTTGCAGCTCGCTGGCGACCACGATCATCAAGGTCAGCATCAGCAGGTACAGGTGTCTCTTCACGACTGTTCCTCTCCGGCGCTACGCGCCGATTATGTACTTTATTATCCAAAACCTTGGCACGCTCCGGCGCCGCGGAAAGGGCCGGTCTCGGCTGGCGCTTTAGCTTTCGGGCTGTGCCTTGGCGCTCAAGGTGCGAAGCGAGTCGAGGTGCAGGTCTGCGACGCGGCGCAGTTCCTGCACTGCCGTTCCGGACTGCGAAAGCACTCGGATGCCCGAGATTGCTGAGATCAGCATGAGTGCGGCACTCTGCGGGGAGAATTCTCGCCGCAACGTGCGGTCGAGTTGCCCTGATATCACCGCCCCTGCCAGGAGTAGCGCCTGTTGATCCATGAATCTGTTGAGAATTCGTTGCACCCGGGGATCCCGTCGGCCGAGGTCAGGTGCCATCCTGGATGCCACGATCATGCATCCAGCCGCGTTGCCGCCGCGCCGCGCCTCTGCCTCTTCGGCGAGGATGAGGTCGAACAGCACCGTCAGGCGAGCCGCCCCGCTCAGGCCGGCATCGGTCAAAACGCGTTCCTGTTGGTCGAGGGTGATCTCGACGTGCCTTTGCAGCGACCTCACAAACAACTCGTCTTTTGATGCGAACGTGTTGTACAGGCTGCTTCGCCCGACTCCGGCAGCCTCGCAGAGCTGCTCTGTCGAGGTGTCTGCGAACCCGTGTGTCCGGAACTGCTTTGCGGACGCTTCCAGCACTGATGCTTCGTCGAATTTCCTCGGCCTTCCCATATGTTCAGACTATCAGGTTTTGTACTCAAAAATTCAAAACGTGCGGCTGAACTGCCGTGCTTCAGGCGCTCTTGATTCAGCTAGATTTCTGGGCCAATGGCGCCCGACGCCTCGTGCGGTGCGGCCTGGGCGGCTCCGGCCTGCGGGGAAGTGCTGGCGGGAGAATCTTCGAATCCATGCTTGACAACTCCTGGAATCGCAAGCAACATTAACAGTGTTAGATAAACTAACAACGTTAGATCAGGTGGTGATGACAATGACTTCATTTCGTGCGACGCGTCGGGCAGCAGGCCGTGAGCGGGTGCTCGCCGCTGGGCTCGGCGTCCTCGAGCGGGAAGGGCTCGACGCCGTGACGGTTCGCCGGATCGCCGCCGAGCTCGACTGCACGGCACCGTTGATCTATCAGCACTTCACCAACAAGGACGAGCTGTTGGGCGAGATCGTCGCCCAGGGGTTCGACCGCCTGGCAGAGCGCAGCCGGGCAGCAGCAGTGGGCCACCCGACAGAGCGTCTTTTCCGCGCGGCCCGGGAATACGTCGACTCGGCCCTGGCCAGTCCCCACCTCTACCGGCTGATGATGGACACCTCGGTCTTGGACGCCGGGCGACGCAGCCGGGCGGCGTCCCGGATCGCCCGGGACACGGAAGCGCTACTCGGCGACTGGGCCGTGGAGGGCTGCCGCGCACTCGATGTCCGGCGTGCGGCGGAGCTGCTCTGGGCCGTACTGCACGGCGTCGTCCAGATCGCGGTGCTCACCGGCATGGAGCCGTCCGAATCGCGACGCCTCGCCGAGGCGGGCGTCACGTCTCTGCTCGCCGGGTTGACTGCCAATCCACCTGCTGATCTCGTCCGTTCCGTCCGACAGGCGGAGCCGGAGTCCGCAACAAACCCCAAATATTAGGAGAAGAAACCATGATTTACCACGGTGTGCGTATGACCATCAAGCCTGGCGTCAGCCCGGAAAAGCTCGAAGCAGCGCTGGAGAGCCTGCGCAATCAAGGCCGCGTGATTCCCTCGGTCAAGAGTTTCATCGTCGGGCCCGAGCACGGCGGCGATTTCGAATGGGGCGCCTTGTACGTCATCGAGGACCTCGATGGCTACTGGGAATACCTGATCCACCCGGCGCACGCGCACAGCGACGAAATCGGTCTGCCGCTCGTCGACCGGTTCGAATCCTACGACGTGGTCGACGACGCCGAACCGGAAATGGGCGAGAAGATCGCGGAACTGCACCGCCGGCGGTTCGAAGGCAACGCCGAACTCACGAAACTGGTCACGGACCTCGGTTCGTATTCCGGCAGCGGCGCGCCGACCGCCTGATGATGCCGAGCGGCCGGGTCCTGGCTGAACTTCCGGGACCCGGTTTTCCGGTGCCTGTTTTCGCTGGTCGCAGCGCGCTGCAACCGGCTACCCGGCCGGCTGGTCCAGCGCGCCCCTGAGCCAGCCGAAAGTCAGCGTATCCAAGGCCCGCTCGGCGAGCTGTGCGGCGTGTTCGTGCCCGATCGATGCGATTTGCCCAAGCGACGCCATGCCGTGCAGGGTTCCCCAGACGAGTTCGTTCGTCTCAGCGGCGGCGTCCCCGAGCCCGACGCCGTTCGCGCTCGCCCACGCTTCGAGGTAACCCTGCGTCAGGGCGATCACGGCTCCGGCAGCACGACCGCGCTCGGCCGAGTCGACCCCGCCGTCGTTCATCAGCAGATAGAGTTCCGGGCGCCGCTGGGCGAAATCCATATAGGCCCGGGCTGCCAGCCGGAAGCGCTCGGCTTCGGGGGCCTGGGCCGCCGACCTTTCCAGATCAGTCCGGAGGTCTTCGAAGCCGAGCATGATCAACGCGAGCAGAAGTGCTTCTTTGCCGGCGAAGTGTTGGTAGACGACCGGCGCGGTGTACTCGACATCGCCGGCGACCCGGCGGATCGTGAGCGCCGAAGCGCCCTCGCTTTCGAGTATCTGCAGGGCGGCATCGAGGATGCGGCTGCGATTGCTTTCCCTCGCGCGCTCGCGTCGCGTGTTTGCCGTCATCGGTCCTCGCTCTCCAAATGAGCCAATCCTATCCGGGGCCCGGCCTGGCCCGCTTCGGCGTCGAACGCCCTGAAGTCATTGCCTCCCCGTCTTCGGATTCAGGGCATTGGCCCAAGACAGCACCGAAGCCGGCATCCCGAGGTCGTAGACCATTTGGTGCCGGGTATCCGGGGGCTGGTACCCCAGGTAGGACAGCGTCGCTTCGAGGGCGATGAAACCGCTGAGGCTGAAGATCGCGGTGGTGATGATCGGCGCGATCGAATTCGGCAGGATGTGCCGGAAGACGATGTTGCGGCGCGAAGCGCCGAGCGCCCGAACTGCCAGGACGAAATCGGCGTCCTTGACGTTGATCACGGCTGCCCGGGCGATCCGCGCCATGATCGGCCAGGAGAAGAGTGTGATCGGCAGTGCGGTGGTCCAGAGCGATTTCTGCCGTTGAACATCGGCAGATAGGTGATCAGGAATACGCCAAGAACCAGGGGGAAGGCGAAGATCACGCTCGAAACCCAGGTGACGATCGAATCGAGCCAGCCGCCGAAGAAGCCGGCCAGTACGCCGAAGACCCCGCCGATGAGCAGAACTCCGAGAGTCGCGAAGACCCCGACGAAAAGGGAGGCCTGGGCGCCATAGACCGTCCGGGCGAAGATATCGCAGCCGTTGGTGTTGTAGCCGAAGATATGCCCGGCGCTGGGTCCTTGGAGCGAGTACTTGATGTTTCAGTCCGTCGGACTTTCCTGAGTGAACAAATGTGGCAAAAAGGCGGCAATCAGCACCAGGAGGGCGAGCAGTGCGGCGATGATGAAGACCGGTTGGCTACGCAAGCTGCGCCAGGCTTCCCGCCAGCGGCTGGCCGGGGCGGCATGGGATGCCTCCGGACGCATATCCTCCTCCACATCGGCTACGTAATGATCGATTTCTTGACTGCCTTCCATAGCGGAAACTCGGATCCGGTTTTGCGTCATACAAAAGATACGCTCGCCACTGGGTTTTGCCCAGAGGCTGCAACTTGTAAAGTTGATCAAGCGCTCTAGTTCGTGGATTCCTGCCGGGCGCTCTGATCGAAGCGCCGCTGCGGCGTCGAACACTTGAGGATGGTGTCGTGGAAGAAGACTGGATGATCATCACGTTTCTCGGCGCGGGGGTTCTGGTCCTTGCGCTGATCGTGTTTTTCGGGGTGCGGTCTTCGATCCGCAAGGCGCGAACCGGAACCATATCCTGGCAGTCCGGTTTCCGGTGGCTCGGCGACCAGACGTTCGTCGAATCCTCTGCAGTGGAGCTCGGCGACAAGCGGCAATGGGAACTGTTCCGTGCCGTCTACCAGATCGGCAGCCGCATCGATGCGGTACCAGTCCCGGTCGGGCCCGATGAAGCGCCGGCTTTCGCTTCGTTCACGGTCTCCCGGGTTTCGCAGAGCCTGGGTGCCGGCTGGCCGAAGGCGAAGCTCGGCTTCACCGCCTACTTCAAAGAGTTCGAGGGCGTCGAATTCCCGGCTCGATATGCCGTCAAGGCCGATCGGCGAATCAGCTCACTGAGCTTTGATGCCGCCGGCGTCGTCGGGCACGACAGCGCGGGGGAGCAGGCCTGCTCTGCATCCTGGGAGCAACTCCGCTTTTCCAACGGCTCCGATTTGATACTCACCGACGGCTCGACGATGATCCACGTCGAATTTCCGAAGGACAAGGATGAGCGGGACAGTCTGGAAGAGCTGGTGATCAAGTATGGGACACTCAAGCAGATGCATTTCTGACCGACGCCGGAAAACCGGCGGTGAATCGTGCAAAGGGCGAACCATGACACAACCTCCGGTCCCGTTCCAGGCACACGATTCCGGCGCCTATCTGCATGGCACCAAAGCCTCGCTCGCAGTAGGCGACCTGCTCGGCCCCGGATTCGAGTCGAATTACGAAAAGGACCGGATTTCGAATTACATCTACTTCGCCAAGACGCTCGATGCTGCGGCTTGGGGCGCCGAGTTGGCTGCCGGTGACGGGCCGCTGAGAATCTACCTCGTGGAGCCGACTGGCGCCGTCGAAGACGATCCGAACGTCACGGACAAGAAGTTCCCAGGAAATCCCACGATGTCTTACCGCTCCGCCGAACCGGTGCGCGTGGTCGGCGAGCTCGAAGGCTGGGCGGGGCACAGCCCGGAGCAAATCGCCGCGATGCGGCACGGTCTCACGGAACTCCAGCGCGCCGGTAAGGCGCAGATCGAAGACTGAGCTTGCGAGCATGTCCCCCCGAGATTCCAGACTCACGGGGTCAGAATGGGTAGGTCCCACGGGGTCGCAGAACTCAGTGGGACCCACTGCTGCCGGTAAGCCAAAATCCCAGGAGGAATGATGTCTGAAATCGCAAGTGTTGCCCCACCGGTGGCCGGTCGGCATGCCGGCAAAGTGGCTTTGGTGACCGGCGGCGGCACCGGTATCGGTGCGGCGACCGCAGCCCGTCTGGCCGCGGAAGGTGCTCGGGTCGTGGTGACCGGACGCCGTTCCGAACCGCTGAAAGCGGTGGCCGGGCAGATTTCCGGGCGCGCGATCGTCGCGGACATGTCTGATCCGGCCCAGGTCAAGGCCACGGTGCAGCAGCTCATCGCAGAGTTCGGCCAGCTCGACCTGGTGGTGGCGAATGCCGGCGCGCCATCGGTTTCCGCAGTGGCGGATACCAGCGACGAATCCTGGCGGGCGAGTATGGCGGCGAACTTGGACACCGCCTTTTTCACGCTGCGGGAGACCTTGCCGGCTTTGCTGCAGAGCCGCGGCAGCGCGGTCTTGGTTTCTTCGACCCTGGGGCTGTCCGCCGGACCGAAGGTCGCCGAATACACGACCGCGAAACATGCCGTGATCGGCTTGGCCAAGTCCGCGGCACGCGACTACAGCGGAGCCGGAGTCCGGGTCAATACGGTGTGCCCGGGCTGGGTTCGGACCGCCATGTCCGAAGCCGGCATGGCCCAGCTCGCCGCCTTGACTGGATTGCCCGGAGTAGCCGAGGCCTATGCCAAAGTCACGGAACAAGTGCCGATCGGTCGGGCCGCGGACCCCGCAGAAATCGCATCGATCATCAGCTTCCTGGGTTCGGCGGAGGCATCCTATGTCACCGGCGCGACCATCGCGGTCGACGGTGGCGCGGACATCGTCGACCTGCCGACGCTGCCGATGACCGGCGTTTTCTAAAGCCGGCTCAGGGGCACGGTTCCGCGGGACCGGTAGCGGTTCAACACCACCCCGGAGGGCAGTGCGCGCGAGTCGGCGAGCTGGAAGGCCTGGGCTGCGGTGCCCTCGGCGAAGAGCCGTTTGCCGGTACCCAGCAGCACCGGGTAGACGATCAGCAGCGCTTCGTCGGCGAGCCCGTGTGCCAGCAGCGTCGAGGTCAGGGTGGAACTGCCGGAGAGGATGAGATCGGGGCCGTCCTCCGCCTTGAGCTGCTGGACGCTGTCCACGAGGTCCGGTCCGAGTCCTGCTACGGGCCCCCATTCGAGGGATTCCGGGCGATGCGTGAGGACGAATTTCGTGGCCGCATTGAGCCGGTCCACCATGGGACTGCTCGGTACGTTGGGCCAGATCGCCGACCAGGAATCATAAGTGCGCCGACCGAGCAGCAGGTCGAAGCTTCCGCCGTGCTCGGCGAGCACCAGTTTGCCGCCCTCGGGTGTTCGGTAAGGCGCGGTCCAGTCATGGTACGGAAATCCGTCGCCGTCGGTGGAGTTCTGGATCACACCGTCGAGCGAGACGTGTTCGATGATTTTGAGTTTTCGCATGGGAAGTCTCCATAGCTAGGGGTTGTCGGCTGGGCAGCGGTTCGTTTTTCCCGGTGGTCGGGGTTCCGCCGGTTACTCGAGCTGTTGTAGGCGGCGCCGCAAATATGCTGCTTCGGCACGATTTCCGGCCAGCTCGATGGCTTTGCGGTATGCCGGCCGGGACTCGGAGTTGCGGCCCCGCCGACGCAGCAGATCGGCGCGGACGCCGTGGAAGGCGTAATAGCCGTCCAGTTCCCGGGCGAGCCGGCCGACGTGTGCACCGCGTTGATCGCGGCCAGCCGCTGGCGCAGCAATTGGTGGCCCTCGGCGATCTGGGCCGGATTCCACAAGCCGCGGTCTTGTTCGTCGAGCGGGACCAGATCGCCGGCCGCGGAGGTCCGACTGGCGCTCCGGGCTTCGATGAGCAGCATCAGGGCGAGCAGGCCGGCGACCTCGCCGTCGTCGGGCAGGAGCGTGTGGAGCAGCCGGGAGAGCCGGATCGCCTCGGCGGTCAACTCACTGCGGACCGGCTGAGGGCTGGCCCCGGTGGCCAAATAGCCTTCGTTGAAAATCAGGTACAGCACCGCGAGCACGCCGGAAGTCCGGGCGGGCAGGTCCGCAGCAGACGGCACCCGGTAAGGGATGCCGGCGACGGCGATTTTGGTCTTCGCCCGGGTGATCCGCCGGCCCATGGTGTTCTCCGGAACCAGGAAAGCCCGGGCGATTTCCGGCATGGTCAAGCCGCCCACCAGGCGCAAGGTGAGCGCAACCCGGGCTTCGATGGACAGGGCCGGGTGCGCGCAGGTGAAGATCAGGCGCAACCGGTCGTCGTCGATGGCACTGCTCCGCGCGGGGCTTTCATCGAGCAGCACGAGCGCCTCCTGCTGTTTGCCGTCGCGTTTGTTTTCGCGGCGGAGCCGGTCGATGGCCTTGCGGTTGGCGGTGGTGAGCCAGGCGCCGGGGTTGGCCGGAACGCCGTCGGCAGGCCAGTGTTCGACGGCGGTCGCGAAAGCCTCCGCAGTTGCCTCCTCGGCGATGTCCAGATCGCGGAATCGCCGGGTCAGTGCGGCGACCACCCGGGCCCACTCTTCGTGGTGGACCCGGGCGAGCGTCGCATTGAGGTCGGAGCGGTCCACGTGCCGGCGCTCAGAGGAACGGACGGACTTCGATTTTCCGCTGGCAAGCCCGCGAGGCCTGCTCCGCGAGGCTGAGCGCGGTGTCCAAATCAGGCACGTCCCAGATCCACAGGCCGTTGATGAATTCTTTGGTTTCCGCAAAGGGGCCGTCGGTGACTATCGGGGAGTCGTTCCGGTTGTCGACCGTGGTGGCCAGGTCCGGATTGCTCAGGCCGCCGGCGAAGACCCAGTAGCCGTCGGCTTGGAGTTGCTCGTTGAAGACGGTGATTTCGGCCATCCGGTCGTCGACGACGGGGTTGGCCGTGTTGTTGATGACTGAAACGAGGTACTGCATGCGGATCATCTCCTTGGTATTGGCTGCCGCGTGCGGGCAGCTTCACCTGCACTACGAACGTACCTGGGTCAATCCGACACCTTGGCCGGGAATCTTTCAAGGAATTTTTTGCGCCGCGCCCGCCGGGGCCGGGATCAGGCGGCGTCAGCCGCCCGGATAGCGCTGAGCACCGTCCAGAGCAGGCCCGCGATGAAGACCGTGATCGAGCCGATGGAAGCTGCCGGGGTGATGGTTCCGAGGATGCTGCAGAGCAGGCTGAGCACGAAGGCGACGAGTGCCGGGAGCACCGCGGCGGCATGTCCGGCCCGCCATGCCGCGGCGCTGCGCCGCAACGGCGGGATCCGGATGCCGAAGAAATGGTTCGGCGGAATCATCCCGCGGCCGGCCGCGAACGAGGCCAGGCAGAGCAGGAGCAGCAGGCCGGTGAACACCCAGCCGAGAATGACGATTTCCATGGCAGCTCCTTGCGCCGTCAGCCGTTCGTTGCGATCGACGAGCTAAGCGTACTGCGGGATGGGCTATTCGTCGTCGAATTCGCGCCGGGCTTTTTCGATCGCCGGCAGCTTCTCGTCGACCCAGCCCAAGAGCACGTCGATCGGGTCGCGGAGCGTCTTGCCCAGAGCGGTGATCCGGTACTCGACGGCGACCGGCCGGGAGCTGACCACGGTGCGGCAGACCACGCCGTTGCGTTCCAACCTGCGTAAGGTCGCGGTGAGCGATTTCTGCGTGACTTCCGGGATGGCGCGGCGCAGCTCGTTGAATCTGCTGGGGCGTTCGCAGAGTTCGTTGAGGACGCTGAGCGACCATTTGTCGAGGACTTGATCAAGCAATTCGCGATGCGGGGCGCTGATCACGAACGGGTCGTCGGTGCCGGTATCCATGCTGAAACCTGGTCTCGTTGTAGTGTCCTGGGGCGATCAAGTATCAATAGTATACCGCTTGATTCTGAACAGAGGAGGCTTCGATGCCAGTACGTTATTTCACCCCGGAAGGCCTGATGCAGCCGGTCCCGTACCACCATGTTGCGGTGGGGACCGGATCGCAGCAGATCCATGTCAGCGGGCAGATCGCCAGGACCGCGGACGGTACGCCGGTGGCGCCGGGGGATTTGGCCGGCCAGATGGTGCAGGCGCTACGGAACACTGCGGTCGGCCTCGCTGCGGCAGGGGCGACGTTCAGCGATGTGCTGCGGCTGAAGTTCTATCTCAAAGACTGGGCGCCGGAGATGTATCCGGACTTCATGGCCGGCTTGCAGCGGGCCGCCGTTGAGGTCGGATTGCCGCTGCCGACGCCGCCGTTGTCCGCGATCGGGGTTTCGTACCTGTTCGAGCCGGATGTGCTGGTTGAGGTGGAGGCGTATGCGGTGCTGGGCTGAAGGTTTAGCGAGCCAGTGATCTAGACGAACTGGCGAAGATATTCGCGTAAGTCGGGATCGCAAACATATAGATAGGATCCTTTCATGCCACGCGTCATCAGCACACGGTAGACATTGACGATGTATTTCAGCAGCTCGTCATCGCTGTACGGCTTGGCTCGCAGCCGGTTGTTTTCTTTGCCTTTGACGTCGAAATAGGAGGCGCGATCAAAGTAGGTCCGGTGCCGAATGGGATCGTAGCGGAGATCGTTTCCAATTATGACGCCGGCATAGTTGAGGTCGTACCCCTGCACGGTGTGTATAGACCCGACCTCCTCCAACGAGCCGGGGGAGCTAATCCAATCGACGATCTGGCTGTTCCAGCGCAGCCGTCGTCCGTCGAGTTCGATGTCGAAGGCGGTTGGTTCCCTCTTGCTTGCCCACGGCCAGGCATAGCCGGCAATCAAGCGAGACAAGCCATAGACGGCATCTTTGTCACGGATTGCTTCCTGCATCTGCCCGAAGTCATCGAACATCCGAAGCTCGTACTCGGGGAAATCCAGACGGCCGACCTGCGAGCCGCCGAGAATTTCGTGGATGTATCGGATGTAATCGCCGCCTGTTTGGAGGCGCATTTGCGATTGCAAGCGGTGATGGCGATGTGCGCTTCGAGCCTCGTAAACCAGCTCGGTGGTAGTTTTTCGAGGCAAATCAGCCGGCCGAACTGTTTGCTCAGTGTCCAAAAGCAGGATCTGATGTTTGCTTTTCTTCTTGATCCAATCAAGTTGCGTCCAGTTGGAATCATCGTTGCCGAACAAGTTTTGGTTGATCTCGATGAACTTCTTGTTCTGCGCACCTGACGATTGATTCGCGCGCTGGTTCAGGCGATGGGTTTCGTCCACGATCAGAAGATCGAATTCTTCTTTGCTTTCACCAACATTGAAGGGAGTCAGCACCATGCTCTTCGCAAGCCCGGGAGTCTTGTCGAAAACGCGTTGGATCGACTTCCGCAGGGACTGCTGTGGCACAACGAGTCCGATGTGGAAGCCCTGCAGCAACTCACTATGCCCTTCGAGGAAAAAGTCGGCGAAAAATGAGTCACTGTCCAACTCGGGTCCCGGCACCGTCGCAGCAATATCGCGCAGTAGCTTCATCAAATAAATTGCGACGATGGTTTTGCCTGTCCCCGGGTCGCCCTGAACCACGCTGGTGCTGTTCTGGTCCAGTTCGATGTCCTGGAAGAGTGCTTCGAGAATTTCGGTGACGGTGCTTGCTTGTTCGGGGTTCAACGCTTTGAAGGGCGAGAGTTTATACAACTCACTGTTTTCGATCTCGGGAATCTTGCGAGTGAACATTCCCGCGCGACGAAGCTCCTCGAAAATCTCGTGGAAGGTGTCCTGATAGGCGGCTCGGTTAAAATAGTCGGCGTCGATGATGCCTTCGTTACGGTTCAAGACCTGGTATTTTTTATCACCGGCGAACAACTTGATGAGAAAGGATTCGAGGTCGAGGCAGGCCGATTTGTTGAACGAGTCCCCAATGATCAGATTGATCTCGTGAAAGTTCTTTTTGTTAGGGGAAGCGCGGTGCTGGCGCATTCTTTTGACGGCCTTCAGCGATTCGCCGACGTACACCTCTTTGCGATTGTTGAGCGTATAGACGACGGGCCAGTTCTCATGCCGAGGATCTGCATCGACCCATGTTCTGACGGCTTCGGGTAGAAAGGAACGCTTATCGATCCTAAAATTCGTCATATTTATTACTCCGGCCGCGAGCTTTGTCCACCGGGTACTTGGTGCGAGTCTGTTCCAGCTTTTCTCGAACTATCTGCTCCGGGTCGACGCCAAGGCGGTCCGCGAGAAGCAAGCAGTAGGTTAGAACATCGGCAAGCTCCGCTTGCACGCGTTCTGATTTTGCATCGGTATTCCATTGAAAACACTCAAGTAGTTCGGCAGCTTCGATGGAAATGCTCTTCGAGAGATTCTCGGGGGTGTGGAATTGAGCCCAATCCCGTTCGGCCACAAAGGCTCGTAACGCATCGCGGAGAGATTGTTCGATCATCGTCTCAAAATAGCACGCGAGACTTCCCTCAACAGGGTGCCGCGCATAGCGGTCGAATTCGCTGGACGCACGCTGTGGCGGTATCGATGCCGAGGCCCAGTCTGATCACTTCGGATGTTGAGCTACCGGACCCGCAAATCAAAAGGCGGTACCGGCGAGTTGCCGGTACCGCCTTTTGCGTAAGGATCTGAGCCTACGAAGCAGAGACTCCGCTCGTGCTCTTGATCCACGATGCCGCGGCAACCGTGGACGCGTACATCACGGTTCCGCTGATGGTTCCGGGGGAACCCTGCAGCGGACCGGAGCACACGCCGACCTGCTTGCCGTTGACGATCAGCGGTCCGCCGGAATCGCCCCAGAGCGCCTGGCCGTTATCGCCCTTTTCCACGATCGACGGCCCGGGCCAGTTGCTGTTGTTGGTCCCGACGACCGTCACTTTCGCGGTCTTGAGGTAATCCGGGTAGGTCGGTGCAGTGTTGATCGCGCCCCAGCCGAAAATGTCACCCGGGGTATTGGCTGCCGGAGTGCTGGCGCCCAGCTTCGAGTAGGTGTTCTGGTACGGGCTGACCAGTTCGATCAGGGCCACATCGCCGCCGCTCCAACCGAGCGCACGCTTGGCCTTGATGGTGGTGCCTTGGCCGATCTTCGCGGCACCCAGCTGGACGCTCATCGAGCTGACGGATTGTTTCTCGATGCAGTGCTTGGCGGTCAAAACCCAGGTTGCGGAAATCTGCGAACCTGAGCAGTTGGCCTGGCCATTCACCAATTGCAGTGCGGCGAACGGGGCCTGCGAGATGTCCGCGGCATTGCCGCCGACGATCCTCGGGCTCGGCGTGCTCGACGCGGGGTGGCTTCTGGAGCCGGTGCTGCAGTGGATACCGCTGCACCGGACAAGGTCAAGGCTGCGGCTGCGCCCAGCGCTGCCGCTAGTCTTACCAATTTCATGATGAACCTTCCGTTGTTCTTGTAGGAATCGGGTGTTCAAACAAACCGGACCTCGTTGTCCGAATTAGTCGTCAAGGCTAGGTACAAACCCTGGCAACAACCCGGCAATAGCCTGGAAGACACCTCGATGCCGGTGCGGGGCCCCGGCCCTAGCCCAACTTTCACGCCCGGAAGTTGGGCAGGAACGCCGCTGCTCCACTTTCAGGCGTGAAAGTTGGGCTGGGGTGAAAGGGCCAAGCCCGGTCACACCGTCGCCTTGGCCTCCGCCGGTCCGCCGCAGCGGTCATCGCCGCCGACCCGGATCCAATCCGGGGAAACCGCGACGCTGCGCCGGACTGCGCCGTCCGCGCCGAGAACCTGTACCGTGAGCGCGTGGGGGCTGCGCATCGGGAAAGCGAAGGTCCAGTTCTGGCCGTCCCGGGAGTAGAAGCTCGCTCCGGAGAGATCCGTGCTGCTCGGCGGCGGGTCAGTGGCCGGCCTTGCCGTAGGCGCTGGGCTGGACGATGCCGGGCTGGGCGACGATGATTCCAGTGGCATCCGGTCCGTCGAGGAGATGCATTCGGCGTCGAGGCAGATCCGTACTCCGCCGACCGGCTCGAGCTCCGGGTCGACGGAAAGCACCAGATCGTTCGACCAGCCGATGGCGGTGCAGGCGGTCGGCGGAACGCAGCCGCCGAGCATCACGGCACCGGTCAACCCGAGGGCCGGAACCGGGACCGCCGCTGCCGTGCGGGTGAGCCGTCGCATGGAAACAGCGTAGACCGAAAACCGGATTCAGCCCAGGTTCCAGGCCGGAAATCGGCCTCGGCCCGGGTACGCCGGGGGTCGGTGCTGGCCGTCTACGGCAACGCGTAATAGGCTGGCCGGAAGACGCCGTCGAGCTTGTGGGGGAACTGGAATGAGTGCCCAGAGATCCAACCGGGATGAAGCGCCGGGCGCGCTGCCGGCAGGACTCGGACCGGTGGCTGGCCTACTGCCGGCGATGCCGCGGCAGGGCGGCTATGGTCCGGTTTCCACCCGGGACTGGTCGCAGCTGGACTACCACCATCCCGCTGCCGGGTGGGGTGCGGCGATGTCCGTGGGCAAAGTTTTGCTGACCCAGGGCGAAGTCGTCTCCGGCAGCTTGGCGATGATCAAGATGAACCATCCGGTGAAGGGTTTCGATTGCCCGGGGTGTGCCTGGCCGGACGACAACAAGGGCTTGATGCTCGACATCTGCGAGAACGGGATCAAGCACGTCACCTGGGAAATGACCCGAAAACGGGTGGACCCGCAGTTCTTCGCCAAACATTCGGTCACGGAACTCGCCACCTGGACCGACTTCGAGTTGGAGAACCAGGGCCGGTTGACCTACCCGATGGTCTACAACGCGGACACCGACCATTACGAACCGATCAGTTGGGATGCCGCCTTCGAGCTGGTCGCCGAAGAGCTCCGGGCCCTGGCGAGTCCCAACCAGGCTGCTTTCTACACCTCCGGACGGCTCAGCAACGAAGCTACCTTCGTTTACCAGCTGATGGTCCGCGAATTCGGCACCAACAACCTGCCGGACTGTTCCAATATGTGCCACGAGGCCTCGGGACGCGCATTGCAGGCCTCGCTCGGCACCGGCAAGGGCACCTGCGACCTGGACGACTGGGAGGAATGCGACGCCCTGTTCATCATGGGCGTCAACGCGGCGTCGAACGCGCCCCGGATGCTCACTGCGCTTTCCGAAGCGACTAAACGGGGTGCGGCCGTGGTGCACATCAATCCGCTCGTCGAGGCCGGTGCCACCCGGACCATCGTGCCGCACGACATTGTGGACATGGCGCTTTTCAAGACCTCCTCGACCAGCACCTTGAACTTGCAAGTGCGGCCGGGCGGGGATCTGGCTTTGCTGCGCGGCATGGCGAAGGCACTGTACGAAGCCGCCGAATCTGATCCCGGTGCGATCGATCAGGACTTCCTGGACGCCTACACCAGTGGCTCGGCGGAGTATCGCGAGTTGGTGGCGGCCACGAGTTGGGCCGAACTGAGCCGGCAGGCCGGGCTGGGCGAAGCCGAGATCCGCCAGGCCGCCGAGGTCTACCGGCAGTCCGACAAGTCGATTTTCAGTTGGTGCCTGGGCATCACGCAGCACGAACACGGCGTGGACACGGTACGGGAGATCGTCAATCTGCTGGCCTTGCGGGGAAACCTCGGCCGGCTCGGGGCCGGTCCGTCTCCGGTCCGCGGGCACAGCAATGTGCAGGGCAACCGCACGTGCGGCATCGATCACCGGCCGGCCGGGGAGTTCTTGGACCGTCTCGACGCGGTCTGCGGAATCACTTCGCCGCGCGAGCCCGGCTTGGACACGGTCGGCATCATCAAGGCGATGCACGACGACGAACTGAAGGTGTTCGTCGGTCTGGGCGGGAACTTCGTGCTCGCCGCCCCGGACACCATTTATACCGCCCGCGGTATGCAGAAATGCGAACTCACCGTGCAGGTGAGCACGAAACTCAACCGCAGCCACTTGGTGCATGGCAAGAAAGCCTTGATTCTGCCGTGTTTGGGCCGTACTGAGGAAGACCTGCAGGCGAGCGGTCCGCAGGGGGTCAGCTGCGAAGATGCCATGAGCATGGTCCAACTCTCGGTGGGGCGGCGGAAACCGGCCTCGCCGCATTTGCTCTCGGAGACCGCGATCATCAACGGGATGGCCCGGGCGCTGCTGCCGCAGAGCGCTACCCCGTGGGAGTCCTACACCGAGGACTACGATGCGATCCGTGAGGTGATGGCCCGGGTCCTGCCCGGTTTCGAGGATTACAACAGCCGGGTCCGCGAGCCGCTCGGCTTCCGGATCGCCCAGCCGCCGCGGGAACGCGAGTTCCAAACGCCGTCGGGCCTGGTCGAGTTCTCGCAAGCTCCGTTGCCGGACGTGATCCCAGCCGATGCCGAGGTACTGGTGTTGCAGACCATGCGCTCGCACGACCAGTGGAACACCACGATCTATTCGGACAACGACCGCTACCGCGGGGTGAAAAACTTGCGTGAACTGATTTTCCTCAATAAAGCCGACATGTCCGAGCGGGGCATCGGCCAGGGCGATTTCGTGGACATCACGGCTACCGCGAAGGACGGCAGCCTCCGCTCGCTGCGCAAGTACCGGGCGCTGGAGTACAACCTGCCGAGAGGGTCGGCGGCCGGGTACATGCCGGAGATGAATGTCTTGATCGGTTGGAGCGACTACAGCACGCAAAGCGATCAACCGCTCATGAAAAACCTGAAGGTCCGGGTGGTTCCGGCGCAATAGCGGCGGCCCGGGGTTGCCGCCGCTATCCGGCGTCGATCGTCAATTCGCCCATCTCGTCCCAGCCCGAACCGTCCACCTTCCGGGAAACGATTTTCGGGGTGGCGGCGAGCACCGGCCGCATGGCTTCCAGGCCGGCAGCGAAGTGCTGGCTGGAGACGTGCGCCGCGGCCGCATCGTCGCCGTCGAACGCTTCGATCAGCACATATTCGTTGGGATCCGCCAAGCTCCGCGACCATTCGAACCAGAGATTGCCCGGCTCCTGGCGGGTCGCTGCCGTGAACTCGGCGGTGATCTCCGGGAAACGGTCGGCATGTTCGGCTTTGACCGGGAATTTGACCACGATGAAGTACATGTTTTCAGCCTACCCCGGCACCCGGCTGAACCGTCGGGCGCGGAAGGCTCCGGCCACTACGACCCCGCCCGCCAGGAAGGTGATGATGCTGGCCGCGAGCAGGGCGGTGTCCGCTCCGGTGGTGAACGCCGCGATGATTGCGGCGTGCTGTTCCGGTGCCTGGAGCAACGCCTGCGCGACCGTGTGCGAGGTTTGCAGGCCAACCGGCAGACCCTGGGTGAAGCTCACGGTCAGCACGGTGCCGACGACCGCGACGCCGATGGCGCTGCCGAGTTCCCGGGTCGCGGATTGCAAACCGCCGGCGATGCCGGCTTGTTCGGCGGGTAGCGCTGCCGCGATTTCCGTGGTCAGGCTGGGCAGCGCCAGAGCCAAGCCGGTCCCGATGACCAGCAGCCAGAGGGCATAGACGGGGTGCGGCTGCTGTGCGGCCTGCGAGATGCCGAACAAGCCCAGACTGGTCAGCAGGAATGCCGCGCCCAGCGTCAACGGGACGCCCAGCCGGTTGCGGGTTTTCCGCGCATAGAGCGGGCTCAACAGGACCGGAATGGTGGTCGGCAAGATGCCCAGACCGGCCTGCAACACGGAATAGCCGCGGCTGTACTGCAGCACCGAGGCATTGACGTAGAACAGGCCGAAGTTGCCGAAGAACATGATCAACATGCCGAAGCAGGCACTGCTGAGCAGCGGATTCCGGAACAGGCGCGGATCCAGCATCGGGTGGCGTACCCGGAGTTCGACCAGAACCCAGGCACCGATCAGCACGGCGCCGAGGCAGAAGGCGAAGAGCACCGTGAAGCTCGCCCAGCCTTGTTCGGGTCCTTCGATGACGCCGATCAGCAAGGCCAGGACGGCCAGGACGAAAAGAAGCGTCCCCATCGGGTCGAGGTTTCGTTGGTGGCGGGCTGTCCGCGGGGCCGCGATCCCCATGCAGACGGCGAGCAGGGCGGCGATTGCCGCCGCTGCGATGAAGAGGCTTTGCCAGCTGCCGGTGCTCAGCAGCGCACCGCCGCCGAGGTTGCCGATCACGCCGCCGAACCCGGTGGTCGCCGCCCAGATGCCCAGGGCCCGGTTCCGGTGCTCGGCCGGGGTGACGTTGACGATCATGCCGACGCAGTTCGGCAGCACCAAGGCCGCGCCGAAGCCGGTGACGGTCCGGCCCAGCAGCATGAGCAGCACGTCGGGAGCCAATGCGCACAGCGCCGCGCCGAGCGCGAAGACGATCAAGCCGGTGGTCAGCACGCCTTTGCGGCCGAACCGGTCTCCCGCAGCACCGGACGGAAGCACGAACGAAGCGAAGATCACCACGTAGATGTCCACGATCCAGAGCAGGTTGGAGGCGCTGGGTTGCAACTGGCTGCGCGAAATCAGCGGTGCCGCGAGGTTGATCGAGGCGACGAACCCGATGACCAGGATGGTGCAAGCGCACATGAGCGCCAATACCAGGCCGGGGTGCGGAGCTTTCCGCTGCGGCTTGGGGCGGGTCGTGGTCGAGGTCATGGGTGAATCTCCTCAGTTATGAGTCATCGTGTATCGAAACTAAATATAACGATACACGATGTCCAGGTATCATGGATGCATGATTGAAGAATCGGGACCGGGCGGGCGGCCGCGAAGTGAAAAAGCCCGCGTCGCAGTGCTGCATGCGGTCGACGACCTGCTGGGCGAGGTCGGCTATGCGGCGATGAACATGAAGGGCATCGCCGAGCGGGCCGGGGTCTCCCGGATGACCGTGTACCGCTGGTGGTCCACCAAAGCGGAGATCCTTTTCGAGGCCAGTGTGATCGACGCCGAGCAGGAGCTCGCGGTCTCCGCTGAGGGGTCTGCTGCGGAGATTCTGGCCGACTATTCGACGAAGCTGGTGCGCTTCCTCACGGAATCTGCGGCGGGTGCGGCTTACCGTGCGCTGGTCGGCGAAGCGCAGCACGACCAAGTGGTCGCGGAGCTGATTTCGTCGAACGACGTGTTGCGGAGCAGTGCGCGGAAAGCCCTGCTCGCCTCCGGCTATTCGGACGGCTCCGGGGTTCCGTTGGAACAGGCTTGCGGACTGTTGGTGGGGCCGGTGTTTTTCTGGGCAATGAGCGGGCGTCTCGGGCGGGTTGACATCGAGGGTTCGGTGGCGGCGTTCCGGCGGGCGGTCGGATCGGAGCATTGACGCAACCGTTAGGTTGCAATAGCGGGTTGCGATCTGCCGAATCAACGAGGAGATGTCATGGGATTCCCGAATCACATCGAACGCACCATCGAAGTGCCGCAATCGCCGGAGCAGGTTTGGACGGCGATCACCTCAGCCGAAGGCCTGGGCAGCTGGTTCGGCAATCGGGCCACCGTCGACCTCCGCGTCGGCGGCCTGGCCCAGGTGGATTGGGATGAAGGCAGCGACGCCGAATTGCGGATCGAGCGTCTGGAGGAGCCGAACGTCTTCGGTTACACCTGGCGGGTCGATGAAGTACCGGCCGACAACCCGCAGCGGACCTACGTCGAATTCAGCTTGACTCCGATTCCCGGCGGAACCCGGATCCACGTCGTCGAGAGCGGGTTCGCGCAACTGGCCCAGGATCTGTACGACAAGGGGTTCGCCTCGCACACCGAAGGCTGGCCCCGGGAACTGGGCGAGTTGGTGGATTACCTCAATGCCGCGTGACAGCGCGGTGCCGTCCGGCGCGGCGACGCCGTCCGGCACCGAATCGGTTGCGGAACAGGTGTTCGCCGCGCTGGCGGATCCGAACCGGCGAAGCATCCTGGCCAAACTGGCTGCGCACGGTCCGCGCACCGCAACCGAATTGAGCCAGGCGTTGCCGATCACCAGGCAGGGCATCGCCAAGCATCTGGGACTGCTCGCCGACGCCGGGCTGGTCACGGCCGAGCCGGGGGAGGGCCGCCGGGTCAGGTTCCGGTTGTCATCGCAGCCGATCCGGGTCGCGCAACGATTCCTGACTGCCCTGGCCCGCGATTGGGACGGACCGCTGCAGGCGCTGCGCGAAGAACTCGACAAAAGATGACGCCGTCGAAATTGGCTGACGCCGCGGAAATTTCTCCGGCGCCCGCCAATTTCGGCGGCGTGGATCTGGATTGCGGACCCGCTCCCTATGGCGTCCCCGCTCCCTATGGCGTCGCCGACGCCTAATTCTTTTTGCGGGATTTCAGCCAGGGGAACAGCGAACCGATCGCGATGCCGACCACGAGCAGCACGAGGATCAAAGCCCACAGCGGCGAATTCACCGCCCAGACCAGGATCTGGACCCGTACCGTGCCTTGGTTCGTGACGATGAAGATCACGGCAAGGATCGCCAACCCGACGGCGGTGATCAGCCGGGTGGTCAGCCAGGCGGGGCGGGAGGACTGCGGGGGCGTCGCCGGGGAGTTCGTCATGGTCCTGCCTTTCGGAGTGCGGCTGTTCGGTGTGCCAACTCTATCCAAAGCGATTGCTGAGAAAGCCAAAAAGTATCCGATACCGGCCGTTTCACTCTTCTCCAGCGCGGTATAACCGAAGAAAGGCTGCGGTCTAAGGAGAGCGTCATGACAGCGACGGCGTCGTCGGGGATCAAGCGAAAAGACATCAGTGCCTTCCGGCCGGGAAACGGCTTGCCGGACGGTCCCAAGCTGCCGATCGCGCTGCAGACATTGATTTACTTCACCGCCCGGCCGCAATTGATGCGGTATTGCCGGGCGAAGTACGGTCCGGCGTTCACCGTGCGGTTCATGAAGCGGTCCGTGGTGGTGATCACCGAAGTCGAAGAGATCCGGAAGCTCTTCAGCGGTTCGCCGCAGGCGTTCCACGCCGGTGAAGGAAACCGGGTGCTGCAACCGATTGTGGGCGACCAGTCCTTGCTGATCCTCGATGAGGATCCCCATCTGCGGCACCGCAAGTTGCTGATGCCGGCCTTCGCCGGCGCTTCGCTGCGCGGCTATCGGGAACTGATCGCGGCCATCGCCGATGAAGAAGTACCTGGCTGGCGCCCCGGACGGACCCGCTTGGCCGAGCATACCCAGGCGATCACGTTGGAGATCATTTTGCGAGTGGTTTTCGGGGTGACCGATCCGGTGCGGCTCGCGAAAATGCGGACGTTGGTGCTGGGCGTCACCGGTGCCAGCCTGTTCACCATGGCCGGCACGCTGTTCCCGGTGCTGATGAAGCGGATTTGGCCCTGGAACCGGTTGCAGCGGACCCTTGATGGCTTGGATGAGTTGTTGTATGCGGAGATCCGGGAGTGCCGGGAGGCGCCGGATCTGGCTGCCCGGACGGACGTGCTGGCCCGGATGGTGCGGGCCGGTGACGATGCTGATGGCTTGTCGGATGTGGAGATCCGGGATGAGTTGGTGACCTTGTTGTTGGCCGGGCATGAGACGACGTCGAATGGTTTGGCGTGGACGTTGCATGAGTTGATGCGTGCTCCGGTGGAGCTGGCCCGGGCGGTGGCGGCTGCGGATCGGCAGGACAAGGAAGGCGATGAGTTCCTGGAAGCCTGTTTCAAAGAAGGGTTGCGGCTCCGCCCGGTGATCGGCGGCGTGGCCCGGCGGCTGACCGAACCAGCCGAAATCGCCGGCTACCAGTTGCCGGCCGGCGTCGTGGTCTCGCCCTCGATCGATCTGGTGCAACACGATCATGCGCTGCATGCCGATCCCGGGGAGTTCCGGCCGGATCGGTGTTTGGACGGCAGCCTCACGACGTCGAACTGGTTGCCGTTCGGCGGCGGGGTGCGGCGCTGCATCGGCGCCGGCTTCTCAATGCTGGAATCCGTGGAGATCCTGCGCAAGGTGCTGCAGACGTGGGAGCTGGCACCGGTGGCCGAAAAACCGGAAGCCACCAAGACCCGGCACATCACCTTGGTGCCGGCCAAGGGCGCCCGGGCGATCCTGAGCCGCCGCCGATGAGCCGGTACGCGACGCTGCCGCCCGGACCGGCATGGCCGGCAGTGCTGCAGGGGATGCTCTACTTCGTCGCCAGGCCGGAGCTGATGCGCTACGGTCGGAAACACTACGGAACCGTGTTCACGGTACGGTTGCCGCGCCGGCCCACGGTGATGATCGCGGACGTCGAAGCAATCCGCAGCCTGTTCAACGGCCCGGCGAACGTCTTCCACGCCGGGCAAGGGAATCGCGAGGTGCTCAAACCGGTGGTCGGGCAGCATTCGATGCTGCTGTTGGACGAGGATCCGCATCTGCGGCACCGCAAGTTGCTGATGCCGGCCTTCGCCGGCGCTTCGCTGCGCGGTTATCGGGAGCTGATCGCCGAGATCACGGCTCAGCAGACCGCAGGTTGGGCCGAAGGACGGGTCAAGCTGGTCAAATACACCCAAGCCGTGACGTTGGAGATCATTTTGCGGGTGGTTTTCGGGGTGACCGATCCGGTGCGGCTCGCGAAAATGCGGAAGTTGGTAGTAGGCATCACCGACGCCAACGTGGTGGTCATGGCGGGCAGCCTGAGTCCGTTCGCCACCCGCTATCTCTGGCCCTGGAAAACGTTCAAGCGGACCCTTGATGGCTTGGATGAGTTGTTGTATGCGGAGATCCGGGAGTGCCGGGATGCGCCGGATCTGGCTGCCCGGACGGACGTGCTGGCCCGGATGGCCCGGGCCGGCGGCCAAGACGGTGACGCATTGTCGGATGTGGAGATCCGGGATGAGTTGGTGACCTTGTTGTTGGCCGGGCATGAGACGACGTCGAATGGTTTGGCGTGGACGTTGCATGAGTTGATGCGTGCTCCGGTGGAGCTGGCCCGGGCGGTGGCGGCTGCGGATCGCCGGGACAAGGAAGGCGATGAGTTCCTGGAAGCCTGTTTCAAAGAAGGGTTGCGGTTGCGACCGGTGATCGGCAGTGCCTCCCGGCTCTTGACGCAGCCGGCGGAAGTGGCCGGTTACCGGCTTCCGGCCGGGGTGATGGTTTCGCCGTCGATCGACTTGGTGCACGAAGACCGGACCCAGCACGTCGACCCCGGGGTGTTCCGGCCGGATCGGTGTTTGGACGGCAGTGTCACGACGTCGAACTGGTTGCCGTTCGGCGGCGGGGTGCGGCGCTGCATCGGTGCCGGATTTTCCTTGCTCGAAGCGGTGGAGATCCTGCGCAGCATCCTGCAGACCTGGGAACTCCGCGCGGTGCAGCAACGCGTGGAACGGCCCAAGAGCAAGCACATCACCTTGGTCCCGTCGAAGGGTGCGATGGCGGTGCTGCGACGGCGCGACTGAAGTGCAACGTCGGGCGGCGGGATCCGTCTGGAAGCAAACGCGAAGCGCTTCAGCAGATTGCGGGGGATACCTTGGTTTCACACCTGAATGGTTTATTGCAGGACGATAACGAGGGTTGAATTTTGCGAAGTTGAACCAAATCTTCCACGCTTTTCCACAAATTGTTCCAACCAGATCGATTGAACCAGCGGCTCCTATCGAGTGTGCTTAACACAGGGTTCGCACAGCGAACCAAACCAAGCTGGCTACTCGAGAAGGACTATAGATGTTGATGGAAATCGGAGATAATCAGCTTCGAGGGCAACAAGCGTCGGGCGAAACGCCGGAGACCGGTTCCGGCCGCCGGCTCGACCTTGCCGCACAGACCTTGCGGGACGAAGTCGTCGCCCGTTGGGGGCGTGAGGTTCTCGCCGGGGACGGCCTTGGCTTCGACGACGAAGCGGTCTGTGAATCGCATCGACTCGATCCGGAAGGCGTCGACCATGCCTTGGACCTCCGCGTCGATTTCGAAGGCACCGGTCTCGGTTTGAGCGTAGAAGACGGCATGTGGCTGGCCGAATATCTGCGCGGCGTCGGCCGGCGGACCGGACGATTCTCCTCTTTGATCCACCGGGGCCAAATCGCCGGCGCGTTCTCCGGCTGGCGTTGGGGCCGGTACCGCGGTCCCGGCGCCACGATGGACCGGATCCACCTCAGTGTCTGCGAGGTTCATTCTGGCGAAGCCTCGCTGCTCGATCCTGCGATCTTCGATTCGACCAAGCCCTGGGGGATCAGAGCCGCATAATCCAGCTGCGTCGGGCCCCGTTTGTCCTTCCGGCATCCGCTTGGCAGAACCGGGGATGCCCCGTGACGCCGTGCCGCGCAAAGCTCGTCGACCGGCTTGCGCCGCAGAAAAAAGCAATGGGTCTTCGGCGATGAAGACCAAGCGGGTCCGTGGTTCCTGGGCTTTAGGGCGTTCAAGCGAGCGATGTCCGGCAGTCCGAATATCGGCTACCTGGCGAATTCCGGTTCAGAATGGTCGACCAAAACGTGGGCTCCGCCGGCCCACGTGCTATCCCCATGGGGCGGCCTTTGTCATCGAAACCAGGGACTTCGACCCGGCGTTGATCCGGCTCGGGATGGCGCAGGCCCCGGAGTGTTCCTGGGTCCATCGTGCAGATCCGCAGAGCACCGGACTGATCGGAATCTCCGAGATTTCGGCTTCTTCAGGATGCTGAATGCGAGCATTTCCACAGTGGAATGACCCGGCCAAATGACTGGAAGCTGTGGAATAATCGGTGAGCGCGGCATCTGCCGGTTCATTGCCGTGCAGTGATCGGCGGGGACTGAACAGACAGGACTACGGTGGCAGTGGATCGCACGGCGCTCGACGAAGCGACGATATCAGCATGCTGCGCAGAAATCGCGGAAAGATTTTCGCCGCGACAAAAAATCAACAGTTTGCGGGTCCAGGCCTGCCCGGCATTGGTCGGCGTCGCGAAACGGCTTTTTGGTTCCACGAGCGAGTCCGAACGCGATCTCAATGATCTGGTCCATTTTGCCGCGATGTTCACCGAGCCGACGCTTTCCGAAGCCAAAGAACGTGCCCTGTTGCGGGCCGGGGAAGCGTTCCTGTTTTGTTCCCGGGTGCCCAACGACCATGATTTCTTCCTGATCCAGCGCGGCAACCCGGGGCCGCGGATAGCTTCCCGGGACACCAAGAAAGTCCGCGACACCTGGGCGTTCATGACCTACAAGCGGAGCTTGCTCGGAAACCCCGAGGACAGCTTCACCGCGAAATCCGGTCAGAAGATGCGCCCCGACTTCCGCGACGCGACCATTGCCGCTGTGGCCAAGTCGCTGCGCAATTGGGACGAATTCCAGCAGACGGCTGCCGGATTCCGCGCGGAGCAACTAGCCAGCCGGCTGATGACCCGCCCGTACGACAAAACCTCGCCGCAGGTCGATACCTGCGAATTCATCACCGAGACGGTTCCCGATGGCAGCTTGATGCCCTTCGGCACCGCTTTTGTGAAAACCTGGACGATTCGCAATACCGGGAACGTGCCGTGGATCGGCAGGTCGAGCAAACGGATCACGCCGCTCACGCCGCTGTTTCCGCATACTGCCGAACTCACTCCGATTCCGACCACGCTTCCGGGCGAGACGGTGACGATTTCCGTCGACGTGGTCTCCAACCGGCTGCCGGGGTTCTCCGAAGTCCGGTTCAAAATGGTCGACGAGAACGGGGAGTTCTGCTGGCCGGTTCTGTACCCGTATGGTTTGACTATGGTGATTGAGACCAGGGACATGATCTGGACTGAGCGCAGTCCCGGAGCCGAGGACACTCCGTGGCAGAGTTGAGTCCCGGAGCCGCGGCCGAGCACGGCCTGGCAGTCTGGTTCGACGGGCCGATCGCACATCTCCAATTGGCCAGGCCGGAGAAGCTCAATGCGATCGATACCGGGATTCTCCAGGCGCTGCCGCGAGTTGCGAAGCGAGTGCGGCAGAATCCGCAGATCCGCGCCGTGGTCCTCAGCGCGCAAGGCCGCGAGTTCAGCGCCGGAATCGATATCGGGGATGTCTTCGGAAAACCGGAGAAGATCATCCGCGGCCTGATCCCGATGCCGTTCCGCGGCACGAACACCTTCCAAGAGGCTTTCTGGGCGCTGCGCCGCTTGCCGGTCCCGGTGATCGCGGCGGTCCATGGCCGGGCTTATGGCGCCGGTGCGCAACTGGCGCTCGCCGCGGACTTCCGGATTGCCACCGCGGACAGCGAGTTCTCCATCATGGAAGCCAAATGGGGGCTGATCCCGGACATGGCCGGCAGCGCTGCGTTGGCACAGCTGGTGGGCATCGACGTCGCCAAACGGTTGACCATGACCGCGGAGAAATTTTCCGGAGCCGAGGCCAAGGACTACGGATTGGTCAGCAGCCTCAGCCCGGATCCGGTGTCCGCTGCACTTGCCTTGG
Organism: Arthrobacter russicus; assembly: GCF_031454135.1. NCBI lineage: Bacteria > Bacillati > Actinomycetota > Actinomycetes > Micrococcales > Micrococcaceae > Arthrobacter > Arthrobacter russicus. The sequence goes on from NZ_JAVDQF010000001.1 coordinate 3,484,822, forward strand.
CCGAAGAAATCTCGACGCGTTCGCCGGACTCGGTCGCTGCCGCCAAATTCCTGTTCGAGAAGACCTGGCAGAAACCGCCGCTGCGGGCGTTCGCCGTCGAGCGGGCGCTGCAGGTCAGGCTGATCCTGGGCCGGAATTCCAAAATCGCCCGGAAGGCCGGGTTCCGCAAAGAGCAGCCAAGCTTTCCAGCACGGCAATTCTGGACTTAGCCGGTCACCCGGCGGAGCGGTCGACGAAGCGCAACTCGGCGCGTGGCGCCGGATTCGGCAGGTTTCCACGTTGCCTGCAGCGTGCTATTCCGGCCATTCGCTGCCCAGGACCACCTCGACGAAATCACCGCGGACGAAGCCCGGCGAGTAATGCGCCAGTACATCCGCATTGACATTTCCGAAAGTGCTTTCCGGGCGGTGCCGGATTTCTTGCGCGAAGGCGGAGAGGATCTGCCGTTTGAAATCCGGCCGCGGGTGCGCGGCGGTGACCTGTGCCACGTCGGCCGCGGGCAGGTCACGGTACCCGATGCCCAGCCAGACTTTGCGGATGTCCGCGGCAGACAAGCCCCGGGTGCGGAGGAAATCCTGTGCCGCGGTCCGTTCCGCAGTGGCCGGCCTGTACCGGAGGTTCCGCGCCGAGCGCGGTGGCGGCGATTTGGGCGATGCTGCCGCAGAAGTGCTCTCGGTGCTCTGCAAGTCCGGTCCGCAAACCCTGAAGGATCTGAGCGAGTTGCAACGGGTCACTCCGGCTTCGATGAGCCAGGTGGTCAACCGGCTGACCTCGGCCGGTTACGCCGAGCGGGGCGGCGATCCGCGCGACGGCCGGAAGGTGATCTTCACCGCCACCGCGCAGGGCGAAGAGCTCTTCCTGGCGGACCGGGCCCGGCGTCACGCCTGGTTCGACGCGAACCTGGTCGGGCTCAGTGCCGCGGACCGTGCGGCACTGGCGCGGGCTGCGGAAATCATGGAGCGGATCGCAGTATCGCCGAATCCCGGACTCTGATCGGCCGACGGCGTTGGGCGAGAAAGCCGAAAGCGGTCGTGGCGTCTCAGGGGGGTGGACGCCACGACCGCTTGTTTCGGGGGAGGAGCACGCAATTCCTCAGGAACCGGTCCTCACCGGCCCGGGGTCAACAATTGCCCAGCAGCTGCCAGGGGTATCCGTCGGCGGTTTTCGGAGGTTCGTTCTGCGTCCACCACTTGGCCTGCCACTTCTGGCCTTGATAGCTGACCTGGTTGCCGGCGGTGTACACGGCTGAGGCCGACCACGCCGCCAGGCCGCCGCATGCACCACCGGGCGGGGTGGTCGTCGGCGGGGTCGTCGTCGGCGGCGTGGTCGGCGGAGTAGTGGGCGGGGTGGTCCCTCCGGTGACCGGGCCCGGTTTGGCTGCCCGGAACTTGTCGACCAACGCCGAGCCCAAAGTGAAGCTCTGATCGCCGGAGAGATCCCACCACATGCCGCCGCCCAAGCCGTTCGCCTCGATGTAATCGGCTTTCTGCTTGATCGTCTGGGCGTTGTCGTAGCTCCACCACTTGTCGCCGTCATAGCGCCATGCGGCACCGATCGCGGCGTTGTAGTAGTCGGTTCCGACGTTCTTGATGTCGTCGTAGTTGTTGATCCCGGTTTCGAAGCGGCCCGGCGCGCCGGAGGAAGCAGCTCCCCAAGGCGTCGAACTCGTCACGCCTTGCCAGCCACGACCGTACATGGCCAGGCCCATGGTCAGTTGGCTAGGTTTCACACCATTGGAAGTGTAGGCCTTGATCGCCTTGTCCACACTGAATTTCTGATTGGCCGGGCGGGGGTCCTGCGGGTCGTCGTACAAGTTTCCCTGATGCCCGTCCATGGTCGGCGCCCAGGCGCCCCAGAGGTCATAACCCTGGACGTTCCCGAAGTCCAGGTAGTTGAAAATCTCCGGGTCGTTCCAGCCTCCGGAGGCGATGTCGGCAGGATTCGCCGGAGTGAAGGCGCTGAGCTCGTAACGTTTGCCGGTCTGTGCGCCGAGGGCATCCATCTGGGTGCGGAATTCTTTAAGCAACGCCTTGAAATTGGCTTTGTCATTGACCGTGTCGACGCTATTGCCGACGTTGCCATTGTTCGATCCGGGCCATTCCCAGTCGATGTCGATGCCCTCGAAGACGCCGGCCGCCGCGCCGTCGCCGCCGCGGCCGTCGATCACCGGAAGATTGCCTTTCAGGTAGAGGTTCACGCAGCTGGAAACCAGTTTTTTCCGTGACGCGTCGGTCGCCGCTGCCCGGGAGAAGTTCTTGGACCAGGTCCAGCCGCCGATCGAAATCATCGGCTTCAGCTGGGGATTCTTGGCCTTGAGCTGTTTGAGCTGGTTGAAGGAACCGGCGAGCTTCTGGTCCCAAGCGTCGGCCACGCCGGCAACCGAGTTGGCCGCGGTGTAGCCCATGCCGAAGTCGGCCCAGGCGTCTCCGGCCCCGTCCGAGCCATTAGGGCCTTCGCCCTGCGCCTTATTGGCGATGAAGCATTCAAGGGACTGGTTGTTGATGTTGCCGAAGGCGTAATTCAGGTTCGTGAGCTTCGATGCTCCACCCGAATCCTGCAATTTCTTGAGTTTGAAATCTCGTGCATAGACGCCCCATTGTGGGAAGTAGCCGACGTTGCGGTACCCGTTGATCGTGCTGGTCTGGGCAGCGGCCGCGGGTGCCGCGGAGGGGTTTGCGGAGGCGGCGCTCACGAACCCGGCGCCGAGGACCGCAGTTGCGGCTACGGCAGCGATGGTCACCGTGAGCGGAAGGCGTTTCTTCATGTTTTCAGACATATCCGACCTTCTGTTGATGATCCGTTGCGGCGGCCCGCACCGGTCTTCAAAGATTAGAAAGTCCAGTGCCTCCGCGCGTCCGTACTTTCCACATCATTAGGGCGGCGAAGGCCGTCCGGGTAAGTAGTTCCACGTACTCCGGCAACCACGTCCGCGCCGGTTCAGCCGACGCTGCGGCCCAGCCCGGCATCGGAACGGTGCGCCAGGATGCTCAATTCGACCCGGGACCGTACGCCCAACTTCGCGAAGACGCGGCTCAGATGGACTTCCACGGTGCGCACCGACAAATGCAAGGCGAGCGCCACCTCGCGGTTCGCGCTGCCGTCGGCTACGAGCAGGGCCACTTCCGACTCCCGCTCGGTCAACGGCCCAGTCCACTCCGGGCATTGTGGCGGCAAAGCCGTGAGCACCGGTTGCGGCAGGCCTTCCGCGGCCCCGGAGAGTTCGGATTCGGCGGTTTGCCGCCAAAACCCGGCACCGGCCTCTTCGAAAGACGAGGCGGCTGCCAGGAGATAGTGCCGGGCGGCATCTCGATTGCGGTAGCGGGCGAAAGCCCGGCCCAACTCGAATTCGGTACGGCCGCGTTCGAAGGGCGAGGTCGGAGCCTGGCCGAGGACGACGGCGGCGGTAGCCAGCTCCGCGAGCCCGGCTTGCTGGCTGCTGCCGATCCGTGCTCGGAGCCGGCTCGATTCGCGCTGCCGGGCGGAGTTCCCGAGGAGGCCCCATCGGTCACCGCCGTCGGGTTGGGGCAAATAGATGCTCTGCACCGCGGTATTTCCGCGTTCTGCGGCCACCGCCAAGAGGGTTTCCGCTTCGGCGCGCTGGCCGGCCAGATAGGCCAGCGTGGCGCGGTCCAGCAAGGAACCGGTGGAATCCGCTGGCTGGCTCTTCCGGGTCTTCAAGGCCGCAGCCATCGGGCCGGGTTCGCCGTAGATGTCGATGCCCAAGCGCTGTGCGAGCGGTCCGGAGATGCCACCCAGCACCGATTCGACCGGCAGGCGCAAGGCCGCTTCCTGCAGTTCCGCCTCGGCGGAACACAATTTTCCGGACCAGTAGTAGACCAGCGACCTGGCCACCCGCCGGGTTGCCAACCGCAACGGCGTCGGCGACCCGGGGCGGGCCGGAATGCCGGGGGCCGCATTCGGCTCCACCGGATCCGAGAGCGTCCGCAGCGCGGCTTCGAACTCATCCTGTTCGGCCAACCGGAAAGCTTCGGCGACCCGGCGGTATTCAGCGCCCAGTCCGTCGTCGGCCGGCTCCGGCAGCTCCCCGGCCGAGCCATCCGGGCGGAGCAAGGCCGCGGGCAAGCGCCCGGCCAAAAGCGTTGCGATCTGCTCGGCGCAGTGCTGGGCCCGCCGGTGCAGGTCGGGGTGCGCTGTGCTTTGCACCGAACTCGCCCAGCGATCAGCCTCCGCGAGGCAACCGGCGTGCAGTGCGGTCTCGGCGGCGAGCAATCGGGCTTCGTCGACGAGTTCCGCCGGGGCATGGCAGACCGCCTCTTTGGTCACCGAATGGGCCCAAGCGGCTTGCCCTCTGGACAAGGCCCGCCGAGCCACCCGCAGCAGTCCCGAGGCAAGGTCTTGATCGCCTTCGACGGTACTGAGCGTGCGGTGCCAATGGGCCATGTCGATTTCACCGGCCGCGGCGAAGGCCAAAGCCAAATCGGCATGCGCGGCATTGCGCTCGCCGAGTGTGGCGCCGGCGTGCACTGCGGCTCGGATCCGGGGATCTTCGAACTCGAAACCACCGGCGACGAACCGCAGATGCACTGCGGCCCGACTGGCTGCCGCCTCGGACATCGAAGCATTGCAGGAAACCAGTAGCGGCTGAGTCCGGCGGAAGACGCAGACTGCAGCCCGCAGCAGCATGGCACGTTCCCGCTCCGACAGTTCGGCGATCCGATCGCGCACTGCGGCCTGCGTCGCCGGTGACAAAGGCATCGGGTCTGGGAGCAGGGCTTGGCCGGAACGTTGCTCAGTGGAGAGCGTCCCGGCGGTTTCCAGGATCGCGGCCCAGTCGCCTTGCAGCGAATGATGCAGTCGGAATGCGACATGCGGCGCGAGTTGCAGTTCTTCGCCGGTGAGTGCGGCGAGGATTTCGAGAACCGGGTGCTTGCTTGCCGTGGCTGGCATGCGTCCTCCTCAAAAGTGCCCGATGGCCGGATGCCGCAATGGTACCGGGTGCAGGCTGGAGGAAGCTGGAGGCCTAGTTCGGGCCCGGATTTCCAGGGCGGACCCAGCCGAGCTTCGGTGCCAAGGATCCGGCGATGTCGCTGAGGATCTGCCGGTAGTCTTCGGGCTCGAAACTGAACGGAAGCGCAAAAGCCACTTCGTCGACCATGCGGAACGCCCGGTTGGCTGCCAGTTGTTCCGCGATGTCCGAAGAGTCGCCCACCAGGTCCGGAGCGAAAAGCATCCGTCGGGGGCCTTGCGGCGATCGGGTCCGTTCCAGCCGGCTGGCGGCGTATCTGCGATAACGCAGTTTTTGTTCCGCCGAGGCGTGGTCGGTGGGGATCACCACCAGCCCCTGGGAAACTCGGGCGGCCCCGCCCTGCCGGTGCCGTTCGCGGAAAAGCTCGATCTGCCGGGATTGAGCCGCGTCGAAGTCCGCCGAATCCTCGGCCGTGGTCACGCTGCTCACCAGCAGATTGAGATTCTGCTCGCCGGCCCATTGCGCCGAGCGCAGGCTGCCGGCCCCGTACCAGACCCGATCGGCCAGGCCCGGGGAGTGCGGTTGGACCCGGTTGGAGTACTCTTCGACCACGCCCGCTTTGCCGGCGAAGCTGCTCACCGGCTCGCCGCGCAGGTTGTGCAATAGCCGCTCGACCCTGGTGTAGCTGAAATTTTCCTGTTCCCAGCTGTCCGGGTAGAGGTGGGTTTTGAAGTCATCGAAACGCATCGGCGGCCCGACGCTCAGCCCCGGGTTGAGCCGGCCGCCGGAAAGCACATCGACGGTGGCCAGGTCTTCGGCGAGTCGAAGCGGATTTTCCAAGCCCAGCGGAATGACCGCGGTGCCGAATTCGATCCGTTCGGTGAGCTGGCTCGCCGCCGCGAGCACCGCGACCGGCGAGGAAATGCCGAATTGCAGATGCCTTTGCCGCAGCCAGACGCTGTCGAAGCCGAGTTCTTCGCCGAGCGTGATGAGCTGGAGCGTGTTCTGGTGGCCGGTGAATGGATCGGCCTCGTCGAAGAGGCCCATGGTCAAGAAGCCCAGTTTTCGCAGTGGGCGATTGGCCGACGTCATGGTTTGCCGGGTTTCCCTTCAGGTCCAGGGGGATTGAGTCGAGCGCGCGTCGAAATCCGAGCGCGGGCATCCAGTAGGGGCCGGCAAACCCTGGATTTCCAGCCAGGCGTCCTGCAGCCCCGGGTTGACGTTGTTTGCCTGACCGCCCGCCGGGTACTTCGGAGGTGGGCACCCCGCTGCGGAGAACGCTCCGATCGACGCGGAGGGCAGCTCAAATCCGACCACAAGATCGGTTGCCGCCGGTTTCACCGTCTGCATGATCGCTTGGATCCGCGGCCAAGCGGCGGTTCCGGTGATCGCGGCAAGGTCGTTGTCTGCTTTCGGCTTGAAATCCGGGGGAAGCGCCGCGGGCAGCGTGAACTCCACCATGATTTTCTCTCCGGGAGCAGTCCGGAACCTGAAGGCCCGTTCGTTCTGCGGATCGATCTCGGCCAACTGGGCGAAGGCCGCCTCGAAGCCGCGCAGCGTGGCCGGCAGCGCGGGCTGCATCGGCGGGTCGACTCTCGACTGGTCGGAGGACCGTGGGCCAGATTGGATCCGCACCAGCATCGGATCTTCCCGAGTCGCCAGATTCAGCCGTTCCAGCAGCGCCGCCTGACCGGAGGGGGAGATGCCTGGCCGCACAATCTTGGTACTGACTGGAACGTTGTTCAGCACTTTTCTCGAAATCTTGGTCTCGCTCGGCAGGCGGTCAAAAGCGTTCTGCGCCCATTCCGCTGCGTACGGGGTGATCTCCGCTTCGCGCAACCCCGGGTCGACCATCAGCAGAGCCGTCGGCTCTGCGGCCAGCTTCAGGTTGAGGTTTTCGCCCTTGCCGACCGGAAACGGTTCCGCACCGCCTTCCGGCAGCGAATTCCAGGTCGAAACAACCGTCTGGATTTGCGCCACGGTGACCGGATCGTCCATCGTGACCACGGTGTATCGCCTGATCCCGGCATCGAACCCGCCGTCGTCGACTTCACTCAGCACGCTCTGCACTGCGGGGAGCGCAGAGAGTGCGTCATGGACTTTCGCCGCCGCACGTTCGGCATTCGCGACGTCGGCGGGCAGCGAACAGCCGGCCAGCACCAAGCCCAGCGAAACCGCCGGCAGCAGGGCGCCGGCGAGCGGGCGCAACCTGGTCATCCGGCATCTCCCTTCCCCGCAGCACTTCCGATCTGAAGCCCAAATCTACCGGTCCGGCGGATCGGTCCGCCAGCTGATCGGGACCGCCGGGCCGCGGAGTCCTGCGATGGAACGTAGGCTGGTGCACATGGACCGGAGCCTGGGCAGACGATGGGGCCAGCGGGCCGCCGATTACGCCGCGGCGGTACGGGGCCAGACCTTGGCCTGGGTCTCCCGGGAGCAACCGGGTGCGCTCGCCGCAGGCGACCCGGAGAAGCCGTTGCTGGTGCTGATTCCCGGGGTCTATGAATCCTGGCGGTTCATGCTGCCGCTGGCCCGCAAACTCAATCGGCACGGCTACCGGGTGCTTCCGCTGCCTGGCCTCGGCGACAACCGGCGCCCGGTGATGCATGGTGCACGGCTGCTCAGCGCAGAACTCGAACGGATCGCAGCCCGGGCCGGGTCCGGCACCGAACGGGTGGTCCTGGTGGCGCACAGCAAAGGCGGATTGATCGGCAAGCAGGTGTTGCTGGATTTTGCTGCCGGGCAAACGGAATCAGGTGCGGCAGGCGGCCGCTTGGCGGTGCTCGGCATGGTCGCCGTGGCAACGCCGTTCCAGGGCTCGCGTTACGCCGCCCGTGCGGTGGGGCGGACCTTGCGCGAATTCCGCCCGGACAGCGAAACCATCCGGGCGCTTGCCGCCCAGGCCGAAGTCAATTCCCGGATCGTCTCGGTGCTGCCGAGTTTTGACCCGCACATCCCGGGCGACCGGACGCTGCCCGGTGCAGCGGAATTCCGGCTGCACGGATCCGGACACTTCCGGATTCTGGCCAGCCAGGAGGGCTTGGCTGCGGTGCTGGCCGGAGTCGAATCGCTGCAGTAGCTAGAATTCGAAGATCTCCGGCAATCCGAACAGAACAGGACCAACAGCATGCGGATCGTCGCCGAAAGCCCGGACCATCCGGAGGTCCGCGCTTTGTTGGCCGAACACCTCGAGGAGATGCTTCGAACCTCCCCGGCCGAAAGCGTGCACGCCTTGGACCTCGACCGGCTGAAGCAACCGGACGTCACGTTCTGGACGGCACGGGAACCAGGCTCGTTGCTGGGCTGCGGTGCTTTGAAGCAGCTGTCCGCGACCTCGGGGGAGATCAAGTCGATGCGGACCGCGGGCGGCGCCCGGCGCCGCGGCGTCGCCGGCGCGATCCTCGGCGAGATCGTGCGGGAAGCCGGAACGCGCGGTTATCGGAGTTTGTTCCTGGAAACCGGTTCGCAGGATTTCTTCGCTCCGGCCCGGCGGCTTTACCGGGCGCACGGCTTCACCGAGGCGGAGCCCTTCGCCGACTATTCGGCCGATCCGCACAGTGTTTTCATGGCCCTGCGGCTCGACTCCAACGGGCCGGTATCGCCTGCATCAACAACGCATGGTCGAACCTCGCGGAATCCGCCGGCAGGGCATTGAAAAACGACGACTCCAGTTCGCGGACCTCCAGCGGCGAGGTGGCCCAATACCCGGTCCGGAGCCGGACCCCGGTGAGCACCCCGGTCCGGGCTGCTGCGGACCAGGCAACTGGACTTGCCGCGACGAATTCCGAGGCCGCTCGATGGCTCGGGAACAGGTCGCTGTGCCAGTTCTCGGCCCGCTTCGCATGTACTCGGGTGAACTGTTCGCGCGCATGCATTTCGAGGCGGAATTCGCGGTCGGTTTCCTGGACCCGGAAGGTGCCGCGCTCGCCGGGGCCCGGCAGCCACCGGCCGCTGGCTGCCGCGAACCGCGAACCGGAAAACTGCTGCGGCAAGAACACCCCGCGTTGCACGCCGTCGGGCCCGTCCCATTCGACCGCGATCCGGTCCGCGGCATTTTCCATCCGCCAGCCCAAGGAAGCGGGAATTCCGGCCGGCCGGGCCTGCGCCAGGCGGATGAAACAAGTCCCGGCCACCGCGTTGCCCTGGACGATCTGCGGGCGCAACGGTGCGGGCAGCAAGTCCCGGGCAAGTGCCCGGTCGAGCTGGTAGTTGAGCAATATCCGTCGTTCGATGACTGACCTGATCTCCATCCGTCGAGTCAACCCTGAATCCGGCCGCGTTTTTGAACGGCAGGCCCGACCTCGCGCTGATTCCCAGCAGCACCGATTCGAGTTGCCGGACCGGGCCGGGGGCGCGGCATTCTGCAGTACCGTGGGAGGTACGTGGGGACCGGCAGGCCGAGTCCCTGGAACCAAGCGGAAAGGCAGTTCAATGGCGAAAGATGCCCTGGTGAGCGTCGGCTCGAAGTTCATGGTTTCCCCGGAGATCAGGGCGGCCGGTGAAGCGATCGGCATGCACGGATCGGCGTTGTACTTCCGCGGCCGGGTTGCGGCGCTGGGCGAGGTCAATGCGGTTGCGGCCGCAGAAATCATGGGCATCTTCCAACCCAGCCTGATCGAGCATCTGTGGCGCAAAACGGCGGGCGTCAGTGCGGCGGAGGCGCTTTCGGCCTACCTCGGAGTCTGTTCTGCCTGGGGCAGGAGCCATTTGGCCGGATTGAGCGATCCGGAGCGGCTGGTGGAACTCGCCGGCCGGGTGGTGGACCAGACCGGAATCTCCGCCTTGGCGCTTTTCGGCGCTTGGCGCCGGGTGGAGCGCCCGGAAGATCCGTTGGCTGCCGCGGCCTTTCTGCTGATGCTGTTGCGTGAATTGCGCGGCGGACTGCACTTCGCAGCACTCGCCGTGCAGGGACTGGAAATTCCATGGGCCATGATCGCTGATCCGGCGCTGAGCAGCCCGAAACATTTCGAGAGCCTGGGCTGGCGCGAGGCGGATATCGAAGCGGCTAATCGCGAGGCTGCTGCGGTGCCCCAGCTCGCCGAGCGTTGGGCGGCCGCGGAGGAACTCACGGTGGCGGCTTTCCGGAAGCGGCTGTCGGTATTGGACGACGCGGAACAAGCTGAACTGACCCGATTGATCGCAGAGTCGGACGAGCTCAGCTCGGCGCATTCCGCCTGACCGGAGTTCGCCGGACCAGGGATCGCTCCCGGGCCGGTGGGTCCGGACTGTTTCAGGTCTCGATTTCAGGTCTCGATCCAATAGCGCCGGACCGCTTCCGGGGCGTCCGGTGGAGTCCGGGAATCTTCGTAGACGCCGCGATTGGCCTCGATGGTCCGGCGGGAACCCTCGTTGGATTCCAGACAGGTCACCAGGACCCGGGGCAAGCCCAGCTCCGCCGCCTTGCCGAGCGCTTCTGCCAAGGCCCAGCTCGCAATGCCTTCCCGACGCCGGCTCGGCCGCACGCTGTAACCGATGTTCCCGCCATAGTTGAGCAGATAGTCGTTCAGCCGGTGCCGGATCGAAACTCCGCCGAGATACTCGGCTGCTTCGGTGATCCAGAAATAGCTGCAATGCACCATGCCCGGAGCAGGCGCCACGGCCGGGTCGTCCTGTAGCAGAATGCTCGCCAGCCAGGCGTCGAACGCGGCCGGGTCTCCGGCGTCTACACTCGGCAGCAGCCCGGTGCCGTCTTGGTGCGCGCCGGCGAATTCCCGGTGTGCTGCGAGCCAGGAATCGTATAGCCGGCCGTCCGGCCGGATCAGGGTGCGCATGCCATCAGATTAGTGCAGGCAGCGGCGTTATCGGGTGTGGTCGGGGGTTTCGAAATTGCGCAACCAAACCGTGAGCAGCCGTTCCAGCTGTGCGGCATCTTCGGCGGAGAGCGCGTCGAGGAGGCGCCGCTCGTTTTTCATGTGCTCCGTGAAGGCCTGATCGATCAGGCTTTTGCCGGCTGCGGTCAAACCGACGACCCGGCCACGGCCGTCGTCGGCACGCACCGATCTGACCACCAGGCCGGCCTTTTCCAAGCGGTCGATCCGTTTGGTGATCGCGCCGGTGGTCACCATGGTGAACCGGGCCAGCTCGCCGGGCGCACGTTCGTAAGGGGCGCCGGCCCGACGCAATGTGGCCAACACATCGAAGTCTCCTTCGCCCAGGCCGAACCGGCGGTACACCGTGCAGAGTTCTTCGGTCAGGAATCCGGAAAGCCGGTGCAGCCTGCCGATCACCCCCTGCGGATGCACGTCGAGGTCCGGCCGTTCCTGGCGCCATTCTGCCTGGATCCGGGCAACGTGGTCATGCGGCGTAGTCATGGCAACGATCATAATCTTCCGTGGAAGGTATGATAACTTCCATGGAAGGTAATTTTCGGTGGGCGCTCGTCGCGGCCATCGCGCCGATCGCCTGGGGCAGCAATTATTTCGTCACCAAGCAATTGCTGCCAGCGGACCATCCGCTTTACGGTGCCGCGATCCGCGCCCTGCCGGCCGGAATTCTGCTGCTGCTGCTCAGCCGGAGGATTCCGCAGGGCTCATGGTGGTGGAAGTCGGCGGTCTTGGGCACGCTCAACGTGGCTGCTTTCTTCGTGCTGATCTACGCTGCCGCGCAACTGCTGCCGACCAATGTCGCCTCGACGATCATGGCGACCTCGCCGGTGGTGATGATGCTGTTGGCCTGGCTGCTGCTTGCGGACCGGCCGAAGCTGTTGCACCTGCTCGGCGCCGCCTTGGGCATCGGGGGAGTCTGCTTGATGCTGTTCAGCGCGGAAGCCCCGGCGCGCCCGCTCGGCGTGCTGGCCTCGGTGGCCGCAATGCTGATGTCTTCGCTCGGCTACGTGCTGGCCAAGAAATGGAGCTCCGGAATCGACATCATGGCCCTGAGTTCTTGGCAGCTGCTGGCCGGCGGGATCGTGCTGCTCCCGGTGGCAATGCTCTTTGAAGGCGCTCCGCCGGCTTTGGACGGGGCGGCGCTTTGGGGCTTCGGCTATGTCACCATCGTGGCGACCGCACTGGCCTATGTGGCCTGGTTCTCCGGTCTGCGGCACCTGGGCGCCGGGAGCGTCGGCTTGATCGGGTTGCTCAATCCGGTGACCGGGGTGTTGCTCGGTACGCTGATCGCCGGCGAAGCCTTGGGGGCACAGCAGGCCGGCGGCTTGCTGCTGGTGCTGGCGGGCGTGCTGCTCGGGCAGCCGGTGGCCGCGAAGCTGCTCCGGCGCCGTCGTGCCCGGCCGGACGAGAGCTCGCCCCGCGGGTCTACTGGCCCGGTTGAATCGATTCGACCGGTCGCCGCGGACCCCGCGCGGCCGAAGTCCTCGCTTCGATCGCGCGGATGACGGCGGCCATGTCGGCGCTGCCGTGCCCCAAGGCGTCGGTCTCGGCGAACAGGGCATGGCAGGCATCCAGAACCGGCGTGGCGATGCCGGCGGCCCGGGCCGCCGAGGCGATGAACTGGTTGTTCTTCAACACATCGGCGATCGCGGCCTGCGCGGCGAAGTCGGATTCCACCAGCTTCTCCGATTTGATCCGCGAAACGCTGCTGGACATCGGGCCGGAATCCAGTATGCCACGCAGCTGCTGCAGGTCCAGGCCCTGTTGCCCGGCGAAATGGAAGGATTCGGCCAACCCGGTCACGGTGCTGATTAGGAAGATGTTGACCGAAAGCTTCATCATGAGCGCTGCCGGAACTGCGCCGCAGACCACGGTCTCCCGGCAGATCGGGGCCAGCAGCGGCCGGACCTCGGCCACCACCTCGTCCGGACCGGCCAGCATACCGATCAGCTCGCCCGCTTCGGCGGGTTTCCGGGAGCCGGAAACCGGCGCCTCCAGATAGGAGCCGCCGGCGGCGAGGATCTCGGTTTCCAGGCCGAGCGAATACTCCGGAGGCGTGGTCCCCATGTGCACGATCACCCGGTCCCGGACGTTTTCCGCGAACTCCTCGGTGCCCCGGCCGAGGACCGAGTCGATGGCATCGCCATTGGCCAGCATCATGATGGTGACCCGGGCGCTGCGGAATACTTCGGCAGCATCGGCTGCCGCCCGGGCACCCGCGGCCAGGAGTGCCGCGGATTTTTCCGGCCGACGATTCCAGATCAGCAGATCGGTGCCGGCATCGACCAGGTTCCGGGCCATCGGCTCGCCCATGATGCCGATGCCGATGAATCCCACAGTTGTTCGCATCACTCTGTTCTAGCCGAGATTCCTTCCGGAAAACAGGTCCAAACGGGCAGGTTAGTTCCACTTCGCGCCGGCCGGCTGCGCGATCGCCATGTTGATCCGGTTCCAGACATTGATCGTGCTGATCGACAAGATCAAGGAGGACAGTTCATCGGCCGAATAGTGCTCGGCTACCGCCGACCACAGCGCATCCGGCACTGGATCGGCCTGATCCGCGATCCGGGTCAGCGCTTCGGTCAAGGCCAAGGCTGCGCGTTCGGCCTGGTTGTACAGCGGCGAGTGCCGCCATGCCGCGATCGAGGCGATGCGTTCTGCGGATTCCCCGGCTTCGCGCAATTCCCGGGAATGCATGTCCACGCAGAAGGCGCAGCCGTTGATCTGGCTCGCCCGCAGGTGGACCATTTTGTGCGTGGTCTTGGGCACGGCTGAAGCTTCGGCGGCCTTGCCCAGGGCGAGCAGCGCCTGCATTGCTCCGGGGGCGGCGATTGCGGGGTTTTTGATCCGGGCTTCCATCAGTTCTCCTTGGTTTTCGCGGCATTGTCACATTCGGCGCGAACGCGCCGTCATACTGATGACGAATCCCCGAGGGAGAATGTGACAGATGGTGCGAAATGATCTTTTGACCGAGCAGTTCGAGGCGCAACGGCCGCGGCTGCGAGCGGTGGCCTACCGGATGCTGGGCAGTTTCAGCGAAGCCGACGACGCCGTCCAAGAGGCGTGGCTGCGGTTGTCCCGTCAGGATGCGACCACGATCGAAAACCTGGCGGGCTGGCTCAGCACAGTGGTCGGCCGGATCTGTTTGGATTTCTTGCGCAGCCGCGGTGCGCAACGCGAGGGTCCGTTGGAGGCGGCCGAGGAGCGGATCCGGCTCCCGGAGCTCATGCTGCGCCGCGCGGATGCCGCTGACCCGGAAGAACAGGCGATTCTGGCCGATTCCGTGGGGGTGGCGCTATTGGTGGTGCTGGAGACCCTGTCGCCGGCGGAACGGCTGGCCTTCGTGCTGCACGATGTCTTCGCGCTGCCGTTCGAGGAGATCGCCGAAGCGGTCGGCAAGTCGCCCGAAGCGACCCGCCAGCTCGCCAGCCGGGCTCGGCGCAAAGTGCAGGGCGTCGCGACGGTGCCGGATCCGGATCTTGCCAAGCAACGTGCCGTGGTGGCGGCTTTCCATGCCGCCTCGCTGACCGGCGACTTCGACGCGATGGTGGCGGTCTTGGATCCGGAAGTCGAGTTGCGGGTGGACCAAGGGGCGTTCAATGCGAATACCCAACGGATCCAGGGTGCGGCAAACGTCGCGTCGCAAGCATTGATGTTTTCGCAGTTCGCCCGGTTCGAGGTGCCGGTACTGGTCAACGGCGTCGCCGGGTTGGCGACGGTCGTGGACGGCAGATTGTTCTCGGTGCTCGCCTTCACGGTGTCGGGCGGTACGGTCAAAGGCATCGACATCCTGGCGGATCTGGAGCGGCTCGGCCGCATCGATATTTCGCAATTGACCGGCTGAAGGGCCTTGCCAGCGTGGTCGTTGCCGGATTCAATGAGGCATGAGCCTTATCGATCCGTCCGCAGCGGCCCGGGAGCGTGCCGCCCGGAAACGCGGCCCGTTGCCTCTGCTGGTCACCGGGGCGCTTCTGATCGGCTTCGGCGGATTCGCCGGTTACGGTTGGTCGGACTTCACGGCCGGCGGGTTCGAAGCGGCTCCCGAAGTACTCTCGATGGTCGCGATCCCGCTGGGCATGACCGGCAGCATCATCTCGTTCATCGCCTGGTCGGCGATGTCGTTGCGGCGGGAACGCTTCAACGTGGGGCTGGGCCTCGGCCTGATTCTGCTCGGTTTCGGCTCGGTGTTCCTCTGGACCGCGAGTTCTGCCGAGGCCGCGCGCTCGGACACCTCGGTGCTTTGGATTGTCGGTTCGGCCGCGCTGGCGGTCTCGGCGTTGCTGATTCTGCTCAGTGTGCTCGGTGCGGTCAGGCGGGCCGGCCGCGGCCGTTTGGAGGAAGAGATCATGCGCAATGGCCGGGAGACCGTTGCCGCGGTCTCCGATCAGGGGTACGTCCGGTTCCGGGAGAGCGCCAATATCCTGACCACGGTGACCTTCACCTTCCATGACGCCGAAAGCCGGCAGCGTTGGGTCCGCCGGAGCATGCTGATCAGCGAAAACGCCCCGGTGCTCAACGGGCAGAAAACCCGGCTCTGGTATGACCCGATGGAGCCGGGCAATGAGAAGAAGATCGTGGTCGAGATGGCCCGAAGCTCGAAAGTCTTCAGCCGGGCACCGGGGACTCAGGCGTAACGCTCTTCCGGAATCGATGCGAGCACCGACTCGGCGGTGCGTGGTGCCAAACCGTACAGCTGCTGGAAACCCATGATCATCGGATTCCAGACATCCGGATTGATCCGATTGGCATGTCCGGCGAGCTGCAGCTCGGGC